>QNBN01000058.1 GCA_003645695.1 Spirochaetota bacterium | reverse complement strand
GTTGGCCTTAATCATAGTGAATATTACCTTTAATCTACCATTTGTAGTTGTGATTATGCGCCAGGCTTTCATTGATATTCCAATTGAATTGGAAGAAGCAGCATTGGTTGATGGAGCAAGTTTTTTTAATATTTTCTGGAAAATATCATTAAGATTATCAGCTCCAAGTCTGGTTGCTGCTCTATTGATTGTTATCGCTTTTACATGGAATGAATTTTTATTTGCCCTAACGATAGGATCTTTAAGGGCTCTAGTTATACCGGTTCAAATGGCAGGAGCTGTTGATACAAGGGGTATACAGTTCTGGTTTCTTGCTGTAAGGTTTCTTGTTGCTGTAACACCTCCTGTTGTAATTGCCCTTCTAGCACAGAGATACATTGTTAGAGGTCTCAGTTTTGGAGCTGTTAAAGGATAAACACATTTAATTATCAGAGAGTATTTTTTATATAGCTGGTCTATAATATATAATAACTCCTTATTATCTATATACTTTTCTAATGTTAGTGGAAGATCCTTTTTTTACCAATCTCAAAATTAATAGGAGACAGACAAAATGATTACAAAAGGGCTATTAGAGAAGTTTTATGAAGCAGCAAGTATCCAGAGATGGAATGATCATGCAAGGCCGGGAGAGCTGGTAGAGCTTGATAAGCAGGCTCATAAAATTATGATTGCATATATTATTGCAAAGTATGAAGAGAATGATAGAGATGCAAAAATAGATTGGATAAAATTGATAGAAGGAGGAATTTTTGAGTTCCTACAGAGGGTTATTCTTACTGATATTAAACCTATGGTATTTCATAAAATGATGTCAAAAAAGGGCAAGGAATTAAATCAATACGTATTAAACAGAATAGATGCTGATATTCGAGATCTGAGAGGAGGATTTAAGAGTAAGTTTAAAAATTATTTGTTTGATCATGAATATGCAAAATATGAGAAACATATACTTATGGCTGCCCATTATCTGGCTACAAACTGGGAGTTTAAGCTTATATATCATCTTAATCCATTTATTTATAGAATAGATAAGACGAAAGAGGAAATAGAAAATCGAATAGAGGATTTTTATGATCTAATAGGGGTGCAAAAAATATCTCTTCAGAAGAAGACCTACGGTTTTATTGACCTTTGTGGACAGCTGAGATTCCAAAAACGTTGGGCAGGGTCACCACGTATACCACAAACTTCTGTTTTAGGCCATATGCTAATAGTAGCGATGATTTCATATATAGCCTCGGTTGAAATATCTGCATCAGAGAAGAGAGCTTACAATAATTTTTATGCAGGTCTTTTTCATGATATTGCTGAGGTTTTAACACGGGATATAATTTCACCTATAAAAAGATCGGTTGAAGGCCTTGATGAGATAATAAAAGAATATGAAAGAAGTCAGATAGAGGAGGTGTTATATCCCTTATTGCCTGAATATATACAAAAGGAGATTAACTATTTTATTGATGATGAATTTGAAAATAAAATCACAGAAAATGGAATCATAAAAAAGGGTATAAGTAGCGAGGAAATTTCAAAAAAATACGATGATGCAAATTATTCCCCTGTTGATGGCCATATAATTAAGGCATGTGATGATCTGGCAGCATTTATAGAGGCCTGTCTTTCAATGGAGTATGGGATATCTTCTCATCATTTGAAAGAGGCCAGAGAAAATCTTATTGAAAGATATAAGGACAAAAAAATAGAGTGTTTAAACTTCGGAAGCTTGTTTAAATATTTTATTTAATTCACTCATTGTTAATTCTATGATAACGGTTCAAGTTTTTCTTTTCAAATTGGCATCTCTTCTAAATCCGAATAATTCTCAAGCTCTCTTTCCTCAACTAATAATAAAATGCTATCATCCCTGTTTACCAGAATATCCGGGCTGGGGTTAAATATTAATGTTCCGTTCCTCCTTTTAATTTTAACAGCCTGCAGGGCATTGTTTTCTTCAATTATCTCCTGGAGTTTTATGTTATTTCTTCGAAAATGTTTGTACAATTTTAATGAATAACCCATAATCTGCGCCATTTGTTGTCCACTCAGTTTTAATGGATATATTACCAAGTTAGCACCTGCGCGGAGCATCCTCTTTTCTCCATCCAGTTTGTAACCTCTAACGATTATAAGAAGATTAGGTTCATCTCTCTTGTCCGCCAGTATAACATACATATTTAGAGAATCATCTCCTGAGCAAACTACCTTGCCTCTTGCCCTTTTAATAACAGCCTTAATTAAGGTATCATCATAGGTAGCCTTACCCTTTATTACCAGATAATTTTTCATCATAGCAAACTCTGCAATATGGTCATTGTTCTCAATTATTACAAAAAGAATATCTGCATTAAATAGTTCGTTACTGATAGAGCTTCCTATATCACCAAATCCGCAAACTATAAAGTGATCCTTTAATCTTCTTGTTTTCTTTTCATTTTAGCAACATGAAACCTTGTTATTAAATAGTAAATAGATTACAATTTTTAATTTTAGAGAATGTAAATATAAAATAGCCTATATCGATCCTTAAATTGATGAAAACTTTATTGACAACAGATTTTTTATGTAATAAGGAATTTACCCCTCATTGATTAAAGATATATTCCGAAATTAAATATAAGGAATGAGAGAGGGTATAATAATGGAAAAGAGAGTGAGAGAACTTCTGGATATTATGGATATCCTGATTGAGCAACATAAAAAGTTGATAGTAAATGAGGAAGAAAAGATCGAGGCTATTATTAATCAAGACTGGAAAAGTGTAGAAGTACTACTTAGGGAGAGTGAGTCTATTCTGGCTGAGATAAACAGGAGTGAAAAGCTAAGAGAGAAAATAATGAAAAACTTAGGTTATGATTTAGATACTCCTTTATCGGAGCTTGCGGAATCCCTTCCGAGTGATGTTTACGGGGATCTAAAATTGAGTAGAGAAAGACTCATTGATGCTATAGAGAAGTTAAAATCTGTCAACAACAGAACAAAAACCTTATTGGAAGACAGTCTTGAAATAATAAACTTCACATTGGGTCTTATATCAAATGGGAACAAAGCTACAAAAACTTATGGACTTTCGGGAGAAGAGGTCACAGAGAGTAAAGATACCTCTTCGTTTGTTTTAGATTTTAAAGCATGAGGCTAATATGAGGTAAATATTATGAATTCAGCATTTTCAGGAATTGAACTGGGAAAAAGAGCGCTCATTACACATCAGGCAGCACTACAGGTAACAGGGCACAATGTATCAAATGCAGATACAGAAGGATACTCAAGGCAAAAGATAACTCTCGAAGTATTTGATCCACTATATATTCCAGGCTTGACAAGAGAGCTAACCCCGGGTCAGATAGGCCAGGGAGTTGATGTTCAAAAAATTCTGAGAGCTAGAGATATGCTTCTTGATGATAGAATAATATCGGAGAAAAACGGTCTCTCTTATTGGACATCCATGAATAGCTGGGTTAAGCAGGTAGAACTTGTCCATAATGAACCCTCCGATAAGAGTATTATGCACCTTTTGGATAAATTCTGGGCTTCATGGCAGGACCTTGCAAATAACCCTGAGGAAAACTCAGCAAGAGAAGCGGTTAGAGAGTATGGAATAGCTCTTTCAAGTCAGATAAATAACAATTATATGGCTTTAAAATCTATAAGGGATAATATTGAGGAAACCGTTCAAGCTAGAGTTTATGAGGTTAACTCACTTGCCAAAGACATAGCAAAACTTAATGCTGAAATACTAAAATCAGAATCTGTCGGAGATAATCCCAATGATCTCTGGGATAAAAGGGATCTCCTCGTTGAAAATCTTTCAAAGTTGACTGATATACAGATTGGAAGAAGTGATAAAGATGAGTTTATAATCTATATTAATGGGAAACATCTGGTTCAGGGAAAACATTATGAGCAGCTAAAGCTGGTAAAAAATCCCAATAACGAAGGATACTCTGATATTGTATGGAATAGGGATGGCACTACTCTTAAAGTAAAATCCGGTGAATTGAAATCACTCTTAGATGCAAGGGATGAGGTTGTAAAAAAGCAGATAGATGATTTAGATCTCTTCACGGTTAACCTGATGGATATGGTTAACAGCATTCATCGTAAAGGATTTGGGATTAACCTGAGAACTGGTTTGAACTTCTTTAAAGAGAATGCAATGAGTGTTAATCCAGTAGGCGATTATGATTTTAACGGTGATGGTTTGCTTGATTCCACTATTATTTTCAGAATAACCGGAAGTCAAAAGATTAAGCCTGACGATACAGTTGGCATAAGCGGAACGATAACCCTTAATAATGAAATAACTGTGAACTATAAAAATACTGACAGAGTTTCAGATATTATCAGTCGGATTAACAATTCAGGAGCTGATATTAAGATGTTTGTAAATAGCTATGGAAATTTAGTGGTTAAGTCGGATGGCTCAAACTTATATATCAATCATCTTGAGGATTCTGGAGATTTTCTTGTTAAGTATGCCGGTATACTCAAGAACAGTGTCTCGCAGGGGGCTTTTGATGTGGGGGCTCCAGGTATGGCTCAAAGAATTGGTGGTGACTATATGGTTACCCAGATGCATCATCCTTCTTCATGGTTAACTCTTGATGATGGGGTTAAAAATGAAGTAGAGTCAATAGCAGCAAGTACTGGTGTTGATACAGACGGAGATGGTGTACCTGATGTTATGAATGGGGCGGGAAATGGCGATAATGCTCTAAAAATAGCCGGGGTTAGATTTGAGAAGATTATGGTCGGGAAGAGTCTGACTTTAAATGATTTTTATCAGAGAATGATAACCGAAATTGGATTGAAAGGCGAAATTGCAAAGAGAGAATCTGAAAATAGAGGAATAATAGTCGATAATCTTGTTAATATGAGAAAGAGCATTTCCGGGGTTAATATGGATGAAGAGCTTGTTAATATGGTTAAGTTCCAGCATGGATATGCAGCAGCAGCGAGATTTGTTTCAGAAATGAATAAAATGCTCGATATTATAATAAATAGAATGCTTTAGGTCAAGGGGTGTTGAGAAATGTACAGGGTGAGTACCAATATGATGGGTGATAACCTCATCGAAATTACCAGGCGAAATACAAATAGAATGCTCGAGCTTCAGACTAAAATATCCTCAGGTAAAAAAAATCGGCTTCCGCGGGATAATCCTGTTGAGGTTGGCCATTCTATTTTGTATAGAAGAGCAATCTCAGAAATAGAGCAGTATGAGAAAAATGTTGATGATGGTCTTTCGAGGCTCAAGGTTACTGATTCAGCTTTAGAGAATGTAACAAATATCCTGCAAAGAATCCGGGAATTGGGTGTACAGGGTTCCAATGGAACATACACAAAAGAGGATAGAAAGAAAATTGCTGCTGAAATCAATGAGCTATTTGAAGAGCTTGTAAATGTTGCAAATTCAAAGTATAAAGGCAAGGCAATATTCGGAGGAAATGATACACTGGAAGAACCATTCAAAGTTCACAAGAGTTTCAACAAATACGCTGGTAAAGAGGTGATAGAGAAGGTTGAGTACTATGGGGATATTGGTAACCAGAATCGGGAAATAGCTCAGGGTGATATTATGTCTATCAATTCTCCCGGCAATGAGGTTTTCTGGGCTGAGAATGCTAATCTTTTCTCTTCGGTTGATGCATCGAACTACATAGTTGCGAAGGATTCAACTATTAGAATTAATGGGGTTGAAATACATCTTAAAGCCGGGGATAATATTGAAACTATTGTTACAAGGATAAATGATGCTCCAGTTCCTGTCCGAGCATCTGTCAATAGAATGAATGGGGGAATTGTTCTTGAGACATCCTCTGCCAGAGATTTGTGGATTGAAGATATAGGTGGTAGCACGGTTATGCAGGACCTTGGAGTAATTTCTGGAAAGTTACCCCCTAAAAATCTCTCTCCAACCGCCCGATATTTTGGAGGAACAGTTTTTGATATGGTAAAGCAGTTGAGAGATTCTCTATATAGAAATGACGTTGAGGATGTAGGCAGTAGAGCGTTGGGGGGTATAGATCTTGCCCTTGATAATGTATTAAAGTATAGGGCTGAATTGGGAGCAAAGAGCAATCGATTAGAGATGGCAAAAAAAAGGCTTGTACAGGAGAAGTCAGACTTTGAGGAGATACTTTCAAGCAATGAAGATGTAGATGTTGCAGAAGCAATTACCAGACTAAAGATGTTAGAAGTAGCCCATCAAGCTGCTCTTGGAGTATCAGCAAGAATAATACAGCCAACATTATTAGACTTTTTAAGGTAAGGAGCAATAAATGAAAATTAAAACTAAACCTTACGGAGAGATTGAGGTTAGTGAGCGTCAAAGAATTATTTTCCCTGAGGGGATCATTGGATTCGAAAATATTCATCAGTACTTTCTGATTGATTCCAGAGAAGGGCCATTTTACTGGCTTCAGGCAGAAGAAGAGCCTGATCTTGCCTTTCTTCTTGTTAACCCAAGAATATTTATAGAAAATTATAAATTAATGGTTGATAAAGAGGATATCAAATCTATAGGGGTTGAACATAAAAAAGAGATGCTTGATTTTGCAATTGTTACTGTTCCGGAAGACCCTGCTAAAATCTCAGCAAATTTGATGGGACCTATAATAATCAACAAAAAAACCAGGGTTGGCAAACAGGTTATATCAAAAAACAACAATTATACCGTTAAGCATTACATTCTTGAAGAGATGAAGAAGACAAAAGAAAAACTGGTGGAGTCCCGTTAATGCTTGTTCTGACCAGAAAGGTTAACGAGAGTATAATGATTGGTGACGATATCGAAATCACCGTCGTTGAAATTAAAGGTGATCATGTAAAATTAGGTATTACAGCTCCGAGAAATATCTCGATTCATAGAAAAGAAGTTTATCTCGCAATACAAAAGGAAAATATTATTGCCTCTAGAGCTGATATTGGGAAGCTTTCAGAGATTAAAGACATAATAGATAGAAAGGAAGATAAAAAATAGAGGCAGGATTTAAGCCTGCCTCTATTAATTAAAGCAAAAAATGTCTTTGTTAATTTCATTAATAATATAAAAATGACATCTTGAGAGATCTGCAAATTGGATTAACTGATACTTACGCACTTTTTTAGTTTCTCTATTTACCTGTGCTTATTATGTGTACAATCTTAAAAAGTGAGGGTCTGGTTCGTCTTTGAGTGGTTTGGTGTGTATTCCACATTCACCACCTTGCTTTTTTGTTCCCACCCATCTTCCGGCTCTTTCATCCTCGGCTGTTGTTATTTTTGTGCATGGTTCACATCCAAGGGATCTGTATCCTCTGGCATAGAGGGGATTAACATCTACCTTGTTTAATGCAAGATACTGCCACACCTCCCTTTCCTTCCATATTAGTATGGGATTTAGTTTGATTAAACCTTTATCTCTCTCCTCTATTTCCTTAAAATCTACTCGTGTCCTACCCTCAGTACACCTTAATCCCGTTACCCAGCATGATACGTTCATCTCTTCAATTGCCCATCTGGTTGGAAGGACCTTTAGCAAGTAGCAGCATTTATCGGGATCCTTCTCGTATAACCTATTTTCAATAGATTGTTCATTTTTAAAAACTCTTATTTCAGGGTACCTTTGCACAGTTTTATACATAAATTCGATTGTTTCCTTTGGTTTGAAGCGGGTAGTAACTATAAATCCTCTTATTTTAGGATTTACCTTTTTTACAAGATCCCACACACATACCGAATCTTTACCAAGGCTGTTTGCTACAACCAAACCATCACCATATTTATTATAGGCCTCTTCAATCAGATTTAATGCTCTGTCAACCTTCTGTTTAAAAGTCAGGTTGTCAACAAGATAGGCAATGTCATTTTGATCGATAAAATTGTTACTCATTCTACACCTCCATGAAGTTTTTTTATTGATTTTTTAATGAATTGAATTATAAATGTAAAAGAGATAAAGGGGAAATAAATATACCTTATGTCAATAGCTGGTCTATAAGCTATTCTTATTAATCAGATTTTATTACATATTTTTTAAATTATTTTTGAATTATTATAAAATTCATTATAAATTAAAGCTTTCGTCACTTCGTTAAAAGAGGCACTTTGCCATGTTACCTTGGAAGTGACAAAACAGGTTTTGGAGTGATCCCACACAATAATTTTTTAGAAATGAAAGAGGGTAAAATATTGAGTCTTTTAAAAACTGGTTTGTCAACTGAAAATTATTATAAGACCTTTAACAAGGTTTATTTAAACACCTTTGGTGAATATTACATGCTTCATTATCCATTTTATATGGATAAGGAGGATGATTTTCTCCAGTGCCAAAAAAATTTAACTGATTATTGTATTGGTAAGGTAGGCAAACTTGAAGGAAAAAAGGTGCTGGAAATTGGCTGCGGCAATGGAATACAGGCTATATATGTGATAAAAAAGTATAAACCTGCTGAAATTATTGGTATTGATTTAAATGAGAACAATATAAAGATTGCTAAAGAAGAGGCGTTAAAGCAGGGTATAGAAAATGTGAAATTCTATATTGGTAATGCACATACGTTATCCATGATAGTTGATAATTCCGTGGATATTGTTATGAATATAGAAAGCGCCTTTCATTATCCTGATAAAGAACAGTTTTTAAAACAAGTATACAGAGTTTTAAAACCAGGCGGAAAGTTTGTTATTGCAGATATAATAAAAAAATACGATGAGAAAAGAAGAAAGGGATTCTGGAAAAGGAGAATGCACTTCCATCATGGAAGTGAAACTGAATACAGAAAAATGATTACAGATGCAAATCTAAAGTTAAATTTTGTAGAAGATATTACTGACCATGTTATTGACTCTTTTAATATATGCATTAAGTGGTTTAAGAAAAGTAGAGTAATAAAAAATGTTTTTACCCGTATATGGGGCATGATAATGTTGAGATTAAATGCCCATCTTTTAAGGAAAAAACAGAGCTATTTTATTTTTGCAGGAGAAAAACCTTCCAGATAGCTGAAGATTTCTTTGATAACTAGAAACGATAACTAAAAGAGGTTTGATTCTATTAACTACTTTATTGGCTACCTTTAATAGCGACTTATCTACAATAAAAAATCGGGCTTTCTGAAGCAAATAGAATCACTGATATTTTTCTTGCTAAAATGAGGCTTACGCCGGGATAAATAATCCATACAAGTGGTAGGACAAGTAAAAAGCTTCCTGTCCCGATAAACAAAAGACTTTTTTATCTATATATTCACCGGCTAACTTTCCTAAAAAACCCACAGTCCCCATAATAAAAATGTGGCTATGCTATACCAGAACCATGTTTTCATTTGTTCTTCTTATTAGTTTGATAAATTGCATCAAAGGGACAGACTTGAGCACATACAGAACATCCCGTACAAAGTGGTTCATTGATATAAGCGACCCATTTGTCACCTTCAGTATACCTTTTTTCTATAGCAGGGCAGGCAATTTTAAGGCATATTCCGCATGATGTACATTTTTCCGGATTAACATGATAGGGTGCAAAATGAGGTGCTTCCTTTAAAAGAGCACAGGGTTTTCTTGAAATCAGGATTGATGGGATATTATCCCTTATTTCTTCAAGAATGATCTTTTTTGTCGCTTCTACATCATAAGGATCAAAAACCTTGATCCTATCAATTCCTGATGCGATTGCAAACTTTTCAATACTTGCTTTAATTGTATCCTCTCCTTTTAGTGTTTTGCCCGTGCCGGGGTGTTCCTGATGGCCTGTCATTGCTGTTATTCGATTATCCAGAACAATTATCGTGAGGTTACCTTTGTTGTAGCCAATATCTAAAAGTCCAGTTATGCCCGAGTGAAAAAATGTTGAATCTCCCACAATTCCGACAACAGGACGATCAATGCCACTCTTTGAAATACCCATTGCAGCGCTTATTCCGGCACCCATGCAAATAATCGCATCCATGCTGTCAAGAGGCGGTAAACCTCCAAGACTGTAACATCCAATATCGCCCATGATTATTGCCTTTGCCCTTCTTAAGGTGTAGAATACAGTTCGGTGGGGACACCCGGGACAGAGCACGGGCGGACGAGCCGGTAGATTTTCAGGAGATTCTACTTTTTGAGGTATTTCTTTGTCTTTAATTTCAATTCCTGCATAATAGCCCTTTATAGTAAGGTCATTTTTTATTTTACTCACAATATCCGGATCTAACTCTCCTATGTTTGGTACAAGATCATCACCGACTGTTTTTATTCCTAGCTGATGTACGTGCTCGGTTATGAACCGATCTAACTCCTCGATTACAATCAAGTTTTTAACCTTTTTAGAAAAATCTAAAATTAAATCATCCGGGAAGGGGTAACTCATGGTTAATTTCAATATAGAGGCATGTTGGAATATTTCCATAACGTACTGATATGATATGCTTGATGTTATGATGCCTAATTTCTTATCTCTAAATACAGTTTTATTCCTTTGATATTCATTTGCAAAAGCTTTTAGCTTTTTGATTCTATCCTCAACTATCAATCTTCTTTTTCTTGCATAAGAGGGTATCATAAGGTATTTTTTTGGATTTCTTTTATATACCGGAGTTCTATCCTGAAACTTTCTCTCTTCTAATTCAACAACACCTTTTGAATGTGAAATTCTTGTATTAGACCTGAAGATAACAGGTGTATCAAATTGCTCTGATACCTCAAAGGCATCTCTAACTGGCTCTTTTGCTTCTGCAGCATCGGAAGGTTCAAAGAGAGGAACTTTAGCAAACTTTGCATAGTTTCTTGAATCCTGTTCATTCTGAGAGGAGTGCATACCCGGGTCATCAGCAACTACCACAAGAAGCCCTCCTTCTATTCCGGTATAGGATGAGGTCATCAACGGATCTGCTGCAACGTTCAATCCTACATGTTTCATTGTTGCCATCGTTCTTACTCCTGTAAACGCGGCCCCAATGGCAACCTCCAAAGCTACCTTTTCATTTGGTGCCCACTCTGTATACACTTCATCGTATTTAGAGAGATTTTCCAGTATTTCAGTACTTGGTGTACCTGGATAACCAGCCGCAACCTTTACTCCATACTCATAGGCACCTCTTGCTATTGCCTGATTCCCGGATAAAATATCTTTCATTATTTTCCCCTTTAAATTATACTATATTTGTATGATAATTAATCCCTCATTAAATGTGAAGATTTAATTTAGTTATACTTCTTTATAAGATAGATCTATCTTATTAATAGCTTATGGAGGTGGATGAATGACTGTAGAAGAAGCTATAAGAAAAAGAAAAAGTGTTAGAAGCTATCTACCAAAACCTGTCGAGGATGAGAAAATTATCCAGCTCCTTGAAGCAGCCCGGCTTGCTCCATCCGCGAGCAACCGTCAGGAGTGGAGATTTGTGGTTGTTAAGGATGAAGGAAAACGAAAACTCCTTGCAGATGCTGCCTGTGGACAGGATTTTGTTGGGGAAGCCCCCTGCATATTTATATGCTGTGCAGAAACAGATGAGCATGTGATGACATGCGGGCAGATGTGCTATCCAATCGATGTTGCAATTGCTATAGACCACATTACCTTAAGAGCTGTTGAGCTTGGCCTGGGAACCTGCTGGATTGGGGCATTCCATGAAGACAGAATCAAGCATATTGCCAGTATACCGGAGGAAATTAGGGTTGTGGAATTACTAACGGTTGGTTATCCTACAGATCCAAAAGCTATTTCAAAAAGAAGATTGCCCCTTGATAGTATATACTTTATTGATGAATGGGGTAAAAAATAGCAAGAAAGTTCTATTATTTGCCCAGTTTAAGTTCTTTAACCTCGTTTTCTAGTTTCATAAGCCTTAGAAGAATATCTCTAATTTGATCAAATGCAAAGTTTTTGGTTTCATCGACTTTTGTCTCTATTATATCAACCTTTTTTTCGAGAATATCAAGTCTGGAAATTATATCTTCAAGGTTCCTTTTTTCTCTCATATATCATCTCCTTTTTTTAAGTGAAAGAAATGTCAATCTTAAATTGACCCGTATTTATAAAAAGGGTATAATTTAAGGTAAATCTTATAAATCAAGCTATGTTAGAAGACTATTGTTTTATAATAATCATATATAATATTATACTCTTTGGGATAGAAATTATAAATAGAAAGTTGTTGTCTAAAATAGGTAAGTGAACTAAAGCTACGGTAAAATACAGATTTATCTATAGATATCAGGATTGTTTTAAAGGGAGGGGAGCTTTGTCTGAGCAATTAATACTGAAACATTTACCCTTTATACGTATACTGCCGGCCTGGGCGCAGGAGTTATCCTATAAATATTGTTCAAAAACATCGAATTTGTATATAGTTCATGGAAATATCAGGGATTTTCTCCCTCATAAGATGAATGAGGGGGAGTTTATGTTTGTGAAGATCCAGAGCTATATCTCAGAGGTGTTGTTCGGAAATCGAGATATTATCATATACTACGATAGATCTTCAGGGATTAGCTTTTGCCATAATAGTATGAAGCAGGAGTATCTTCAAACTATGAAGTATCTGGTGGGTAACAAGCCACCTTCAGAATTCCTTACCAGAAATCCTGTAGAAGCCTTTGAGTATATGGAAAAGTACTTCTACAGCACTTTGAGGGATAAGCTTAGAGTTGTTCTGATAATAGATTATGCAGAAACCATTATTCCAAATACGGATATTTCACACTACTCAGATGAGGATAGATACTGTCTGGTAACTCTTAAACGTTGGGCGAATGATCCGATGTTCAGCGAGCATGATGTGTCTATAATACTGCTTACAGAAAATCTGGCAGATTTGAGCCCCCGAATTGTGGGATCCCCGGGAACTGTGAAGGTAAATATACCAATTCCAGATGAAGAAGTTAGGAAAAGTTTTCTTGATTATCTTCATAAGCAGGGAAAACTTCTGCTTGAAGAAAATCTAACCACCAAAAAGATGGCCCAGATAACAAGTGGACTAAATCTTGTCAATATAAATCAGCTTGCAGCAGAATCCTATCAGGAAGACAAACCCATATCCCTGAATTATCTGAAAAAAAAGAAAAAAGAGATAATCGAGTCGGAAGC
>QNBN01000057.1 GCA_003645695.1 Spirochaetota bacterium | reverse complement strand
GTTTCGGGTAAAAGTCTATCCAGGACAGGATAGGAGAGGAGATTTAACCTGTCATAGAAAAGCAATTCATAGTCCCCTCTTAATCTTTCAATAAAATCCTTTATCTCCTCTGAACCGATTATAAATTGGATTCTCTTACTCTTCTCAAGATTCGAATAGTGGTGGCTGTATTTAACTTTGTCAAAAAGATTCTTACTGGGTTCAATAACTATTATTCTGCTACTATTGTCGTTATACACAAATGGCAAAAGATGATAATAATAACCAAGCCCAATAATTATATACAAACCTTGTCCATTGTATACTGAAGTATAAAACCTTTTACCACTTGCAACAGGATCATTTTTCGAATATAGATAATGCCACTTACCTCTTTTAAGGAGGGCAAGGTTTTTTTGCCCATTCGGAAGAGTTTCAACTTTCCATTCCGTCGCCTTTTTCATCTGGGCTCCACCAACATTAAGGATCCAAAAGGCCTTTTGCTTCTGGTTTAATTCTACCTGAATTTAATTTTATTCTGCTTTCTTTTTTGATTTCATCAAGCTTCATTCTAGCCCTCCCAATTAGCAGATCAATATATGGTTTTACATGTATGCTTTTTGCCACAGGTATTAGGTCTTCTTGTAGGAGGAATTCTTTAAAATTACTCCGGAATTTAAGATTAAACTTTGCTTTATTCGTTTCCTTCCCAATCTTTATAGTTTCAGGATCAACTTTCTTTACACCCATTATTGGCCATATTTCAGATATATTGAAAAGATCATCCTTAACAATCCATTTTTCCATCCAGTTTTTATACAGCATAAGTTTATAGGTTGTGTATATATTATCGGTCCCTGAAACCTTATTTATCCCTTCATCCGTTAACCTTTTAACCATTTTAGAATACCACCCATGGGTTCTTTTACTCTCCAGAAGCAGATAACTATCAAAACCAGCTCCTGAATGGTGATCTTTCAATCCAACCCCACAAAAATCAAATCCTGTGAGATAAATTGGTGAAAAACCAAGAATCCTTGCAAAGAGTAGCATTACAATTGAGCTCGTACCCTGCATTGGGATTTTGAGATTGTTACCCGTGATTTCGTAAAAATCATCCTCTAAATCAAGATTGTGGTTAAAATAAAAAACTTTTCCAATCCAGTTTTTTGTTATAATTGGGTTTACAGAAAAGGTCGTAAAAAGAGGAATATTTTCTGCTTTTAAAAATCTCTCCTTGTTCCAGAACCCTGGGTCTGTTGTAAATGCAGCATCAGGTAAAATGTTATTATGCATTAAAAATTTTAGGGATGGCAAAAGTGAGATAATGGGAATACTCCCCCTTAATTTCTCTAAACTTCTTTTCACCCTCTCTACTGAAGGACCTGAAGCAACAAGGATCACAGGTCCTTTAAAACGACCTGCCATATCAGCTGTATTAAAATATTTTTCGTCTTTAATATCAATGATATTTTTCAGAATATTTCTTTCCCACAGTTTTTTTTGATTTTTTGTTGTGATGCTGGAGGCTGTCTCTTCTCTTATCCTTCCCCTAATATAGCTTTCAATATTACTGTAATATTCTCTATGTAGCTTTGTTGAAATTGGATGCTTTATAATCCTTATTTTGCTGAAGTTTAAATTCTTAATTTTATCTATTGTTTCATCATAATTCTCGTCCGAAACTACTGTTAAATTTCCCAATATGTATGGTTCTATAATAAAAAAAGCTGCCGTAAGTATATCCAGTTCTTTCTCTATTACGATTGCTTCACCATTATACTTTCCATAAAGCTCTCCAAAAAGATGATTGATATGATAGGCCAGACCACTCCCTAAAAATATAAGATTTCCACCTTTTTTATCATTTTTTATCGTGCTATTTATTTCATCTATGCTGATTCTGCCAGGGTTGATTCTTGATTCTATAAAAAGGCCTTTATATTTGAAGGTTGCTAAACCATTATTGGCAGTTATAAGGTTTATTCTTGTTCCTCTATCTAAAATTTTCTTAAAGAGCTCAGGATTTTTATTCTGTATAATTTTTAGGTTCTGGCTAAATCTTTTTTCAAAGGTATTTTTCACTTTGAACTATCCAGATATTGCTATAAACATATTAAGCTATTTCTTCCCCCTGAGAAAATTAAAAATATCAGAATAATTTTTTAACCTATCTGGATATGAAGAAAAAGTTATGTTTATTCTTAAATCTTTAAAGGACCTCTGCTTTTTCAACAACTCCCTGATATTTTCCTGAAGATCATTTTTAAAAGTTTCAACTTCTAAGGCCCCTTCTTTAATAATAATAGTAAATATATCGGGAAATATAAAAATCTCTTCTACATTTTTATTCTCAATTTCCTTGATTGATCTTTTTATTTCTGCCAATAGTGCTGTGGATTTCCTTAAACCGGTTTTCTGAATGACATCGTTCATTCCATCCAATTTCACATTCATGAAAATAAGCCTTTTCTTGCTCCTGCCTGACCATTTGACAACCCCTTCAAGATCCTTTGCAGCTATATCAATTGGATGTAAATTACCAAGTATATAACCCAATAATAGGGGTAACAGATACCCGGAAGAATTAAAAAGCTTCAAAGATAACCCAGCATTGAGCTTTTTAACTTTATGGGTAAACTTGTGAATAATCAACACACCCAGTGCTTCACCATTGAATAAAATTGGAACAAGAACCAGTGTATCAGCTTTTTTTGCATCCTCCCCGACCAGTCCGAACTGGGTAGGTTTAATATCCTTAACAAATACTACCTTATTTTTTTTGATATATCCATTTATCTTAGACCTTATCTTTGAAACATCGTATCTGATAAGGCTCTCCTGAGAAACTCCATTCACAGCAATTATCTCATCTCGAAAACTTCTATCCATCTTAACCACTAGGGAGGCTATATCAATTGATAATTCATTACAAAAATTTCTAAAAATTACCTCTATGTCGGATCTCCTCTCAATCTTGCCTTCTATAAGATTTTTTCTTATAGTTGATAGAAGTCGCTGATTTTCCTCTGAGAGCTTCAATTCATTCTCGATTTCGAGCAGCCTATTTTCAAGCACCTCCATGGCTAATTTGTCCCTGAATATCACCATCAAGTTATTTATCTGTTTACGCGGGATCCTCTTTTTATCATTTACATCAACCACAAGGGCAAATCCGTATATAACACTGTGGGAGACAAAGGGAACAACCATCCAGTTTTTTAGATTTTTAATTTCTCTTACTGCTTCAGATATTTTTTCAGATTTTCTATCTTTAGAAAGTACCGCACCATCACTATCGATAAGAATTGATGTAAACTTTTCATTCTTCTTAATTTTGGTGCTGAATATCTTATATTTCTTTTTTAAAGCTTTATCCATACCAGAGCTGAAAATTGAGGGTGCGAATATCCTGTCATCTTTTGTAAAAATAGTAAATATTGCCCCCGCTTCTCCTCCACTCATTGATACTAATATATCAAGCACCAGTTCACCAAGCTTTGCAAACCCCTCATCGGATATAATTCTATCCATATTCAGAATCAATCCATTTGTATCTTCAGAGGATAGAGATTTTTTTAGCATAGAAAAATAATCTGTTTCCTCGATTTCCTTGACTTCTGTTGAAGGTTCTTCTTCAAAAACTTTCTCCTGAGACTCTTCCTTCTCATATTTCTCCTCTTCAAGCTCTTCTTTAGTTTTTTCAGCGATCTCTTTTTCAATTTTTGATCCTTCCTTTTCAATAATTTCTTCGACGCTAAAAAGCTCCTCCGAAAAAATACTCTCTTCACCTTTTCCCTCTTCTTTCTCACCCAAACCTGTAGCCATTGCTTCATCTACTGTTGGTGTCTCTTCATAAGCCTCCTCTTCCGTCTTTTCAACCTTCTCGGCATAGGTTTCTGGGTAATCCCTTTCTCCAGCCCCACCAATCAATTCTTCCGCCTTTCTGAGTAGACCGAAGTTCTTCTTTTCTTTCATCTCTTCCGCTCTTTTTAACAAACCAGACTCTTTTTCACGTTTTTCTTCAGAGCCAGTATAGGTTTCGGGAAAATCTTCTCCCTCAGCCTTTCCCACGAGCTCTTCCGCTTTTTCAAGCAATCCAGTAGTCTCCTTCGATACAAATTCTTCAGCTTTTTCCAGTAATCCTGGCGTTTCTTCCTCAGCACTTCTTATTTTCCCCTCTAATTCTTCCCTTAATTGAGATTTACCAGAACCTTCCATTACAATTTCTGCCTTTTTTATTAAACCAATCTCCTTTTCTGTTTCTTCTTCTGGTATATTTTCAAGAAAACTTTCTGCCCTGTCCAAAAGGCCCCCTTCTTCTCCCTCCTCTTCGGTATCAGCGAACTTTTCCTTCTCTCCCAGTCTATCAGGTCTTACATGAGTACCGGCTTCGTATTTATCTTTTAAAGAAGTTTTATCACCTGATATTTTTGCTGCTTTTTCTAAAAGACCCATATTTACTCCTTTCAATTCTGAAATGTATAATATAGCCTAAATTGATTATCGGAGATTTCACCCTATTTTAAAGTTAACTAATAGAAAAGTAAACTTAGAGTTGTAATAATCCTGAACAAAAATTATAAAATAATATTAATTTATAACAAGAGATTTTATCATAAAATCCATATATCAATAAGATTTTGCAAAAAATATAAAGGAATGCAAAATGGAAATCAGCGATTCTAAAAACTCAAAAAGTAAAAGGCGGGGAAATATTTACAACAGAATCAAAGATCTTCTGCTTTTGGAGGGTGTAAGTTTTAGGGAATTGCACCATGCGCCAACGCGAACCTCGGAGGAATCGGCAAAGGCAAGGGGAGAATCATTAAAGATTGGAGGTAAATGCTTAATTTTAAAGGTTGATAAGGATTTTAAGGCTTTTGTATTAAGTGCTGAAAAGAGGATTGATTCAGTTAAAATTAAGAAACAGTTTAAAGCAAAAAAAATTCGCTTTGCTACTCCTGATGAACTTATGAACACGGTTGGTCTTGTCCCCGGGTCAATTCCTCCGTTTGGCCCCCCGATAATGCCCTTTCCCCTGTATATAGATAAAAGCATAATTAAAAATGAAAAAATTGCCTTCAATGCCGGGAGTCTAACTGATTCAATCATAATGTCAACTGAAGATTATTTAAAGGTGTCAGATGCTAAAATATTTGAGTTTTCTAAAAGTTAGGCGATTTTCCCATTACTCTGCTGAGCAAGAGCTATTGCCCCATAAATAACTGCTTCATTCCAGAGATCGCTACGCTTTACCGGAGTATTTTTGTGGGTTTCGAGAAATACCCTTTTGTAAACTCTCTCCCTTACTGGATCCACCATATACTTTTCTTCAAAACATAAACCACCACCCAGCAGGACTATATCAGGATCAAGGGTTACAAGTATTATTTCTATTGCGAATGCCATATTTTCCCAGGCATTCTCAATGACCTTCTTTGAAACTCTATCACCATTGAAGGCATGGTTAAAAACATCTTTAGTTTCTATCCTATTCAGCATACTTAGGCTAGACTCTTCACCATTATCAATAAGCCTTTTTGAATTTCTGACAATTCCTGGCCCTGAACATGCGTTTAGTAGAATATCACTTTGGCCTAAATTATCAACAGTCAAAGCCCATATTTCTCCGGCAAGATTATTTTTACCCTCAACAATTCTTTTGTCAATTACAAATCCAGCACCTATACCAGTGCTTATAGTAATATAGCATACATACTTGTATCCTCTTCCCCCACCGTATAATGCCTCACCAAGAGTCGCAACATTTGCATCATTCTGAAGGAAAGCTGGAACCGAGTACAAATTCTCAATCCTACTTTTAATCGAAAATCCATTCCATAGAGGTAAGTTCGGGAGTTCTCCAAAGGCACCGGAAGAAGGATCAAGAGGACCCGGGGCACCTATACCAATTCCAGAAAGCTCTTTAATTTTTCCCCCTAAGAATTCTTCAATTAAGTCCGACAGGTCTCTTAAAAATCTTTCTGGATCTTTATTAGTTCCTATAGATTTGCTTTTTACTAAAGTTTCTCTTTCAATAAAACCCACCCGGGTTTTCGTTGCTCCAATATCAATACCAAGAATCATATCGCACCTGCATAAATTTTTAAAGATTATCCACCCATTTTTACAACTAATCCATACCTCTCTTTAATCAGGTTTTTAAAAATAACTATGTCTTCAAATCTGACAGACTTTTTTATTTGGTACTCATATGGCCTTCCAAGGTTTTCTGATTTTGATGCTCCAAGAGAATGATATGGCAAAAGATGAATCTCCTTCCCTCCGCTGTCTTTAACAAAATGAGCAATATCCAAAATATCTCCATCATTCATATTAAAATCTGGTATCACCGGAACTCTTGCAACTACATGGGGACAGTTATCAATAGCTAACTTAAAGTTTCTAAGTGTGTTTTTATTATTGAATCCAGTAAATTTTTTATGCACCTCACTATTGATATGCTTGATGTCCATAAGCATATGATCAACCTGCTCTGCTATAGCTAAAAAATCCCTTTCGCTCTCAATACTACCATTAGTTTCAATGGCCGTATCTATACCCATTTTACGACATTGTTTCAACAGGGTAATAACAAAGTCCTTCTGCAGGGTTGGCTCTCCACCAGAGAGAGTTACTCCTCCCCTATCTCCATATAAATGCTCATCATCCATAATCTCCTTTAAAACTTCCTCTACTGTCACCCATTTACCCGCACTTTTGATAGCCCCAGGATAGCAGATACCAGCACAATCAAGACAGTTTGTACATCGATCCCAAAGGATTTCAACCCTTTTATGATCTTTATTATCCTCATTCTTAATTATTGCCCCTTGGGTGCACTTGTTTACACACTCAAACTCTCCTATACACCTTTTTGGAAGATACATAATTTCCGGGAAGGGGTTAATCCCCTCGGGGTTTTCACACCATGGACATTTAAAGTTGCAACCCTTAAAAAAAACAAGCGTTCGTATCCCAGGACCATCATGAACAGCAAAATGTTGAATATCAAATATAAGCCCTTTATCTTCCATAAATGTTATTCCCGATACATATTTGTGAATTCCCAGAAGAGTGAATTAGATCCCATGCTCCGTTCTTTCTATTATGTCTTCTTGAAGTGCTTCGTTTAATTCAACGAAAAAGGCAGAATAACCAGCCACTCTGACTACAAGGTCCCGATACGCATCAGGATTTTTTTGCGCTTTCCTAAGAACATCTGCTGAAACAATATTGAATTGTACATGTATATTTTTATAGTCAACAAACCCACGTAAAAATTGTGAAAACTTGCTGTAACCCTCATCTCCTTCAAATACCGAAGGATGAAACTTCAAATTAAGCAATGCTCCATTTGATGCTCTTATCTGATCTACCTTGCTTACCGACTGTAGAACTGCTATTGGACCTTTAACATCCCTTCCACGCATAGGAGAAAGACCCCCATCAGCAAGAGGTTCAAAAGATTTCCTTCCATCTGGTGTTGCTCCAACATTCATCCCAAGCGGGACATGGGCAGATACAGTGTAAAGCCCTGGTTGAAAGCGCCCACCTCTTGGATTTCTGTATTTTTCAACTTCCATATTATACTTTCTTGACCATTCATGAGCAAAATGATCTACTTCAGGATCATTATTTCCATATTTGGGTAAACGATTTAAAATCCTATGTCTCAGCATTTCATTGCCAGAAAAATCTTCCATTAGAATCTTGCAGAAATCTTGATAATCAAGCCTATTTTCACATCCAGATTTATCAAACACAAGTTCTTTTAAGGTGTACAATGAATCTACAAGGTTTGCTATACCTACAGCCTGTGGACCAGTAAAATTGTAGTAAGCTCCTCCCTGTGAAACATCCAAACCTTTTTCAAAACAGTTTGAAATAACAGATGATAAAAAAGGAGTGGGCAGCATTGTGGCATGTGCCTTATCAACAACGTTACAACCCTCAACCATCAGTTTAACATACTTTTTAAGGTTCATGTATAATGCTCTGGAAAGATCATTGAAACTTTTATACCTCTTTTCATACATTGTCAACTCAAGCAATCTGGGCATATTGAATAGAGCTGCATCACTTAAACCCAGAGATTTTCCAGGTATGCCAAGTTCTACACATCCAATAATTGCATAATTCCGTGCATCCTCAACCTCTATTCCTCTGTTAAGCAGGGCAGGGATTATTATTTCATCATTGAACAACTGTGGCATTCCGCTACCCCTGCTTATAACATAACTTACCGCTTCAAGAAAGCGCCGGGGTGATTTTGAATGTAGCCTTACCGAAAGATTCGGCTGGGGCAACAGCAGATCAGCTTGAGCTTTTAAAAATAGGTAGGACAGCTCGTTTGTTGCATCTTCTCCCATTTCATTCTGTCCCCCCAGAGCGACATTGAAACCTATTGGAAAACCAGCAAAGTATCTTGCAGCATCCTCACTTCTTAATAGAACCACTTCATTAAACTTTATATACAGCTCTTCAATTAAATCCAGAGCTTCCTCCGAGGTAAGTACCCCTCTTTCAATATCTTTTTTATAATATGGGTATAGTATCTGATCCAGTCTTCCCGGAGAAAAGGAACTTCCTATTGATTCAAGATGAAGTATTACAAATAGGAACCATAGAGATTGAACAGCATCAGCAAAACTCTCTGGTGGGAACTCTGCAAGCTTTCTACAACGTTTAGCTATATCAGTAAGACCCATTTCCTCTGCAAGTTCTGCATACCTATTGATAAAAGTGGAAGCTGCTTTAAGTGTAATTAAAACAGCCTCATAGAAGTTGTTAGAATCAGTATTTGAACTTGAATACTGACGCTCCGCTGATTTTACTTCATCAATTAAACCGTTAATCCCTTGTTCAAGCCATTTTGATACATCTGGTAGAATATGACCCTGCGAATGAGTTGTTTGATTTAGATTAAATACCTTTTGATTTATTCCTTCTTTTACTTCGTCAGATAGATTTGATTCTATCCATTTTTTTAGGGTTTTATCCCTGAAATAAGGGTATATTACCTCAAAAAATATCTCTTTGTTTTTGTTATCAACCAGAAATGGTTCCTGTTTTCTTTCAGGGAGGCTATCTATCTCATTATAAAGCCATTCAACATCCCCCTCAGTTGCAGGCACTCCCATTCTGGGAGATGGTGTACGTCCACCAACAATTCTTTGATCGGATTGTATGGTAATTGGAATTTTCTTTAAAATATTTTCAAGGGCTTTCGCCCTTCTTATAATTGTGTGTTCTCCTTCGGTTATCCTGTAGCTCTCCAGATACAGAAGTGATCTTTTTAAAAAAATAGGATGGGCCCCGGGAGCAATAGCTTTTTTAAGTTTTCTAATCCTACCATTCAAGCTTCTTTCCTGCAAAGGAAGAAGATCTTTTTTATCCACTACCTTAACTCCCATCCATGTTGTCTAATGCTCTCAGCTATACTTTCATGGACTACATTTGCCTCTTTTTCGGTCAATGTTCTTTCGTCAACGCCATAATAGAGATTAAAAGCTATATTCTTTCTTCCTTCAGGTAAAGGTTTACCCCTGTAAATATCAAACAGTTCTACCCTTTTTAAAAGCCTGGAATCGTAAGAACGAATGAAATCAAACACCTCTTTAGCAGGAACACTTTCATCAACTACAACTGCAAGAGCTAATGCTACTTCAGGAAACTTTGGAATGCTTCTATATCTCTTTTTCTCCTCTCCCAGTTTAGCAATCTCCAAAAACTTCATCAGGTCGATTTCAAATACTGAAGCTCTTTTCCGATTAAAATCAATTCCTATAGCCTTTAAAAGTTTTGGGTTGAGTTCTCCGATAAATCCAAAAACCTCCCCATTATATATAAGAAATGCCAATCTTGCAGGATGATAAGCTTCGAGGTCTCCAATGCTGTTCAAATCAAACCACTGCTTTTCCCAATCAACCTGATCTTTCCTGAGGATTTCTACATTCTCTATGTAAAGATGGTTGAAAAGTGCCTCTAACTTACCCTTTGCATAAAAAAACAGAGGCCTTCGACCAGTTGTTTTTAGAAACAGTGAGGAAAATAACTTTCTCTCTTCCGGCAATTCTCCTGCCTTGTATCTAATTCTTTTATCAGGATTATACACAGATCCAACTTCAAAGATTTCTATCTCATCACGAAAGGAAATATTCTTATCTATAAGTGAATATAAACCAGGGATAAGGCTTCTTCTCATCCTCGAAAGGTGTGAACCTACGGGATTTTTAAGAGTAACGAAATTGACCTTATCCGAGTAGAATAGATCTAATACCCTGTCCTCCTGAAATGAATAGGTATAAACCTCTGTCAAACTCAGGATTTCTGCTGAAGCCTTTTTAATCCTCCTCATAAAAAAAAGCAGGTCGTCCTTTGGTGGAGGAGTGGTTTGAATGAGCGGTAGTTCTGGCGGTATATTATCATATCCGAAAATTCTTCCCACCTCCTCGACAAGGTCCTGAGGAATAGACACATCTTTTGTAGCTCTAAAGGAAGGCACAGTAACAAGGATATTATTATCATCCTTTACCTCAACTTTAAATTGGAGAGACTTAAGAATCTTAATTACCCTTTCTCTCTCCAAATTCATACCGAGCATTCTATTAACCCAATTTAAGTTCAGAGGTATAGTAATTTTCGTTTTCTCCGTATAGTCTTTATCCAGCAGTGGTGAAATAATTTTTGCCTCAGGGCTGAGTTTAGTTAATAATCTTACAGTACCTGTTAATCCCTGAATTGTATAATCTGGAGCAATACTTTTTTCAAATCGGTTTGAGGCCTCGGTTCTTAGACCAACGGCAACTGCAGTTCTTCTTATTGATACAGGATTAAAGTTTGCCGCTTCAACAACTATTTTTGTTGTACTATCATCAATCTCAGTATTTGCTCCTCCCATAACTCCTGCAAGGGCTATAGCCTTTTTAACATCTGCTATTACAAGCATATTCTCGTTTAGTATTCTTTCAACACCATCGAGTGTTTCTATAATTTCGCCGTTCTTTGCACGCCTCACAATTATCCTATTACCTTCAATTTTTGAAGCATCAAAAGCATGAAGAGGCTGGCCCACCTCAAGCATCACCCAGTTAGTTACATCCACCATATTACTTATAGGTCTTACACCGAGAGTAAATAACCTTCTCCTTACAAAATAGGGTGATTTTTTTATCTCTACGCCCTCAAATACTATAGCGCTATACCTGGGGCACAGATCCTTATCTATAATTTCAACATCAATTGGCGATTTCCCCTTATAGCCAAGTAGAGCCTTAAAATCTTTGTCAGGATAAATTGGTTTTAGTTTTTTCCCATATATCGCAGAAAGCTCCCTGGCAAACCCGTAATGGCTCCACAGATCTGGTCTATTGGTAAGACTCTTATTATCAATCTCAATTATATAATCTATCGATGGAAACAGCTTAGATATAGGAACCCCGGGTTTTAACTCAGCAAAATCGATATCCTCCTCATTTAGAATCCAGAGTCCTGAGTGATCATCACTAATACCAAGCTCTTTCTCAGAGCATACCACACCGTAGGATTCTACACCTCTGAGTTTTGCTTTTTTAACCTTCATCCCCGATGGGAGTTCCGCACCAACTAAAGCTACTGGAACATAGCTATCCTTTTTCGTGTTTGGGGCCCCACTCACTATCTGGAGTGTCCCATTCCCCACGTCAACCTTTGTGATAAAGAGATGATCAGAATCGGGATGTGGTTTTACATCTAATATTTTACCCACTACAATATTCCTCAACTCAGAACCAACCTTTTCTACTCCTTCAATTTCAGAGGTAGCCATAGTCAATCTTAACCCCATTTCATATGGGTCTATATCAGAAACATCAACAAACTCATTCAACCAATTGTAAGAAAGCTTCATCTTTCATATCTCCGTGCTTTTTAGCATCAAATTAAAACATTTAAATATTACAATCAAGAATTTTACATATGTGATTTAAAAATACTGATAACTTAAAGTTATCATTAGGGCGAATATCGTGTTTCTATTGTTAATTTTAATAATTTATATAATTACATGGTTTGTAATGCTAAAATTAATAAAAATGATTTTTTAACTATTTATGTATCAATAAATTAAAAAACTCGATTTTCGGCCTATTAATAATTTTGTTTATACTTATTAACGATATCGAACTTTAACTTAAACGCGAAAATCTCAAACTAAATCGGATAAAGTTTCAGACTCAACGACCGGGATAACGAACAGGTATAATTCTATCTATTATTCAAAAAGATCTCCAGGATTCAGGATATTATCAGGATCAAAAAAATTCTTAATTGTTTTCATTTCTTCTATTTCATTCTCAGTAAATTGGATTCCAAGGTATCTCTTTTTCAACTTACCTATTCCATGTTCACCTGATATTGACCCTCCAAAATCAACCGCTTTTTTTGCAAACCTAACATAAAGTTCCTCGGCAAGTTTTAATTCCTCTCTATCTTTCGGTATCATATTAACATGAAGGTGATTGTTCCCGATATGACCAAAAACAACATATTCAATACCTGTAGTGTCAAGTTTTTCTCTGTAGTAAGATAGCATAGGCCTTAAATAACCATCGGGAACTGCCATATCGGTACCGACTTTATGAACTTCCGGTACTAATTTTTTTATTTCTGATATCCTTCTATTTATCATTTCCGGAACACTGTGCCTTATAATTTTAAAACGATTAATATCCTTTGGTTCAATAGAAGCAAGGGATATATCTCTTAAGCCGCTGTACTTTTCTATTTTTTCTTTCCATTCGTACAGATATTTTTTAACAAACTTTAAATCATCAGCGAAACTCTCAAAGTAAACTCCCATCACTGCCACCGGCAAATCAGGTATTTCAGATACAGGCCCCTGCTCTTCTCTAAGTCTCTGTAAAAGCCTTATAGCATCTTTATCAAAATACTCCAGGCAGGTAACATCCTCTACACTCCCTTTAGAATCTTCAACAAAAGAAACGGCTTTGCCCTCCTCATCAAAAAAGGCCATACCTGAAACAATATATTTAGGTTCTTCAATAACCTTAATGGTTACCGATGTTATGATACCAAGAACTCCTTCACTCCCGATAAAAAGATCAATTAGATCCATTGGTTCTGATGAAAATATTCCTGCTGAATGCTTTGTTTTGGGTATTTTGTATCTTGGAGCAGGTATTTTCATTTTTTTCCCATTTCCCTGCAGGTAAAAAAACCCATCCTTCGAAATTACTTCCCCTCTTTTTAATTTTAGTAAATAACCATTGGTTAGGAGAACTTCCAGCCCATATATGAAGTTCCTTGTAGGCCCGTACCT
>QNBN01000056.1 GCA_003645695.1 Spirochaetota bacterium | reverse complement strand
TCATATTCATAATTTCTTCAACACTATATCCGGTTAGCTTTTCTACCGATGGACTAACATAAGTTATCTTTAAATTCTTATCCTGCTGAAAAACAATATCAGAAATATTATCCACTATAAACTTATAGCTTCTGTCTGCTTCACTCATTTTCTTTTTAAGGTTTTCAATTTCCGTAATATCCAATGTAACTTCCATAGCACCAATAATTTCTCCCTTATCATTCTTAACTGGATACCCTTTAATCATCCAGCTCCTCCCATCAGGGGATTGGATGTAACCTGTTTGAGGTTCTGCAGACCGAAGAGCTCTTTCAACAGGGCAATCCTGACATACAGTTTTACCGTCTCCCCATATCTCATAACAATACTTTCCTACAAGCTCTTCAGGAGTTTTTCCGACAGATTCCGCAGATGCTCTGTTTACATATATCAGTTTGTGCTCATTATCCTGATATGCCACTAATTCAGACATTGTATCCAGAACCAGGCTCATCTGATTGAAAGATTTTTCAAACATTATTTTTGACTCCTTTAGTTGCAAAGTAATACTTTTTGATAACCTCATCAATTTTATCCAATATGATATCTAAAGGATCAGACTTTAGTTTGCCCTCCCGAATCTTCCAATACTGAACAGGTAAAAATTGACTTAATAACGAAAGAGGAATAATCCTGCTTCTTAAGTTTTTAAAAAGTTTTTGTACAGCATCATTAACTCTTTTATCATTCCAGTAATACCTTATTCTATCAAACAGGCTGTACTTTAAAGAGACCTTTGAACCCTTTGAGTAGTGTGTTTCCCACCATCCTGGATTTTCAATCATAACATCCTCCAAAACTGATACAAGAGCTGACTTCTCATCTTCATTTTCAATTAACTCATCTTCAATAAACGAAAGAGAAAAAAGAGCTTCCCTTAAAGCATAGGTGAGTTCCGGACCAACTTTCAGAATTGAAAATCCATCTTCAACCAATTCTCTAAGATGTTTAGCTGTTTGATAATCAGTTGAATGTGCTTCTCCAATAAGATGATCCAAGCCCTTTATATAAAAGGCAAGTTCTCGTGCCCGATTTCTATCGTAATCAAGTACTTGCATCTCGCCAAACTCAACCCCAGGTTGGCATACTACCGCTATAACCCTATTCCATGCATCCTCTAAACCGTACTTTAAGAAGGAATTTTTTGTGGTTTCAATTGTATTTTTCAAATCTCCTGGACTCGTCACCTCAATTTTCCCTTTTCTCTCAACTTCACTGCTTCCCCCAGGAGCTGGGACCTCTGTCCCTATTACATAAAGAGGCTTTTCTGCAGAATTATTATTTCCGATTAGAGCATTTTCTGAAGCCTTACAGAGAATTGCTGCTCTTTCACCAGCCAATTCCAGATCAACATGGCCTATAGGATAGAAGTAATCCCCTCTTAAAGGCATACTGGCATCCAAATGGATTTTTTTATAACCTGCTTTTACACACTCTACTACTAGATTACAGGCCTCCTCCATTGCTTTTTTATTATCGGAATTCTTAAAGGGATTGGGCCCTAGATGGTCTCCACCCAGAATAATACGATTCTCCCCTATTTTATACTCTTCAGCTAATTTAAAAACATAATTCCTGAAATCAATAGGTTTCATACCAGTATATCCGCCATATTGGTTAACTTGATTACTCGTTGACTCTATTAAAAGCATTCCACCATAAGATACTGCTGATTTGAAAAATGATTTAAGCACATAAGGATTAGAACTACATATTGATACTATTCCCTCCGGATTTTGAGAGAGTTTAGCATTAATGAGACTTCTAATAAATGCCTCAAACCTACTCATACAATCCCCCTTTTAATACTATTATCATCTATTGACAATTAATTTAGAATATTTTGTAACACTCCACTTTATTATCTCGGTTGGAAACAATTAAATTAAAAATCAATTCACAAAATAAAGTATTAATCAAAATATTCCTTAATTCAATAATTTTTAACAAAAAGAGTTTTAACCTTTGATGTTTTCTACCTTCCAAAAGTTTACTTTAAACCTTGATTAATTTTTAAAACTAATACTTGAATCAATTCCATATTTGTGTAATATTATAAGTATGAAAAATATTATAATAATACCTATCGGTGAAGTTGAGCAAAGTATTATAGATTTTTTAACCGAAACAATCCCTTCCGTTATAGAAGGAATAAAATGTTCCAGTGGGGAAAAAATTGATTTGCCTTTTCATCTATTAAATCTGAGTAGAAATCAATTCATGGCTGAGACTATTCTCGTTCAACTCATATTGTTAAAGGATAAAAAAAACTACGACGTTGTTCTTGGAGTTATCGATTACGATATTTACGCACCAGGGCTTAACTTTGTATTCGGACAGGTTATAGACAGTGTTGGAATCATATCTCTTACAAGATTAAAACCCCAGTACTATTCCAAACCAGAAAATAATGAACTTTACAAAAAAAGGATTTTAACAGAAGCAGTACATGAGCTTGGACATATTTTTGGGCTTGATCACTGCAATGATCCGAACTGTGTTATGTATTTTTCAAATAGCATTAGAGACACAGATAAAAAGGGGTACAACTTTTGCGATAAGTGTAAAAGAAAACTTACGGATAATCTAAAGATTATATAATGATATAAATACACTCATTGAAATTTTCTATAAGAATTATATTTAAAGATTATATTAAAAGGACCTGTTTGGTGAAATTCCTATTGTATCAAAATTAAACAGGTCCCCGTCTATACTAAACTCAACCTAAATCTGTTTCTTTCGCTTTAGATAGAGTTATAATAGCCTCAATTATAAGCCATAACTCAAGCAAGACAATAATTACTCCTATAGTAAGAAGTAACCCATTACTGGTTTTAGCAAAATTGTTAATATTTCTAATCATTGCCCACCCAGTCATTATAATCATAAAAATCAATGGAATTAAAGTTATCACAAAAGGCTTCTTCTTTCTAACCAGATAAACAGTTGCAACTAACAATGCAAGTGCAGCAAGTAATTGATTTACACCACCAAAAAGTGGCCAAAGTATTAAAGCACCCTTACCATTTTTCTGAAGAAAAGCTAGTATCGCAGCTGTGATCACAGCTATTGCAGTAGCAAGCCATCGATTTCCCCATTTTGGGGCTTTTATTGAACTAAAAAATTCACCTATTACGTAACGCTGGATTCTTGTAGCTGTATCAAGTGTCGTACCAGCAAATGAAACAATAAAAACACCCATAATTGTTACACCAATAGCATGAGGTATATAGATAGATTCCATCATATTAGAGGCACCCTCTACTATAGCGCTTAATTTGCTTCCCAATCCTGCAGCGGCTTGCCAGCTTGAATAATGTGCCTGCCATGCAGCAAGGCCTGTAAGGACTGTACCTTCGTGAATATATTTAATTCCTATACCAGCTGTAGTTGCTACAACTACCAGGGTTGCAAGGCTTCCTTCCATCAGCATTGAACCATAACCAACAAACTTTGCATCAGGTTCGCTTGCAACCTGTTTAGAGGAAGTTCCTGAAGAAACCAGAGAGTGAAAACCAGATATTGCACCACAAGCAATGGTCACAAATAGCATGGGCCATAATGGAGGTGCACCTTTCGGATGAAGCTGGAATGCTGGAGCAACGATATGCAGTTTTGGAGCACCAAAAATTGCGCCAAGGAAAATCAAACCCATAGCAATCAAAAGTTCATGAGCATTAATCCAATCTCTTGGCTGTAGTAGGGTAGTAACCGGAAGGGTTGATGCAATATATGCATAAACCATAAAAATAATTACCCATACAGTTAATGGTGACATTCCTAATACTGATGGCATCTTTAATGGCCAGTATGCTCCAATAATAACAGTTATGTACAAAAGGATAACTGATATAATTGCTCCCAATGTAATATTCATTTTCTTCTTATAGATTGCCCAACCTAACCATAATGCTACTGGAATCTCAAACCATACAGGGAAAACAGCCTGCGGATACATATTAAAAAGAATCCCCATTATCATAGCAAAGATTGCTATTACAATCCATAATTCGAAGAAAATTATTAAAAAGAAGAGGTAACGTGCACGCTTGCTTATAATATTTCCCGTAAGGTCACCGATTGATCTACCCTTATTCCTCATTGAAATTACGAGGGCACTAAAATCATGAACGGCACCTGCAAATATTGAGCCTCCAACAATCCAAATCATAGCCGGTACCCAGCCCCATATAACCCCAATTGCAGGCCCTACTATCGGCCCAGTTCCTGCAATAGATGCAAAATGATGGCCAAAAATAATCTCCTTTTTAGTAGGAACAAAATCTACTCCATCTTCAAACTCCCTGGATGGTACTTGTGCATTTGGATCAAGCTCAAATACCTTTTTCGCAATTAAAGAACCATATGTTTTATAAGCAATGAAAAACAATACAAATGCAATTAGAGCAAGCAATAAGCCATTCATACGGACCTCCTTATTATTTTATCCATCTGAAAAGTGATTATCCTGCTCTTCATTTTAATTAACAGTATCACCTCCTTTCTTCACTTTCTCACTGAGGGATAATCAATTTTCAGATATAATTCTCCTAACATATATCCAACCACATTGATCTGTCTGCTATTACTTCGAGTGGGTATACTCCAATTGATTTTCCTTTATTCTCATATTTAAAATCTTTTACAAATTTTTTTGCCTCTTTTTTAGGGTTTTTACACAATTTTATCTCAATTGATTGGTACTTCTTCAGTGCAGCTTTAACATTCTTGTGAGGCTCGGTTGAAAGAAAGATTATTATTTTTTCACAAAGATTGTTTTTTATCAATCTCTCAACTGATTCGAAGTCAACAAATCCAAATTTATCACCGTATATAATATAATAATTATAAAATTGAGGCATTTTATAAATATTTTATTAAAGCTAATATTTAATGTCAAGTATAAATATTTCATATTATACACAATTTAGCCTATTTATCTTGTAATTTCATAATAATAATGTATAATTGTTTAAAAATATATCTCTACTGAGGACTAAGTAATGGGTAGTATATCTCTATATCAAATTCTACTCATTTTTGCAGCAGGTGGATTTGTTTACTTGATTTACCTAAGAGGTAACCGTAAAAATAAACACCTTCATACTATAATTTCTCAGGAGCTTGAAGCGGCGATTAATCCAATTGATAAACTATACAAAAACCTTGGTGGAACAATTGGGTATAAGGCATTTTACACAAGAAATGGATATATAAACAAGGTGGTTGCACTATTTACAACATTACCAAGACATTCAGTAGCAGTTTATCCATTTCATCTTATATTTGGGGGTCATGATAAACTACAACTAAATATATATACTGATAAAGAGATTCTGCTTCATTTTATATGTGTTAAGAATAAAAAAAAATATTTGAAGCTATTAAGTAAATACAATATTAGTGGATTAAAAAGTACAGAAATACCGTTAGGTAACAGTACATACTTACTATATTATAAAAATAAAGAATCACTTGATATTTGTAATAAAATCATAAATACTCCTTTTACCACTAACCTTATTGCTATGTCAGCTATTCCTGAGAACAAATCATTTTTTCTTTACTGTATACCAAAAGAAGGGAATATTAAACCCCTTCTTAAAAAATATCTATCAACAATGAGTGATTACCTCATAAAATAGTAATATCTCAAACTCTAACAAAAAAATTATTATTAAAAGCAGACCTTTATTAAATCTATTATCCCCATCTTATATCAACAAAACCTTCAGGCGGTGGACCGAAGCCATAATGATTCAAATGCCTTAAAGCCGATATCCTGTATGCATGCACACCATCCTTGAGATTTTGCATTTCTTTACGGGTCATTCTATCCCCTTTCAGGTATTTAAGGGCAAGAATCATTGTTTCATAGCGTCCTTTTGTAAGATACTTTTTCAAGTAACGTTTATTGGATTTTAGATATTCATCGAGCTTCTCATAGTTAAAAACAGTACTATTTTCACTAAAGCTTACCCTTTTCCATAATCTCGATATATAAACATTTTCCCTTTCACTGTATGGCTGCCTTACAATTATATTTTTAGCATATTGATCTTTGGGATTATAAGGTGAAGGAATAAATGTAAGTCTACTTACAAAGTCTATACCAGCTTCATTGAAATAATGAACAAATTCATACCACTGGTCCAAACCATCCTGTTTGTTACTTGGTCTATTCAACTCAAGAAGCTTTTTTAAACATCTCTTATCTCCCCACGCCCAATCATAGTAGTAGGATTTAACATCCGATCCAAGCGGTCTGGAAATATGGGCATAAGAGTAGCGCCCTTCAGAAATATAGGCATTTTCAAGCTTCTTTGCTATAAAGTGCCTTAAAAAAAGTTTAAATCCAATATTGTTATCATCTGTGTCAATGGGAGTTACTTTCCCTACAGGTATTTCTTGAAGGGTATATATTATCCCATCAATACCTCTGAAACCTGATCTAACTTCGAGTTCAAATATTGAATTGCTACTTTTAGATATTAATTTTGAAAAACTCTTTTCCGGGGGCAATTTATCCTTCTTCTCAATTTTTTTAACTCTGCATTTCCTCAGCTCCCTCATTGAAGAAATTCCCTGCACACCCATATGCTCTGCTGTTGCAATTCTGAAACTCAGGATAAGCTTTTTTAACTCCTTCAACCTGGACCAATTTTCAATCTTCCTTCCCCTTTTAAAAAATTCGATTATTAACTGTAGCATTCTCACCCTTTCTGGTTTTAGGTATACATTCATATCATCCAGATTTTTGGAAATAAAAGTAAGTAGTTGATTAAAATCTATTGGGAAACTCTCCGGCCCAAAATCAATTCTTTTCCACAGTTTAGTAATATGGCGAGGATAATTTTCAAGGCATGGCTCCTGTACAATTATATTCTTCGTATATCTACCATCTACCGTATCGGATATGTCATGAAAAATCGAAACTCCTGCATTGTAGAAGTGCCTTGATACGGTATTCCACTCATCTACCTCTACAGGTACATACATATTGAGTTCATCATCATAATATTCAGTATAGAATCCTTCATTTCCATGAACCCATTCATACATATATCCACCAAAATCTGTGGACCCAAGAGGCCTTGGTATATGTGCAAACTTGTAGTACCCCTTTCTAAAAAAATAATCATCCAGCTTTTTTGCTATTACATGCCTTAAATAAACTTCAAAAGCCCTTTTTGATTCGGTAGTTTTTAGTTTGAGGTCTTTTATTATATACTCCACTTTTGGGATATCCTCAAGTTTAATCGATAATGGAACCCTATACGCAACAACAAAATCCTGTTCTGTACTTACCATTCCCCCAAGGCCGGGAAAATTATTTCGGAGTTGTATATAAACCTTGGCACTACCGCCTATGCCCCCTTCGCAAATTGTTTCAATCCCCATATAAGCCACTCCTGTACTCTGGTGAATAGGTAACTAAACTTTATTTTAAAGTACTAAATTAAATATTCACAAAGTTATAATCTTATACAGTTATTAACCAATTTCTTTTTATAAAATCCCAAGTCAAGCAATGAATAATAGAAAATCGTACAAAACTCTAAATAAACCTTGTCCTTAGTTAATTTGTTTTTGGTGAAATTAATTTATTAACCAGCCTTTGCCATTTTCTTAAATACTTTTACAGAAGTATACCTACATTACCTTCAGGGTTTTATTATTTATAAAATACCAAAATATTCAAGGATATTTAAATCTAATTTTTATAGGTATAAAACGAATAGGGAAATCTTATCTTTAATTATGATTGAAAGTGTACTTATCTATTAGTTAAAAAACATTATTTAACCTTCTTCTAAATAGATGTTTTTCCCCAGATATCTTTGAAATTGATATATAAGATGCACTATAATTTGATTAAAAGATTATTAGGTGAATGAAAATGACATCAAAAAACTCAAAAATAGTGCTTTGCTTTCTTATTATTACAATGATCCTTTTAATTTCATCATTATCTGTATACCCAATTTCCCTTGTAGATAGCCCCCTGAATAATGCTCTTGTAAAAATCTTTCCAGAATTAAAAGATGGATATATAGATCTAAATAACAACGGAAAACCAGATCAAACTGACGAGTTATCGGAAATAATTCCGGAAACTGTTGTTAAGGATAACCATCTTCAGGGGAAAGAGATACTTGATTTTATAATTGATCACTATATGTTTCTTCCTCTCGACAAGGTAAGAAAAGTAAAAGATATACTTGATAACCCTCGTGGAGTCATATCTGAAATCGTCGCACTTCAATACAGATTAAAGATATATGAAATTGAAAAAAGACGTGAAGAAATGCAGAAAACGGGCAAAAGGGTTACTACTACAACTGAAGCCAAAAAAAATGAAGAAAAATTGAATGAACTTATTACCATAATGATAAACTCCTATAAAAAGGAGGGGAAGAAAAGTGAAGTTCAGTTAATCAATGCAAGAAAGGAGTTTCTTAAAATAATAAACGACGGATTCAGGGTTCCCGATAATATCTCCGATGAGAATAAGAACATTCTAACCAGCATAATGATAAATGAAATACAATCAACAAGTGATGCAGAGGATCAGGAGGTGATAACTGCAATAGAAGTAGTTGGCCAGCTTAAACAGGATTTTGCTGTAAGCTACCTAATGGACTTTCTTTCAAATAAAAAATATAAAAAATACGTTATCAGAGCACTGGGAAGCATAGGAAACTCTGTTGCAACCAAAAGACTGCTTAAAGAGCTTCAAAAAGATCAACCAAAAGAAATAAAAATTGAAATAATCCGTGCCCTTGGTAATATTGGTAATAAAGACGCAACTGTTGCATTAAAAAAATTGTTATCCTCAAAGGAAGAGATGCAGAATATCGAAATTAAAAAAGAGGTACTCTTAGCCCTTTCAAATGCTTCAGAAAAATATCAGGACCCAACTCTTGTTCCAACATTTTCAAAATACCTAAAGTCTGAGGATCCTTACTTTAAAATGGTCTCTATAAGAGGGTTAGCCAATCTAAATGCCTTCAATGCTGTAAATGAACTTACTAGACTTCTAAAGGATGAATCAAATCCTCCTATGCAGCTCGAATTAATAAGAGCTTTATACAAGCTTAAAGCTCCAAACTACATCGTAACTTTCGGGAATCTATTAAATAACAAGGATCTTGATCAGTCCGTAAGAAAGGCAATACTTGAAATTTATGCTAATGAACATAGAACGGAACTTGTAATAGGGAAATTAATCAGCCATATTGGTTATCCCGACCCAGAAATCCGAAAGGTTGCAAAAAATGCAATTTTAAAACAGAGCAAAGTTAATCCAAAAACCGTCGCCACAAACTTAAGTGGCATTCTGATACGAAGTAAGGATAAACTCATTCTTATAAACGGATCTGAAATCTTAAGCAGAATAAAAGACCCTGTATCAATTCCTACTCTATTAAACTTAACCAAAAGTGAATACAAAAAGGTTAGAGAAAACGCCACCTGGGGCATTTACAAGATTGGGAAAGTTGACAACTTAAACGTAGTTGCTCAACTTCTTCAAATTGCAACAAACGAATCTCAACCTATTTCTGTTAGAACTAATGCAATTAGAGCATTGGGAGTAATCGGATACTCCGATACTCGATACAATGTTGTGAACTCCCTGATAAATATCATCAAGTTACAGGATGATAAGTACAGTATGATGCGGTACTTTGCTATTAGATCAATCGGGGAAATAGGACAATGTAACCAGAAGATCACAGGTTTATTTTCCAGAATGCTATTAACAGAAAACAATATTGAAATAAAAAATTCGATTGTAAGTACTATAGATAAACTTGGGAACGATTCTGATCCCATATTAAAATCTTTAAAAAAAGCTTATCACCTCCCTGAAAATAATAGTATCAAACTAAACATTATAATGACAATGGGTGATCTGGGCACTGAAGAGGTAATTCCTCTTGCTAGCGAGTTCCTAGCCGAACCTAAAGAACCAACTTCTCAAAAAATATCTGTTATATACACATTATCAAGGATAGGAACCGAAGAATGCATAGCTCCAATATTAGAAGCAACAAATAATCCTGAGTTAAAAAACTACGCCTTGGCGGTTTTAGAGGATTTTGATCCGGATATTATAATACCATACCTTAAAAATAGAATCAAATCCGAAACAAACAAGAGACTGCTAGACATTATCAATTCGTTGATGTTCAGATTGGAAGAAGAATAAAAAACATATACCTTGAAAAAAGAATAAATCCTTGATTATATTTAGCCTATGAATCTAATTTAGGGGATTAAAGTTATGGGAATATATGGATTAAAATCAACTATAATTGGCCCGGATAAAATAGTATATGGTACAAATACAATAGAAGAATTAGGAGACCTGACAAAGGAGTTTGGAAAACATATCTGCCTTATCTATGGAGGAAAATCAATATTCAAAAGTGGTAATTATGATAGAATAATCAGCATCTTAAAAAAAGCAAACCTTGAAGTTTCAGAGCTGGGAGGCGTTCCGCATGACCCGGATGAAATAACTGTTCGTAATATGGTAGAAAAGGTAAAGAAGATTTCTCCAGATGTAATTGTTGGCGTTGGAGGCGGAAGTACAATTGATGTTGCAAAAGCTGTTTCAATAATAGTAACAAATGGTGGCGAGGTTGCTGACTATTGGGCCGGAAGGAAGTTTACAAATCCTTCAATCCCGTATATAGCTGTTCCTACAACATCCGGAACAGGCTCGGAGGTAACAAAAAATGCAGTGATAACAAATAAAGAAAAAACCTTCAAAAAAAGCATCCGAAGCGAACTTATGATTCCAAATATCGCCCTTGTGGATCCTTCATTAACCCTCACTATGTCGCCAGACGTAACTGCTGCAACGGGCATGGATGCATTAATTCAGAATCTTGAAGCATATACATCAAAAAATTCGGGACCTATCACAGATACACTCGCAAAGAAGGGGATAGAACTGGCTGGTAAATATCTGATTAGGGCTTACAAAAATCCTGATGACCTTGAGGCACGCGAAGCCATGTCATTAACCTCTTTGTACGGCGGAATAACTTTACTTAATGCAGGTCTTGGTCTTGCTCATGGGCTGTCCCATCCCATCGGCATTAAGTTTGGCATTCCCCACGGGAAGGCATGTGCTATTGTCATGTCTAAAGTGATTGAATATAATTATCCTGCAAGAAAAGAAAAGTACAATGAAGTCGGACAATTACTTACCGGGATTCCTGATGCAGTTAAAGCATTTAACAAACTGACCCAGGAGCTTAATATTTCAACAAAACTGTCCGATTACGGCATTACAAAAGATGATATTCCCTATATTGTTGAAAACTCCAAGGGTGGAAGCAGAAACTATAATCCAATTCCCCATGATGATGAAACTGTTGCTAAAATGTTAGAGGAACTTGTATGATATTTTTTTGAAAGTTATTATTGACGTAAGGTAACCAGGGTAATACACTATATAACAAAAGGATGATGTATGTCGGAAACTTTAACTGAGAATAGAGTAAGAGAAATAATAGAAAAATATTTAAATGAAAAACTCGATAATATTGTGAAGAAATATTCTCAGGAACGGGAAATTCCTGAAAAACTATCACTCTTAGAAAGAGCAATTCGTGTAGAAGAAGAGCTCAAAACTCAGCGTGATTTAATGGAAAAAAGTTTCGAATTAATCGAAAAACGCTTCGAACAGGTCGATAAGAGATTTGAGCAGGTCGAAAAACGATTTGAACAGGTTGATAAAAGATTCGAGCAAATTGAAAAACGCTTTGAGCAGGTCGATAAAAGATTTGAGCAAATCGAAAAACGATTTGAGCAGGTCGATAAGAGATTCGAATTAATCGAAAAACACTTTGAACAGGTCGATAAGAGATTCGACCTTGTAGATAAAGGAATTGATGAATTAAGAAATTACACTGATAAACGTTTTAAACTCCTCACCCAGATTATGATATCGATAAATATTCCAATACTGATTGGAATTATTGGATTACTGATTAAATCATTCTTCTAGCCTTTTACCCCACCAGCAGTTAAACCCTTTACCAGATATTTCTGGAATATCAATGCTATTACTACAGGAAAAATAGCAGCAATTACTGCACCTGCAGTCATATCACCATACCTAATCTGATACTTTCCCACCATATCTGCAAGAGCAACAGGAATAGTCATTGAACGATGGGTGCTTGTAAATATCATTGCAAATAAAAACTCGTTGGTAGATGAAATGAAAACATATATAGCAGTGGCTGCAAGGCCGGGAGCTGAAAGAGGCATTACAATCCTAAATAATGCCTTCATTCTACCGCACCCATCTATTCTTGCAGCATCTTCAAGATCTTTTGGTATAGTTTGGAAATATCCATAAAGAATCCACACAGATATAGGCAGAAGCCAACCGGTGTAACCAATTATTAATGCTGCCTTTGTATCCACCAGGCCCAGCCATCGGCTAAAGATTACATACAATGGTATCAAATCTGTCAATGGAGGAACCATTTGCGTTCCTATTAAACCAAAAAGAAGATATATTCCCCATTTAGTTTTTAATCTCGCTAGGGCATAACCCGTTATACTTCCAACAAAAACACATATAAGCATCGTTATAAATGACACTATTAGTGTATTAAATACCGCCTCATAGAATTTCATCGTTCCTCTTTGTTGAAAAAGAACGCTCTTAAAGTTCTGTAATGTAGGATGAGGTGGAACAAAATGAGGCGGGACATCATAAAGCTCAATATTGTTTTGTAGACTCATATTTATTATCCAATAAAATGGAAATAGAGTCCCTATCATTACTATTATAATAAATAAATAAAGAAACATTTTTGATCTCTGAGTTCTTTCTAAAGCCATGTTCACTTACCCTATATTTTCATTAATATTCAATTTCTCGTTTGACTGTTTTAAAATAAAGAAAAACAAAAGCAATTATTAATAATGTTACAAGATATGCCAATGCAGAACCAAAACCCATCCTATGATGTTTAAAGGCAACTTCCCACACATAAAAGGTAGTAAGTTTTGTACGATTTGCAGGACCACCTCTTGTCATTATAAAAATAATATCAAATACTCTTATTGCTTCTACAGTTCGTAATAATAAGGTTACCAGTATTGGCCATCTTAATAAAGGCAGTGTTACATTAAAAAATGATTTAACCGGTCCTGCTCCATCTACTTTAGCAGCATCATATAATTCATCCGGAATAGATTGGAGCCCAGCCAATATAAGTAAAACTACTAGAGGAGTCCATTTCCAGGCATCTGCAAAAATAATAATATTCAATGCCCAATGTGGATCTGCGAGCCAGGGTTTATACCGT
>QNBN01000055.1 GCA_003645695.1 Spirochaetota bacterium | reverse complement strand
CATTCCCGCGGAAGCGGGAATCTTCACCGATTAATTAATAACAAGCCTTGAAATGTCCCCGATTGGATCGAGAATGACACTTTTGTTTGTAATAAAACGGCATTGAAAGATTCCCGGTCAAGCTGGGAATGAAATAGTGTGGTTGTCATTCCCGCGGAAGTGGGAATCCTCATCCATTGGTGAATAACAATCATTGAAAGATTCCCAATTAGATCGGGAATGACAATTGACGATTATTTTTTTACTATTTCTTAAAAGATTCCCGATTGGATCGGGAATGACACTTTCGGATATTTATTAAATATGGCATTGAAAAATTCCCGTTCAAGTCGGGAATGACATTTTCGCATACCTAGAAAATGTAGATAAAAGTTTCATGATTAAATTTGGATTAGTAAATTTAAAATAAATTTAATATTAAGCCAAACGTGGAATTATTAGATTTAACTTTCTAGTAGTAAACTTAAATTTAAATAGCCATCAAATTGAGTATAAGTTTTATCATCCAATATTATAATCTTTAAAAATTTCTTTCCATTTTTTTTAAATAGTAATATTTTGAATCCTTTCTAAATGACATTATGGGAATAGAGATGACATTTGCATTTTTGATTACTTCAATAGTACTAATACTGATTTTTTCTCTCACAAACGGTATGAAGGATGGTTCCAATGTAATGGCCACTGCTGTTGCATCCCGCTCAATTCAGAGAAAATACGCATTGAATCATGGAAATAACGATTTCTCAGAAAGCTATGGGAATAATTGCATTACAGCTGTACCTGGCGGGAATTACCAATGATATCAAAGTACCCTTCTGGGTAATACTGATCAGTATTTCAACTCTGACAATAGGGATATCTCTTGGTGGTACCAAAATTATTAAGACCGTTGGGTATAAGATATTCAAAATCAGACCATTGCACTCTTTTGCATCACAGCTTTCAGTATCAACAATACTACTTTTTTCAAATCTATTTGGAGCTCCGGTTAGCACTACTCAGATTATAAGCTCCTCCGTAGTTGGGGTTGGAAGTGCATATAGGTCAAGAGGGGTTAAATGGTCGCTAATTAAAATATTCAATATAGAGCCAACCAAGGAACTTTTAATCATGGCCAAAGTTTTAAGAGAGGGTACACTTGAAATATAAGACTCACTTAGAAACCTTAAAGAAAATCCCAATATTGCTATGGAAAATGGTAAAAGGGCGAAAGCAACAAAGAATCAGATGAATGTTGTTTACCTTGAATCACTGGCAGAACTCTTTGATGATGAAAATAATACAACTTCATATATGATGAAAATGAGAGAACTCTACCGACATTTGAAGCGCTCTGCAGACAGCTGTGATGACGCGGCTAATGTTATATCGGATATAATTGAAAAATCCTAAATAGGTTCTCTGTTATGTATGTCTATGATTTATTGGCTTGAAATTATAATTGGGGTGTGGTGTTATAGAACAGATGTTTTTATTAACCCTTCTGAAGGATTTTTAGCTACAGCCATAATAATAAATTAAAATAGCAGATAAAATCCATAGATTGCAAGAATTGCTATAAAGACCGTGGCATAGAGGGAAAGCTTTAAAATTGATGCCCCAACTGCAAAGGCAAAACCAACAACGCCAACGTATATATTGTTGGGATCGAGTTTAAATACACCAGGTATTGTAAGGGCAGATAGAGCAGCATAAGGTACACCTTTGATCCATGTTTCTACCAATTCAGACAGCTTTAGCCGATGAAAAATCATTGGTATAACCCTGGGGGTTGGAGTAATCAGTGACATTCCTAAAATCAAAAGGATATACCTGCTACAGATTCTCGATTTTTTTCTTTATTTCCCTTGAATGGGTGTAAAAATCCTGGAGACTCATCTCTTTTATAAAAACCATTCCTCTTGTAGCCCTGATTAGTGCACTTGGATGCTCGTAAAAGAATGATCTTCCCAAACAGGTTTTAAGGATATTGTACTGTTCAACCTGAATTTTCTGAGCGAGCTCAGAAAAAGGCCCGTCGTGCTCATAGGATGGGAATGAAGCGTCCTTTTGGGTTAAAAATGCATTTTTAAATGAGTTATCCTGCAGGGTAAACATATTAAGTGAGACTGGAACATAAATATTAGCCTCTGATGGATGGAACCGATACCATATGTTCCTGTATCCCCAGATTCTTATTTTGGATGTTTCACTATTTGATTGTTCATATAGTTTCAATGCTTTGGTGATAGCTTGCAGCACCTTGTAATGAGTATCTGGCCCACTTGCTTCTGGGTCAAGAGCAACTGTTACTACATCAGGCTTTATCTTTTCGAATACTCTTAAAATAGGTATAACATCCCTTTCAATGGTTGGCTCTTCGGTAAATATGTCTCCCGTATAAAATCCAAGCCTTAAATGAAAAACCGACTGTGTATGCCATCCAAAATAACCCCAGAGACAATCTGCTTCCCATTCTCTTATCATTCCCTTCAACTTTTGTATATGAGGTAGATCCTTTCTCCCGGGATACTGGGTCTTGAAGTATATGATTAGTTCATCTATCCTATCGATCAATTGCGTTATATCGGATTCTTCATACAGGTAAACCAGGTTTCTTAATAATCTTCGTAGATGACCTTCTTCCTTCATGGATTCTGAGTTCGCAGCAACCCCATCAAGGTATTGCCATACATCTCGATTTTTTCCTATGGTATTATCAGGGTTAAAATAATCGGTTTCAAGTAAGTCACCGAATATTCTATTTTTAAGCTTTTCTTTTAAAGCTATGAGCCTTTGAAGCATGAAACTATTTGTTACAGATGTAAAGCCGCTTGTTAAGGTGCAAAAGTAGTGTTTTGTTGAATGTTCTCGAATATGCCTTACCACGGCGGGTAAATATCCGAGCATTACATCATCGTGGTGTGGTTCGGTATGCAGAAATACAACGTTTTTTAATACGATTGAGCCTTTTGTTATTTTTTCTTTCAGCCTATCTATTGTTCTCTTTTTTATCGATTTAATGTCCTCTGGTTTTTTCTTTAAAAGGATCTTCCCGAATTCATCGTTTTGAAAATCCTTCTTATCCAGGGATTCTATACTCCTTTTTTTCTTCAATGATAGGTCAATTACGATTTTTTCGATTTCTTCTTCGCTTAAACTCTCCTTTTTGTCGAGCAGGATTAACTGTCTGGTGTTTAAAAGCTTACCAGCCCCAGTGGTTAAATAGAATCTCGAGTTTTTGAGAACTTGAAGAGCTGTTGCAGGGTAGTGTACGTGTCTTTTACTTGTGATTGATTCAGAAACAATTTTGGCTTTTGCTTCACCGGCAGCTATAACAATAGCCGTACATTCCGGATTGTAGGTTATCGTAGATAATCCAATAGTGATAACAAGCCTCTTCCTTGCAATTTCTATCCCGCCAAGATCAACTGCCGCTGCTGCCTGGGTTTCGTAATTTGTAGGTGTGAGTCTTGTTGTAGAGTTAAGATCGGAGCCTCTTATGTTGAATCCTATATGTCCATCAGGTCCAATACCTCCCAGAAAGAAGCCTATCCCGCCTTTTTCTCTAATTTTTCCCTCATATTCAGAACACCACTGATCTACACTCTCAATTACATCCTTCTGGATTACCTCGAGTTTGGTGGTAGGTTTTCTGTATCTAAGGGTTAAATCCACAGATCCGTCAGGCCAGATATCATTTAACTCCATACCTTCGGGTAGTCCAATTTCGTTGCAGTTGATTAGCTGTGCCTTCTCAGGATCAAGGCCAAAATCTTTTATATAGAACTTTTTTACATAAAAGTAAAAGCTGTTATGCTGGGTCGGATTTATTGGATAAAACTCATCTATTTGAACGAAATGGAGTGAATCCATCTGCGGCCGTTTTAAAGGTTCAATACCCCAGGATTCGAGTTCCTTGGAGGTTTCTTTTTCATCCCAATTTCTGAGAAATCTGGTTACTTCTTTAATAAAGTATTCAGGTGTCTTGCCTGTTGGCAGGCTGATAACACCTCCGGGATTATTCTGTACCCATTCAATAAATCTTAAGGCTGTAAATGTACCCAATTCAGGGAAGCTCGGTACAACAATTACTCCGATCTTCTCTTCAGACGGATATTTCAATTGATAGCCGTATTTTTTTAATGCTACCTGTTCTACAGTGGATTCTCCTATCTTTCCCATTTCCAATATCCTGATTTTTTGATAATAGGTATAGTATAATAAATGAAGTTTATATATGTCATTACAATAAAACTCGAAATTCTTCGAATATTTTATTATTTTTCATAATCGATATATCTTTATTGCATCATACTTAACTGTAGGGTTAATATGGAATTTACCTATTTAGTTGATAATAAACCACTGTTGAAAAAAATAAAACTTGATTTTTCAAGAAGTAGATTAATTGTTGTAGCCGGTGTTGAAAATAATGCTTTTGAGATTATGGGCGGAGTAATAGCCGGGCTTTTCCCGATTAAAAAGGAAGAAACCTTCTCACAGCTAGAGGAGATAGTTAAATACTTTTCGGGAGAGCTTGTTGTTCATAATGGCGAAATGCCAAAATCCGGCCTGTATATTGGAGCAGATCCGGACAGACATATTTTATTTTCAAAGGTAAGGGAGGAAATTTTTGCTCAACTTGGATTTGATATAGATCCGTATGAGGTTATTAAAAGATTTGGCCTTGAACCTTCTTTTCTTAAAAGAAAAATTATGACTCTATCCGGGGGTGAAAAGGTTAAAGTAGCTCTGAGCATAATATTTAATAAAAAGGCTGATTGCATTGTTTTGCATGGAGTCTTGCCGTGGCTTGATGTTAACGGAAAAATGATTCTTCTGGATGAAATAAGAAGATCCCTTAAAAAGGGAGTAAAAATCTTGGTACTTGAGCAAGAAGTCGAAAATTTTAAGGATTTGGATGCTGATTTCTATTATTTTGATGGTTTTACAATTAGTAAAAGCGGTTTGTATGATATTCGGAAGAGAAAAAAGAACCTTTTGAAGTTAGTAGCTGGAATTAAATCAGGAATTAATATGAGTAAATCTGATTCTATAAACTCTGATGACAATCTACTGACTTTTAAAAATGTGTATTTTGATTATATTTCAAAAAAGGGGAATAGTTTATTGTTGAATGGCGTTGATTTTACCCTGTCTAATTCACGCATATATGGATTAACAGGAGAGAATGGTTCTGGTAAATCCACAATCGCAAAATTAATAACAAGAATTTTAATGCCTGTTGAAGGCAAAATTCTACTTGAGGATAGAGATATTAAAGCCATAAACCGCCAGGAATTGATAAAGAGAATCTGCTATGTTAGTCAATTTCCCGAACGACAACTGGTCTATGGTGATGTGGAGCAATACAGGCATAAAGCGGTAGATACAGGGAACGGTCTATCCATTGAGTTATTTAACAGTTTTTTTGATAAGAATAAGAGCTATCCTATCTCTACCCTTACACCATTGCAGCTAAAAATGTTACTTTTATTCTCATCCATTAATATGGAGACAAGATTGTTGATACTTGATGAACCAACGTGGGGGGTAGATATTGAGGGCCAAATTGAAATTGGAAGGATAATTGATTTTCTTATAAAAAGGATGGAGAGGTTAAGCATTCTATTGATCAGCCATGATCATGAGTTTTTGGATGAGTTTTCAACTGACACATTGATATTAAGCAATGGTAAAATACACAGATTAAATTGAAAGATCGAAAGAACTCCACTTTCGCGAGGATGACAGTCGGGCGAAAGGGCTAATTCGGCAGAAAAGACGGAAAATTTTACAGTTCATGAAGTTACAGTTAAACTAAAAGGTGTTAAAGTGAAAGAAGAAGAAACAACAATAGCTATTCGCCTTTCAGAGATGAGATTAATTTACAAACTTATATTTCTTGTAGCCGGTGGCGCAGTCTTTTTTATACTTTTTCCATTCCTCCTTAAGTATGGGAGATTGATGTATATCGCATATTTTCTAGTTTTAATCGTATTTGCTGTAATATTTAGAATGGTTGCAGGAAAAAAGAGTTTTAAGATCACCATATGGCTTTGGGCATCGGGTTCTATTATATATCTGTTGATAGCAATCTTTTTAATTTTTAAGGGGGTACAGCCTTTACCATATGTAAAAATGAATCAACTGGAGTTGATACTCTATTATTTGAGTTATCCTTTAAGGGTTCTTGGGATATTTTTTACAGGTCTGGTATTCGTTGCTATTACATCGCCTATCGAGTTTTTAAAGTTTGGTAAACTGGGGTTGGGGATAGCTCTAATATACAGGGCTTTTGAATATTCGATTTCTTCCTTCGAAGAGAATAGAATAGCATTGATGATCCAGGGAAGCTGGCCCGATTTTGCAGACAGTGATAGTAGAATAAGGCTATTTTTTAAACTTATAAGATCTACACCTCTGCTAATAGCAACAACCTTTAGAAACATTATTCTATGGTCACCGTGGGCATGGATATGCTACAATGCTATAAAAAAGGATATTATAAGGAGAATGAAGGATGAAAGCATTTTTAACAGTAATGCTGGCAGGAGCCGTAGCAGCTCTAACAATAGCCATTAGGATTCCCATTCCTGGAACTGGCGGGTATCTAAATTTTGGTGATATCGCTGTTATCTTTTGTGGATTATTTCTTGGGAAGAAGTGGGGTGCAGTTGCAGGTGGGGTTGGAAGTGCACTGGCTGATATACTAGGTGGGTTTTTTATATTTGCTCCGATAACTCTGGTTGCCAAGGGTCTTGAGGGTCTAATAGCAGGTATTCTCGGACAATCAAAATTGAGGGTAATTACACTTCCTTTAGCCGGATTAACAATGCTTACAATCTATTTTATTGCTGAGACTCTTCTTCCTGGAATGGGGTTAGGAGCCGCATTAAGTGAGCTGCCCTTTAATCTTATACAGGCATTTGTAGGTGTGTATGGAGGGCTTTTAGTATTCTATCTCGTAAATAAAGCCTTCATTGAAAAAAAAGGTAAAAAGGAAAAGGCTTCATAATCGTATGAAAGAGATAAATCCCTATAAAATTGGTAGCAGAATACTTAATAAAAACAATAGGATTCTGTATAAATATCTATACTATAAATCTGTCCAGAACAATAGAGAAATACCTGTAATAAAAAGAGTAAAGGGTCCCTATCTCTATGATTTTGATCAGAATCGTTATGTGGATTTCTATATGTCCGGTGGAAATTTGATTATGGGGCATGTGGTTTCGCAGTTTACAAAGATAGTTAAAAGCTGGTTTAACAGGGGGTATTCTTCGGGATACCCCTATTTACAGTCAAATCAGATGCTGGCTGACAGATTGGGAAAAATGTTTGATATATATGGGAGAGAATACTATTATTTATTCTTTTTAAATTCTCCAGAGGATGCTTTTTTAAGTGCTTTGTATTTATTGAAAGTATTTGGATTAAGAGCTGGGGGATATTTTACCGGCCAGTATTCTGGGAAATATTATGAAATATTTGGACTCAAAAATGCGAAAATTAATTATTCTGATGAAGATTATGACTTTTTAATCTTTAAGCCAGAAACAGAGGAACTTTTGCACCAGGCGGATTTATTAATTAATAAAGATAAAGATAAAAATCTTGTAACTGTTATGGATGAGAGGGACTTTCCTTCTGTATACCTACAGCACAATCTAAATAGATGGCTGGATGCTGATATTAGAATTTTAGGTAACTGGATTAGCTCCGGGTATGATTTTGGTGCTGTCCTTGTTTCTAAAAATATATTAAACTCTTTCTTTAATGGCTATTCAGGCTTATTGTACTATTTGAATAATTTTAGGTTCCCACCCCTGTATAAGATAAAGGGGGCAATTGCATTTTTATCTACCCTGGTAAAAAAAGGCGGAATTAAGAAGCTTGGTGAACTACAGAGATTTTTTATTGAAGAAATTAACAGGATTGATAATAATAAAGGCTCTTACTTTATAATGGATGGTGGTTTAATATTTTTAAACAAAGATAAGATCAAAGATTATGATGGCTTCTGGTATAGGATGATAAAAAACGGCTATTATTTTCCTTATAATTGCGAGCTTCCAGTGTTTGTCTCGTTAGGGTGCGAAAAAGAGATGCTAAAAAAAACAGCTAAAGATTTATGCAGAGTGTTGGTAGGGTAATTGAAGGCATGGATGCTGGAAAATCTAATTGAAAAGTGTCCCGGGTGAAAAGACGAAATCTTACAGGGCTGTCAAAACTTTAATAAATAAAACCATAAATTGTAATTTAAAAATTAAATATAATTGGTATAATATATATTATTAAAGATTTAGAAGCTACGATGTATTGAAATCAAACTAAAATATAAAAACTTAAACGGAATGATTATAATGGGTCTCACAAAGGTAATATTATCAGATGTTTTAATAGTTTTTCAGAGCTTGATTGCATCAGTAATGTTGATAGTAACAATTTTACTTTTAGTCAGAAAAAAGGATCTTGTAAATATTTTACTGTTTCTTATATCTCTATTTATATATATGAAATTAACCTTAAACTATCTTTCCCACTATCACATTTTAAACCTTGAATTAATGTTTAAAATATCAAATCTTCCGATTATCAAATACATTTTAGATTTAATATTACTGTTTTTATTAATCTCTTATTCCTTGCAAATGTTGAAATTGTCTAAAATTAATGGTCCTTGTAAGAACTATGAAAATGAGGCTGATGAAAATAGTGAGAACATTGAAACCTGATGATTGATGATTATAAGGAGTTTACAACCAATGACTGAGCATATAGAGGAGATCTTAAGAAATTCTCCTAAATGGCACTTTAAGGAAATTAATGATGATCTTGTTGAAAGTTTTTCAAATGAAAGTGGTTTGGATAAGCTAACCTGCAAATTGCTCATTGCCCGGGGTGTTGACTCAATTAGTAAGCTTAACGATTATGTTAATGATGACATAGATCTTCTTTATAATCCCTTTCTTTTCAATCAAATGGAAAGGACAGTTAATCGGGTTAAAAAAGCAATTGATAATGCAGAAAAGATATTCATCTTTGGTGATAGGGATGTTGACGGAGTTTTGTCGACTGCCATGCTATTTAATATGCTCAGATTATTTGGTTCCGATGTGTCCTTCGCTGTACCTGAAGGAGAGTGTGGTTACGGAATTGAAAAAAAGCACATAGAGCAGGCAAAGGAGAAGGGGGTAACTTTAATTATAACGGTTGATACAGGAATCTCAAGTATTGAAGAGGTGGATCTTGCTAAAAGGTTGGGGATAGATACTATTATTATGGATCATCATTTAAAACCTGATGGCATACCAGATGCGCACTCCATAATAAACCCAAAACTTACCAACGAGCATTATCCTTATAAAAACCTATCAGGGGGGGGAGTTGTACTTAAATTCATACATGCATTTATTATTTCAATGACAAAAAACTACAATAAGAATTTCTATGTAATGCATCATCAGGAAAGGGTTTTAAACTTTGCCCGTGTAAAAAACGGCATAATTGAAGAAATATCTACAATGGAAGAGAGTCTTAATTATAATATTTTTCCCAACTCTACTATAGTTAAGGATTACAGGTATGCACTGCCAAAATACTTTGAAAACTGGTTAAAACAAAAAAAAATTAAAATGCTAAATCTTGTTTGCCATAGAAATTATAGAAATATCGAGGAATTTGCTAATATCTTTTCGAAGCTTTTTATAAGGAAACAGAAAAAAAGCATTGCTTTTATGGAATCTTTTATTGATCTTGCAGCAATTTCAACTATATCCGACATAATGCCTCTGACTGGTGAAAATAGGGTGATTGTAAAAAGAGGATTAAAACGCCTGAGAAAAACTAAAAATCTTGGGCTGAAAGTGCTTATGAAGTACTGTGACCTTGATGATGAAATTACTGCAAAAAAGGTCGCCTGGAATCTTGCTCCTATTATCAATGCAGCCGGAAGAATGGGAGATGCAAAAATAGCTGTCGATCTATTTACTACAGAGGATGTTGAAAAAGCGAACGAGTTTGCAAGAATGCTTCTTGAAATGAATGAAAAGAGGAAGATGAAGGGGGATAAAAATTTCAGTATAATAAATCCCCTTGTTGAAGAAGGATACTATAAAGATCCGGTGATTGTGCTATCCACAGATAAAGCAGAACATGGTGTTACGGGGATAATTGCCAGTAAAATATCAAGGAAGTATTCCAAACCGGCAATTATTATTGTTAGTGATGGTAAAATGGGGATTGGATCCGGAAGGGGTGGCAAAGGTACTGATCTTGTATCGTTAATTTCTCAATGCAGTGATCTCCTCGTTAAGTATGGAGGCCACAGATCTGCGGTGGGATTTACAATAGATATTGAAAATATTGGTGAGTTTAGAGAAAGAATAAATGAAATAGCAAAACTCTATAAGGATATTCTAATAGGGAAAGAAAAAATAGAAATTGATGCAGTTATTTTTCCTGAGGACATTACGTATGAGCTGTATAAGTCGCTTAAAATATTTGAACCAGTCGGTGTTGGTAATGAACCGCCCCAATTTTCCATCATTGGCACCACAGTAATAAACCCGATTTTAATCGGTAGAGATAAAAATCATATTAAGTTTTTTATTCCCTCTAAAAGAGGTGTAATCCCTGTTGTCGGTTGGGGAATTGGAGAGAAGGCAAAAGCAATAATTGAAAACAGCGAGTTAGTTGATATAGTATTTTATATGGAAGAAAACAACTTTAGAAATGATCGAAGCCTTCAGTTAGTGCTTCAGGATATAAGGCCAACAGAAAATCTATAGAAGAATCATAGCTGATTGAGCAGCGGGTTAATTTAATATTGACTCCTTAACTTATATATTAAATACTTATAAGATCCATGCTTTCGCAGGCAATTAAGCATTCGTTTAAATAATTTACTAGATGTTTCGCATTTTATGTATAGTTTGGTGTACTCACAGAGTGAGAATGTCATCTTGTTCCTAAGATGATGATAATGTTGAGGGGATGTCATTCCATTCCCAAAGCCGGGTTTTTACACTGTTTTTTCAATTGTTAAAATTGTGCAATTCATTAGTAAATTCCTATGCTTTTTAATATATGAATAAAAATATTATGTTCCGGCGTGAAAAATCTTAAAATATAATGTGGGAAATTTTGAGTTAAATGGTAATGATAAAAAGAACTAATATTTTTAGCATCGTAATTTTATTGTTGCTTATGATTTATCCTTCCATTAATGGATTTAATCTGGCTTTTGGAATTACCTATAAATCCTTATACAATGATGATATCATTAAAAATAGGCTTGTGGAAAAGAGTTTGAATAGATTCCTCAAAAGAGAAAGGTCTTTTATTCAAAGAGGGTTGAATAACATGCCCTATTATCTCGATCTTGTTGAAAAGATATTTGAAGACTACAATTTACCCCATGATCTCGTATACCTGCCATTAATCGAAAGTGCCTATTCTCCAAGGGCATTCTCAAGAACCGGAGCTGCTGGAATATGGCAGTTTATGCCAGGAACCGGAAAAGAATATGGACTGAAGGTAGATTTTTGGATGGATGAAAGAAGAGATCCAAAAAAATCAACTGTAGCTGCTGCAAGGCATCTAAGAGATCTGTACAGGGTTTATAAGGATTGGGGCCTAGTGCTTGCTGCTTACAATTCGGGTATGGGATCGGTAAATAGGGCAATAAGAAGGTCAAAAAGCAGAGATATTTGGAGAATTATAACCGGCAGATATCTAAAAAGAGAGACATGTGAGTATATACCCAGATTTTATGCTTCTGTTGAAATTGCAAGAAATTATGAAGAATATGGGTTTAGAATACAAGAAATAAAATCTGAAGATGAAAACTTCCTTTACGCCAAAGAGGTTAAACTTGATTATCCGGTAGATCTTACTATTCTCTCAAAAAAATCAGGATTACCCCTAAAAAAGATAATGTTTTTTAATCCAGAACTCCGAAGATATATTACTCCGCCAATAAAAGGCTATCAAATAAGGGTTCCGTCCAGTTATTATGTTCTTGTGTTTTCGGTATGCCATAACATAAAACCGGAGGAATTAATAGATGTAAGGGAATATATTGTTCACACAGGTGAGACGCTTGGTGAAATTGCCAGTATGTTTCAGACAAATCAGGCATTAATATCCAGGTTGAATGGGATAAAAAATCCAGAGAAAATCTATGCTGGTCAGAAAATAATGGTTCCTGTGAATGATAAAAATAAAGATATGGATTCTGATTTTGGTTTGTATAAAATTCCAAAAAGAAGTTTTTTGACTCAAGAAATAAATTATACTATTAAAAAGGGGGATAATCTCTGGTTAATTGCTAAAAGGTTTTGTACTACCATTGAAGATCTTTTGGCAGTTAATGGGCTGAGTTTTAGTTCTGTTCTGTATCCTGGTGATAATATTAAAATATGGGTGGATCTTCCGTTGACAAGGTAGAGATTCATAAATCCGGGGATTGATAAACAATGGATAGGGTAAATGATATTAGAATCGGTTGCTCTGGGTACTACTATAAACATTGGATAGGGAAGTTTTACAGTAGTGATGCAAGGCCATATAGATTTTTTGAAGAGTACGTGAAATATTTTAACACTGTAGAACTCAATGCGACATTTTACCACTATCCTACCGAAAAACAGGTTGCCTCATGGATAAATAAAAGCCCCGATGACTTTCTTTTTTCAGTAAAAATGCCAAGGTTGATTACACATAAAAAGCTTTTAAAGGATTGTGATGATAATATCCTTCTGTTTTTACATTTAATTAAACCTATTAAACAGGCAAATAAGCTTGGTGCTGTCCTGGTACAAACCCCAAAAGGATTGAAGTATAACCTTGGGCTTTTAAGGGAATTTCTTAATAAACTTCCATGGGGTTACAGATACACTTTTGAGTTTAGAAATAAAGAATACTATAACGATGAAGTATTTGAGTTGATGAAAGAGAAGAAAATGGATATGGCTTATATATCAGGAATGAACTACAAACCTTGCAACAGGGTTTTTTCTGATTTTAAATACTACAGAATGCACGGTATTCAGGTTAGGTATGCTTCTGATTATCCGGATAAAGAGCTTTTTGCAATAGCTGAGGACATCAGAAAGGTTATATTAGAAGGGATAAACAGGGTATTTGTTTATTTTAATAATGATTATAATGCATATGCACCGAAGAATGCCCTAAGACTCAAAGAGATTTTTTCCCAATTATAACAGCAATCATGGTTTTTGCCATTAAGAGCCTTTTATTTTCTAAAAAATAAGGCAATGCAAGATTCCATGACATGCCTGGAATGGCACTACAGTCAATATTTCAGTATTTTGGTTGGAAAATAGCTATATAGAATAACAGGAAGGTCTTATTTTTTATATTGTCATTAATATTTTACTTGCCTATAAGTTAATGATATAACAATTTAT
>QNBN01000054.1 GCA_003645695.1 Spirochaetota bacterium | reverse complement strand
GGCGAAGAAACCGCTCTAATTGCCTCTATCGAGGGTAAACGGGGTATGCCAAGGCTACGTCCCCCATTCCCTGCTGTTAAGGGCCTCTGGGGAAAACCCACAAATATAAATAATGTTGAAACCTATGCCAACGTACCAAGGATAATCTTGAACGGTTCAAAATGGTACTCCAGCTATGGAACAGAAACAAGCAAAGGAACGAAGGTATTCGCCCTTGCAGGGAAAATAGCAAGAGGAGGATTAATAGAAGTACCAATGGGGATAACACTCAGGGAGATAATTTTCGATATAGGTGGAGGCATAAAATCCGGAAGAGAATTTAAAGCGGTTCAAATGGGAGGTCCATCAGGTGGTTGCATCCCTGCTGACAAGCTTGATACCCCGGTTGATTATGAATCTGTAACCCAGACGGGGGCTATCATGGGCTCAGGAGGGATGGTGGTCATGGATGATTCAACATGCATGGTAGAGCTAGCCAGATTCTTTTTAGAGTTTACGCAGAAAGAATCCTGTGGCAAATGTACCTTCTGCAGAATTGGGACAAAAAGAATGCTCGAAATTCTTGAGCGAATAACAAAGGGTGAGGGAGAAGAAGGAGACATTGAAAAGCTCGAAGAACTGGCATACAATGTAAAGATGGGTTCTCTTTGCGGTTTAGGCCAAACAGCCCCAAATCCCGTTTTAACAACCCTTAAATATTTCAGGGAAGAGTATGAAGCTCATATTAGAGATAAGAAGTGTCCCGCAAAACAGTGCAGAAGCTTAATAAAATATCATATCATTGCTGAACTATGTACTGGCTGTACGGTATGTGCGAGAAATTGTCCTGTAAACGCAATTTCTGGTGAACGAAACAAGCCTCATGTAATTGATCAGGAGGCATGTATTAAATGTGGTATTTGTTATGATAGCTGTAAATTTGATGCTATCGAAGTAAAATAATTGATCAAAGAAATATCTAAGAGGTGTCATCGCAAAAAAAGTGCCTCTTTGAGCGAAGTGACGCAATCCCGGGTTGCTACAATGCTTTTATATATGCCAGGAATAAACTTATTCATAAAAAACCAATATTTATCAAGCGAGGATGTTTAATGGGTCATGTTAACATAACACTAAACGGGAAAAACATTACTACTGATTCTAATAAAACAATTTTAGAAGTGGCAAGGGAGAACGGAATTTTCATACCTACCCTGTGTCATGATAATCGCTTAGAACCTTACGGTTCATGCAGGGTTTGCCTTGTAAAGGTGAAAGGCGCCAGAACATATCTACCTTCCTGTTCTACAAAAGTAATGGATGGTATGGTAATAGATACAGAAGCTCCAGATGTCAAGAACGCAAGAAAAATGAGCCTGTCTTTGCTTGTTTCTGATCATTTTGGTGATTGTGTATCACCCTGCAGTCAGAGATGTCCTGCAAACATCGATATACAGGGCTATATTGCTCTTATCGCTGATAAAAAATATCAGGAAGCAGTCAAGCTTATAAAAGAAAAGCTCCCAATGCCGCTTTCCATTGGAAGGATCTGCCCTCATCCGTGTGAAAGTGTATGCAGAAGAAATAAAGTAGAAGAACCTATAGCAATAAATAATCTAAAAAGGTTTGTGGCTGATTATGACTTATCCACAGGAAATCCATATATACCCGAAAAAGAGCCTTCAAAAGGTAAAAAAGTAGCTATTGTTGGCTCGGGGCCTGCAGGCTTAACTGCAGCATATTTTCTTGCTGTCAAGGGTTACGATGTAACCATCTTTGAGAGGGAAGAAAAGGCAGGTGGTATGCTCAGATATGGTATACCTGAGTACAGATTGCCCAAAGACATTCTTGATAAAGAGATAGAGCTTATTCTTAGCCTGGGGATAAATATAGAATATTCAAAAGAGCTCGGTAAAGATTTTACAGTAGATGATTTAAAGAAACAAGGTTACTCGGCTGTTTTTTTAGGACTCGGTGCGCAAAAATCTATGAATATGAGGGTTGAAGGCGAAGACACCGAGGGTGTCGAAAGTGGTATAGGATTTTTGCATAGGGTAGCTGAAAAAAGGGATATGCCAGATTTGAAAGGTAAAAAGGTGATTGTTGTCGGAGGTGGTAATACAGCAATGGATGCAGCAAGAACATCTTTAAGGCTTGGTGCATCCGAAGTATTAATACTTTATAGACGAACTAAAAAGGAAATGCCCGCAAATGATTATGAAATAGAAGAGGCTGAAGAAGAAGGTATTAAGTTCAAGTTTTTATCAGCACCGATTAAAATAAGTAAGGGTCAAAAAGGTCTTAATGTTGAATGCATAAATATGAAACTCGGAGAACCTGATACATCTGGGAGAAGAAGGCCAATACCTATTGAAGGTTCAAATTATACCATGCAGTGTGATCTTCTAATAAAGGCTATTGGACAGCGTCCAGATCTATCCTCACTAACCAACGAAAAGCTTGTATCTGAAAGGAACAGATTGATGGCTGATCCGGAAACAGGTACAACTTCAGATCCTTTTATTTTTGGAGGTGGTGACTGTGTAATAGGAGCAGCAACTGCCGTCGAAGCTATTGCAGGGGGAAGAAAAGCTGCATACTCTATAGATCAGTATCTTACAACAGGAAAGGTTAATCCATATTCAAAAGAATTTATCATATCAAAAGGTAAGCTTGAAGAGATACCGGACGAATTTTTTAGCGTGTATGAAAGAGAAAACAGGGTTAAGATGCCAACCCTTGCTGTAGAAGATAGAATACAGGATTTCAGACAAATTGAGCTTGGGTTAAGTGAAGAACAGGCATTAAAAGAGGCTAAAAGATGTCTTGAATGCGGTTGTAATGAAGGATTTTCCTGTAAGCTCAGGGATAATTCCACTGAATACAATGTAAAAGAGGACGATTTCAAAGGTGCAGTTAATCACTTCCCGGATTTTAACAACATGACCGCAAATCATCCTGTAATACTCAGAGAGCCAAATAAATGTATAAAATGTGGTATATGTGTAAGATACTGCGATGAGATCAAGGGACTCGATGTTTTTGGTTTTGTTAAGAGAGGATTTGAAACTGAAATATCCCCCTACTTCTATCATGAACTCGCTGAAACATCATGCGATTTCTGTGGTGGATGTGCAGATGCGTGTCCAACAGGTGCACTTTCAATAAATCCTTTTACCCCGAAACCAGGACCATTTAAAACTGAAACTGTTAGTGGAAAATGTATTCATTGCAGCCTTCACTGCGACCTGGAGTACAAAGTTTACGAAAATAGCCTTATTAGAGTAAGTGCAGTTAACACAAATGGTGAAAATGATGGATCCCTGTGTGTAAGAGGACGCTATGAATATGAGTATCTTAAACCTGAAAACCGAGAGACTAACTATCTATTTATAACAGGAAGTTTAAAGAATAAAATTGATAAGAATAGAGCTATTGAAAGAGCAGTAGAATTTTTAAAGACTTCAAAGAAAACTGCGGTTATAACATCAACAAATCTTTCTACTGAAGAGTATGAAAATATCCATCGACTGGCGAGTATAATAAATGGTGATCTATTCCATATTCCTTTTGATACCGGTGAAGGTACAAATCATCTTGAAAATGGAATTTGTCTAACCGGTAAATCCAGTTATCTGAAAACGACCATGTCAGGTTTAGTTGTTCCTTCTCTTGATGAAATTGAAAAAAGCGATCAAATAGTGGTTTTTAACGCAATGCCTGCAAGAAACTTTCCGATTCTGGAAATAAAAATAAGGAAAGCTGTAAGAAAAGGGAGCCTTTTGTTTACGATAAATGATACTCCCATTCAAATTGAATCTATCTCCAATATGAGTCTAAGATTCAATAGAAGATACTTTAATGATTTTATATCTACATTGGGTAGTTTAATAGTAACGAATTCAAATGTAGTGGATGAAGAAGCTAAAAATCATTTTTCTTCTATAAATACCAACAATGAAATTGCATACCTTATGAGGATAAAGCCTGATAAGCTAAAAAGCTTTGCACTGAATCTTTTAAAATCAAAAAACCCTGTATTTATAATTGATGAGGACAGAACGGATATTGAAATACTTGAAAACTTTATATTCTTTACCAGGTTATTCAAAAATGCAAAGCTTCTTCCCCTCTCCAAAGGGATGAATCCAGCAGGAGCATTAAAATATAAGACCAAAAACAGCAATTCAACATTTACTCTTGATTCTGATATATTGAGAGGTTACGACACCCTGATTCTTATGAAAACACCATGGATCAACACAGAGAGTACCCAGAATATTATTCATATTGATTTTAAACCTCTGGAAAATTATGGAGGCAATGCTGTATTTATGCCTGCATCCTCAATACTTGAAACAGGTGGTGAGGTATATAATTATATGGGTAATGCTATTAGAATTGAAAAATTACTTAATGCCCCCGAATCTGTTGACAATAGTACTGAACTATTGAATAATTTAATTCAGAAGCTATAAACTATGATGTACTCACAACGATATTGCCTTGAGAAGGGAACAGGTTGATCTGCGGCATTTTGAGCTCAGCTAAGAATCTTTTTCATTTTCTGAGGTAAAAAACAGTTTAATTCCCTTTTCTATTCCATACAAACCGTCGTCATTGCGAGCGAAGCGACGCAATCTCGGGTTTCCGCAAAGATGGGGATTGCCACGTCGGCCTTACGGCCTCCTCACAATGACATTTGAAATTGGCTTTACAATGCCTTGATTTGTGTCATTGCAAGTTAAGCTCCTCTTTGAGCGGTGCGGCACCATTCTTGGTTGTTGTCCCCATCGTCGTCATTGCAAGCGGAACGACGTAATCTCTAACAACATGATAATAAATAAATTGACTTGTCTTTGGATAAAATTGAATTAGTAAACAGCACAGAAACAATTACTTGGATCACATCATTCTCCCCTATTTACAACGACGAATAGATATACATCGTGTTTTATCATAATTAGAAGTTTATTTACTTTTTTGAAAGTGAATAACTAAAGGCAGGTTAAATAATCTTCAAACAGCTCTTTCTCTCTCAGGGAATACTTTAATGTCCCTGTAGCTAAAAACAGGTCCATCAACACACACAAACTTATCACCAATATTGCAATGCCCACACTTTCCTACTCCGCATTGCATATACCTTTCAAGAGTAACATATATATCTCCGTCCTTGAAGCCCATTTCTATCAATTTTAACATAACAAACTTTAGCATAACTGGAGGTCCACATACGTATACCACACTATTAAGAGGCGATAGCTTTGTTTTATCCATCAAAGTAGTTACAACTCCAACATTACCCTGCCATTCACCATCAGGATTATCTACAGTAAGAAGAACCTCGGTATCCGGCAATTTTTTCCATATGGGAATTTCTTCCCTATAACAAAACTCCGCAGGCGACTTGGCGCCATAAAGAATCTTTATTTCACCGAATCTAGGCCTATGATCAAAGGCCTGATTAATTACACTCCTTAAAGGGGCAAGCCCAATACCGCCCGCAATAAAATATAGATTTTTTCCCTCTACCTCTTCAAAGGGAAAACTATTTCCGTAGGGCCCTCTAATATGTAATAAATCCCCTTCCTTCAATTCAAATATTTTTGTTGTGACTCTACCGATCTTTCTGATTGTAAACTCTAAATTTCCTGGTCTAGATGGCGTAGAAGTAATGGAAAAAGGAGCTTCGCCTGCACCGGGGATAGATATTTCAACGAACTGTCCCTGTTTATAATTAAAACTTTTTGCAATATCACCATTGATAAATTTTACAGTATAAGTTTTAATATTGAAGGTCTCATCAACTATCCTTTCAATTTTAGCAGGATAAGGCTGATATATATTTTTCATCATCAAACTTTCCTTATCAATTATTCCTGTTAAATTATTCTTTTTCCTTCTGTAATTTCTACTATAAACTTTGACATACCAATGTTAACAGGACAGCTTTCAAGACATCGACCACACCCAACACACCCGCTTGTTCCTGTTACCTTAAAATCATATTTTAATTTATGTTCATATCTTCTTGCAGTTCTCAAATACTTTTCATATCTGGGATTATGTCCGCTGGCTTCCCTTGTGTATCCTTCAAAAACACAGCCATCCCAATTTCTGAACCTTATCCCCTCTTTATTGCTGCTAACCGTATCACTAATGGAAAAACAGGTACAGGTAGGACATGTGTACAAACATGCACCGCAGTATATACATCTCTCACCAATTCTCTTATAATTATCATTGGGAAAGAAGTCGTCATCCTGCATCAATTCAACCGCTCTATCAAAATCCACCTTTAGATTAACTGCATCGGAAGCTTTCGTTTTGATTTTATTAATATCCTTTTTAGCAGTATCACCATCCGTTCTTTTATCAAAATACTCAGAATATTTATCCGCGAATATTTGACCCTTTTCACTACCAATTTCTGCATAGAAAAAATCTTCTGCATCCACAAGCTGGATATCATAACCTTCTTCAAGGAAAGGACCAGTACCAGTAGAAGTACAAAAACATGAACCCGGTCTTGGGGGTGTTAAACATCCAATAGAAATCAAAAGCCTATTTTTCATCCTACTAAGATAGTAAACATCCTCATAGTTTCTTTTGAAAAACTCATCTGTAAACAGTACTGCTTTTAAATCGCATGACTTAATACCAAAAATCAGCTTTGGTGAGGATTCTATTGTTTCAGTAAAATCATCCTTATCAATATTGAACAGAACTTCCATCTGGGGAAAGAAAATATCCTTGGGTGACAAAGCTATATTACTATTGTTTTTAATAGATAAGTTATTTAAAACTTCATCAACTATTTTATCGTCTTTTGGCAATATATCAAAATATACATCTCCACCAATCCCTTCAATTGGAGCATAGATGTTCCATTCACTATTGGCTGATTTTAATAGATCTTTTATCTTTTTTTTATCCAAAATTCTTATATCATTGTACATTTTCATAGTTTTTCCACTTTTACAGTACTTACTTTATACTCGGGTATTTTAGCCTGCGGATCTATGGCATTGCTTGTTAGTACATTTGCTGCAGCTTCCCTATAATGAAAGGGCATATATAGATTACCCTGTTTCATCCTATCTGTAACAACCACCTTTACCTCTACTGAACCCCTCCTGGAAGTTACCCTTACCCTTTCCCCGCTTTTTATTGATAAACGTTCTGCATCCTCCATGCTCATTTCAACAAATGGTTCAGGAGCTTCCCTTTCGAGCACATTGGTTCTCTCAGTCATTGTCCTCGTATGCCAGTGCCAGTAAAGCCTTCCAGTTGTTAATGAGAATTTGTACATTTCATCTGGTTGTTCAAAAGGTGCCTGATAGTGAGCCGGGACAAAACTTCCTTTTCCTTTTGAAAACTTATCCTTATGAAGATAAGGAGTACCTGGATGATCCTTTGTAGGACATGGCCACTGCAGTCCCCATGGATCCAACCGATCATAATCGATACCGCCATATATTGGGGTAACGGAAGCTATTTCGTCCATAATTTCCGACGGATGATTATACTTCATCCCCTTATAGTCCATTCTATCCGCTATCTCGGATATTATCTCCCAATCAGCTTTTGCGGCTCCAGGAGGGTCAACCGCTTTTCTAACCCTCTCCACCCTTCGTTCCGTATTGGTAAACGTTCCATCCTTCTCGGCAAACGTAGCACCAGGTAAAACTACATCTGCATATACTGCAGTATCTGTTAAGAATATATCCTGAACTACCAGAAAATCTGCATTTTGCAACGCCTTTCTAACATGGTTGGAATCTGGATCGCTTATTACAGGGTTTTCACCCATGATAAAAAGCGCCTTAACATTACCATTGTAAAGCCCGTCAGTTACCTCTGTTACGGTTAACCCTGGTTTATCCGGTAGATCTTCCACACCCCAGGCTTTTTCAAACTTCTTTCTAATTTCAGGGTTAATTACCTTCTGATATCCTGTAAAAACATCAGGCAGAGCCCCAACATCGCATGCACCCTGAACATTATTCTGTCCCCTTAAAGGATTCACGCCTGTTGAAGGAAAACCAACATGCCCAGTAAGCATTGCTAGATTTGCCAAAGAACGAACATTATCAACCCCAGTTGTATGCTGAGTGATCCCCATCGCATAAACTATCATTGCTTTTTTGTGCGTTGCATACATTCTGGCAATTTGTTTTATAGTATCGGCTGGAATTGATGTAATCTCCTCAACATACTCCGGTGTATAATCCTTAACAACTTCTTTTAACTCTTCAAATCCTTCGGTTCTTTCCATAATAAATCTTTTATCATGGAGATCTTCAGATATAATAACATTCATAACACCGTTTATCCATGCTACATCTGTTCCAAGGTTCTGACGTGCATAGATATCAGCGTATTTTACAAGCTCAATTTTCCTTGGATCTACAACTATTAGCTTTGCCCCCTTATCCTTAACAGCATTTATAATTCTGGTACCAATTAAGGGATGCTGAGCTGTAGTGTCAGAACCTGTTATTAAAAACAACTCTGCATCTTCAAACTCATTTATTGAGTTTGTCATTGCCCCTGAACCAAAAGTAGAAACAAGGCCCGTAATAGTAGAAGCATGACACAACCTTGCACAATGATCGATATTATTTGTTTTAAAAACAGCCCTCGCAAGCTTCATCAAAAGATAATTCTCTTCATTTGTAGCCTTTGCAGAACTAAAAAATGCAATGCTATCTGAACCAGAGTTATTTTTTATATCTTTAAGCCTTGATACTATAAGAGTCAAAGCCTCATCCCATGATGCTTCAACGAAATTTCCGTTTTTCTTAATAAGAGGAACTGTTAGACGTTCCTTACTATTCACAAATTGATAGGAGTTCCAGCCTTTAACACAAAGAGAACCCTTAGCCACAGGATGATTTTTGCTAGGGAATACACCAGTTAACATCTTGTTATTTGAAGAAAGATACAAACCACACCCACATCCACAGTACGGACATGTAGTTAAAGTTTTTGCCATTGGTTATACCTTTTGTTAACTCTAATTTAAATTATAATTTTATACGAATACCAAAATAAATTAATTTAATATTACTTATTCCGTAATTTTAAACAGTATAACTTATATAACATTTTATTATCTTCAGATTTTAACTTTAAATATTTATTTTGTCAAGAAATCTTTGATATGTGTTATTTAAAATTCAAAAGCGGACTGTTTTCTTTAAATTTAAAGTTTAAAAGTGAACTCTAAAATAAAATCATTTTTTACATTTAAATTTTAAACTGATTTTCAAATTTTCGAGTAACTCGAACAAATATCTTTTGTCATTACACATATTATAGTAGAATGCCATTTTGAGAAAGGCAAAGCCAATAAAAATTCTTTATACTCTTTTATAATAAGGAGCAATATCTAACATGGTCAGTGCACTTACACTTAAATTAGCACTATATAATATTCGTGTAAATGGCGTTTGTGCAAAGTCAATTGATACAACAATATAATGTTAATTTTTTTTTCTAGATTTTATTGTTAATTAATTGACAAAGTGTCTAAAATGTTTTATAAATTTAAGTATATGAAAAAATTATTATATACCATAAAATCAAAATTAGTGTTGACATTTGTTTTAGTCGCAATCATAGTCTCACTTGCCTTTGGTATTACCTTTATTATAATAGAAAAAGATAATTTTAGCCACATATCCAGTTTTCAAGGGGACTCAAATACCCACATTTCTAAAAATACTAATTTAAATAGTATAAATCGATTTTTTATACCAATTATCATAGTTTCATTAGCCTCAATAATAGTCACCGTTATAATGGGCATAGTAATTTCTAATAAAATTTCAAAACCTATTAAGCAGTTAATTTCAGCTGGAAAAGAGGTTTTAAGGGGCAATATTAATCCAGAGATTGATATTGTAGAGAATAACGAGATCGGGGAACTTCAGAAAACTTATGTTGAACTAATCTCTACTCTAAAAAATTGGGATATAAAGCAACAAGAAGAGAGTGAGTATAAATTGCTTCAATCGGAAAAACAGGCGTGTATAGGAAGATTGGCAGCCGGGGTAGCCCACGAAATCAATAATCCATTAACCGGGGTGCTTACTTTTACCCATCTGCTACTCAGGAGGGATGATCTTCCTGAAGATGTTAAATCTGATCTTAAAACAATAGCCAAAGAAACTGAAAGAGTGAGGAAAATTGTAAAGGGTCTATTAGATTTTTCAAGACAGAGCGAATTGGACAGGAGGGAAACAGATATAAACGATCTTATAAAGTCCACTCTAAAACTCGTAGAAAATCAAGCATTAGTAAAGGGAATAAAACTCGAATTTTCTCCCTGTGAAAACCTGCCAATTAAAACACTGGATCAAAACCAAATACAGAGCGTACTACTGAATATGATAATCAACGCCTTCGATGCAACTAAACAAGGGGGTAAAGTAACAATAAAAACCGAATTGAGTTATAACCCTGAAAAACCTGAAAAGAAGGGAATATCAATAATCATATCTGATACCGGATGCGGAATTCCTGAAGAAAATCTTAACAAAATATTTGACCCCTTTTTTACAACTAAGGAGGTTGGGCAGGGAACAGGACTCGGCCTTGCCGTATCAGCCGGAATTATAGAAAAGCATGGAGGCAAGATCTTTGTTGAAAGTGCACCCGGGAAGGGAAGTACATTTAAAATATGGCTACCAACAGAGGAGAGATAAAGATGGAAAGAAAAAAGAAGATACTGGTTGTCGATGACGATGAAATTGTCCTAAAAAGCTGCCAGAGAATACTTGAATCGGAAGGATATGAAGTAACTCTGACATCCAATGCAAAGGATGCTGAGGAAGAGCTTAAATCAGGAAAGTTTTATGATCTGCTAATTATGGATGTAAAAATGCCTGAAAAAGACGGGCTGTATCTTCTGGATAAAATTAAGAAGAATTGGCCAATCGATCAATGGCCAATCTTACCTGTTCTTGTAATGAGTGGCTACCCCACTCCAGAAACTCTTGAAGAACTTTTCCAGAGGGGTGCTAAAAAGTTTATACCAAAGCCATTTACACCTGATGAGTTTATAGAAGCAGTTAAGAATACAATTGAAAAGGCTGTTAAAAGTAAAAAATCATAATTATTAAACCTATTTTATTTCTACCAAAGGAGGACATTTATGACTCAAAGAATGTTAGTAATTGATGATGAAGATGTAGTTCTCGATTCCTGTAGAAAAATATTTACAAATGAAGGAATCGATGTTGTTACAACAAACAGTCCCGAAGAGGGTTTGAAACTTGTAAAAGACTCCAATTTTGATATTGTACTCTGTGATTGGAAAATGCCAGGATTCGATGGGATGGATGTTGTTGAAGAGATTTATAAACGCTCTCCCGAATCTGCAATTGTTATGATTAGCGGTTATCCCTCTGTAGAAAGGGCAACCGAAGCAATGAAACGAGGGGCTTTAGATTATGTTCCTAAACCTTTTACTCCTGAGGAAATCACCCAGGCTGTTCAGAGGGCTCTAAAGAAGAAGATTGAGCTTGAAAAAGAGGCATTAAACAAGGTTGAAAAAATAGTTAAGAATCTAAAGTTCCCTGTACCAAGCGCAGAGGATAAAGCTCCCCCCACAATTGCTGAAACAGTTGCACAATCTGTGGGGGTGAAAAAAGTAACATCTCCATGGCTTTCGGTTATAATACTGGGGATTCTGGCAGGTGCATATATAGGTTTTGGTGGAGTTTTAGCCACATCGGTTACATTTGATCTCTCAAAGTTCCTTGGCATTGGTTTTTCAAAGTTTATGGCCGGCGCTGTTTTTAGCGTAGGACTTATGCTTGTGGTTATAGCAGGTGCTGAACTTTTTACCGGTAACAATCTTATGATAACCAGTACCCTTGCAGGTGAGATTACTTTCGGTAAAATGCTGAGTCGATGGACAATAGTTTATATAACAAACTTCATTGGTTCAATTATAATTGTTTTACTCTTCTTTTATTCGGATCTTTGGAAGGCAGGCGGAGGGGCTCTTGGTGCAAAAGCTGTTGCTATTGCCTATGGAAAAGTTAAATTAACCTTTTTGGAAGCCCTTACAAGAGCTATTGGATGTAACTGGCTTGTCTGCCTTGCGGTATGGATGGCTTTGGCATCCAAGCAGACCATTGGCAAAATATTTGCAATTTTCTTCCCAATTATGGCATTCGTTGCAATTGGTTTTGAGCACGTCGTTGCAAACATGTATTTTATTCCCATGGGTATTTTTCTTCATAATTTGGCAGGTGTTCCATTACCCAAGGGGGCTGATCCTAACCTGTTGAACTGGGGAAGCTTTATTGTTAAAAATCTTATTCCGGTTACAATCGGAAATATTATCGGAGGCGGTTTGTTTGTAGGTATGGGATACTGGAGTGCTTACCTTGCTCCGAAAAAAAGTTAACTCCTCCTTAATGTGAAATAACAGGGGGTGAAAACCTCTCTCCCCCTGTTATATTATATTCCCTTCGGTTTCCTTAATATTTCAGACATAACGACTGCTTGTTTGAAAATTGTTAAATTTTTGTTCCTATTAATCGATTTTTTTGTTTCAGAATATTCACTTTTTTAATAACAAATAAAAAAGTTTCATCTATCAGTGATTTTTCCCCACGATACCTCTCCATCTCATTTTCACAAATATATTTTTTTTGATTTTGAAACTCAGGTGGCTTCTGTTTAATAATACCCAATTTCTGCTTTCCAAGATCTCTTTCGTTTTGTATCTCTGATTCATCCATTGACTCTACAACCTGCGTATCTCCTCTAACAGGTTCAATTTAATTATCTTCATTTTCGATATCAATTTCTACAGTCGGATAATTGACAGTCAACGTCATATAACTTTTCTTTTTCTCTCTACTTTTAAATCTGTCAATCTTTGTAGGTACATTAATAATAGCAATGCAAAAATCTCAAATGCAGTTCCTGCATCCAATCCCTTTTCCAGAACAGTTTTCGATATTTTATCAAGGTTTTCCAGAACATCTCTTCCCGAAAGATCTATTGCTTCAGCTCTCTGAAAGGTAAGAAGTATATTCGCTTTAATAGCCGCAAAAAGAGCCATACATACCTTTAAAACATTACCTCTTGCCAGATAGTGAGTTTCAAGAAGATCAGTATTGAGCGGGATCCCAGCTTTTGTTAACATAACCCTGCTGTCAACAATCATCTCTTGATTAACTTTTCTAAGCCACATTCCAATTAACCTTGCAATTCCTACAGGTGCTCCTGATAGCAGTGATCTAAACCACAAACCAAAAAACTTTATAAATAAGATTAAAAACACAATGGCTATTACAGCCAATAGAATATAAACAATAGGCAAGTGAACTTTCAATCATGATAAAAAACTTACTTTGCCTATTCGTTTTATACCTATAAAAAATTATATTTAAGTGGCCTTGAATATTTTAGTATTCTAATTAAACATCAAATT
>QNBN01000053.1 GCA_003645695.1 Spirochaetota bacterium | reverse complement strand
TTCTGCTTCGGATCTCACCTGTTCCCTCTCTAATTTTGTAAATCTTCTTCCTTCATAGAATAGGGCTCTCTCCAAAAGCAGACCAAATTCTTCATCTGTTATGGGAAGTCTATTTACATAGGAAATAATCCTGTGAACGGTAAGGCCTTTTAGGAGTGACAGCCTTCTACTAAACAGATCCCCTTCAATTTCCAATTCTTTACGTGGTTGGGCCAAAACCGAAAATTTCTCAATCTTTGATTTGTCAATGCTTAAATAATTCCATACAGGTGTAGATTTTTTCACCTCTTTACTGGGGAAAATTTTGCCTATTTCGTATTCCCCAGGGGGATCCTTTTTAAAATCAACTGCCGGGTATAAAGAGCTTATAAATAATCCCCCTATTGATATATTATTAAAGTGTGGGAGTACAATCAAGTTTTCTCTTGCCCTTGTGAGAGCCACGTAAAGAAGGTTAATGTTTTCAATCTCGTAATTTTTTTTAATCCTGGTTTTCATTTCTTTAAAATCATTATCACCATAGAAGTTTTGATAGTCCTTAGAGGTTTTTATAAATCCCGATATTTCCCCATTTTCATTCTCTTTAAAGTCGTATTTTTCTTCAAGTCTGTATGATTGTTTTTTAGCAAGATATGGAATAATAACTGTGTGGTATTCAAGCCCCTTGGCAGAGTGTATTGTACTGAGTTGAACTCCTTCTATACTGGCAGTTTTTGATTTAATATCCTCGCCTGATTTTTCAAGGTATTCAATAAAATCTGGTAGTGATGTTTGAGCCTTTGAAGATTCAAAATAATAACTTAGCTCATAGAGGTCTAAAATTGTATCTCTGGAACTGGGATAGGTTTCGAATATGGCCAGATCCTCAAATAGTTTTAGAAGTAGTTTTGATACTGATAGATATCTTGTGTTTTTAAGCAAGCTCTCCAATGTTTCTGCTACGATTGGCTCATATATACTCAGGGATTTTAATGATATTTTTTCGTCTTTTTTCTTTATTTTTTCCAGTACATCATATTTAACTCTGAACATTGGCGATCTTAGAACAGAAACGATATGTATTTCTGTCTCCGGGTCGGATAAAAATCTTAAAATGTTCAAGATGTCGATTATAGCATAGTCCTCCAGCAGGGATCTTTTCCCTGACCCTACAAAAGGGATATTATTCTTTTTTAATAGAAGCTCTATTTCTTCTATTTCATCGTTTCTTTCGCATAAAACAGCAATGTCTGAAAAGTCTACTCCTTTTTGGTGAAGCCTTTTTATCTTTTCTACTACATGGCCTGCTATTTTATCTTTATCCTTTATAGCCTTAATACATAGGTATCCTTCTTCTCTATTGTTGTCTTTGGATTCAGGAGGCAGTTTTTGAACTTTATATTCAAAATCAGGAAACCTGTTTTTTATATCTAAAAAAATATTATTTATAAAATCTAAAATAATGGGGGCGCTCCTGTAATTGATTTCCAGCACCTTCTCTGCGAGATTGTACCTTTTTTTGACCTCTTTAAAAAGCGCAGGCCTACCGCCCCTCCACTGATAGATAGATTGCTTTACATCCCCAACGTATATAAGGCTCCCACCGGTTTTTATAGCCTCTGAGGCGAGGGGTTCAATAGTCTTCCATTGGATATCCGATGTATCCTGAAACTCATCTATCAATATGTGCCTTATGGAAGTATCCATTCTGTAGCTGAAATAATCGAAATGATTCAAATTCTTTAAAAATTGGTATGCAATCAGCTCAATATCATCAAAGTCTATTACTCCTGCTTTCGATTTTAAGTCAGAATACTCATCCTTTATCAACATAAAAATTTCCAGCTCCCGGTAGAATTGGTAATTAATTGTGGCTCTTATGTATTCTGCAATGGCTTTTCTTATTTCTCGCAGGCAGTTGATTATGGTGTTTCCTCCTTCGGGCCATATTTCCGGAATTTTGCGAATATAATTTTTTTCAGTTGGGTCTCTTGGTTCAAAGATAGATATAACCTTTAATTTATAGATATCTTTTGTTGGGAAGAAAGACTTTAGTTTGTTAAGAAGTTTTTTTACATTTCCTTCATCAAAAACTTTGTTAAATAGAAGGTATTTTTCAATAAGATCAATGGTTTTTTTCATTAATTCTTCAAACTCTTTGCCTTGAATATCGTTTTTAATTTTAATAAGTTTTTCTTCAGCTTCTTGAGGTAATTCAGGGTTGTATAACTCCGAATTGATTAGTTTAAAAAAATAGGGGTTGAAACTATTATAAACATCCTCAAAAATCCACTTTGTCCTAAAGCTCTTTTTGTTTTTTTCATTTAAGTACTCATATACCCTTCTGAAAAGTCTTTGATTTGAGTTTATATTTTTGTAAAACCTTTCCAGTGCTTCATTAAATAGAACCTTTCTTTCACTATCGTCTATTATGTTCAGTTCCAGCCCAGTATTTGTTTCATGGGGGAACTGTTTGATAATAGATGTAAAAAAACTATCAATTGTGCCGATCCTCAGCGAACTGAAATGCCTGATCAAATCATAACGAAGATGCTTAGCCTTTTCTGTGAGAGCTTTCCCGCTTACTTTAAGACTTGTCTTAATTTCTTCAATGGATTCATCCGATCCCTCTATAATTTTTTCAATCCTTTTTAAAAGACGGTCTTTAATTTCTGCTGCTGCTTTATTTGTAAATGTAACTGAGAGAACCTCATTAATAGGGATATCATTGAGTAGCATTAAAAGCAGAAGGTTTGTTAGGGTATGCGTCTTCCCCGAACCGGCTCCTGCGCTTATTGCAACAGAGTTTAATATATTTTGTGAATTTTTTATTTTCATATTTCTATAACCCTGCAAATGCTTGTAAATGGGCAGTATTTACAGCTTTCCGGATCTTCTGCCAGTAATAATTTGCCCGATTCATTAAAATTTTCGAGTAGATTAATCAGATGTTTTTCAAAATTATCAAGGTATGCATCAATTGACTCCTCTTTTCCAATAAGATGTATGAGTTCTGCCTGTTTAATATCATAATAGGCCAGGGATGATATGGAGCGTTCAGGATACTTTTCTCTAAAGAGAAGACCGTAAACCCCAAGCTGTATCTCTTTGAAGTTTTCGTCTTCAGTATGAGATTTCTTTGTAGGGATGCTCCCTGTTTTGTAATCAATTATTATGAATTCTCCATCTGGTGTTTTATCAATTCTGTCTATTCTCCCCTTCAGTAGGTACTTATTACCTATTTTAGCTGTAAGCTCTTTCTCTGAAAGGTCACTACAGATAGTGAAACCTCTTTTTACTCTATGTAAGTCATGGTTAAGAATATTTAAGCAGGTTTTTCTTATAATTTCTTTAATAAGGTTTATTTCTTCTGTAAAAAAGAGGGTTTCCCTTATATAAGAATCTATAAGCTCTTCTAGATTCTTTCCAAGCTGATTTTCGAACTCTTTACTTATTTGATTTACTCCGGACATTCCCGCCTTTGTATATAGCTCATAGAATATTGAGTGTATAAGAGTACCTATTACACTGGCATCAATTTCTTCTGAGAGTGATCTTTCTTCAGAGATGTTGAGTATTTTTTCTATGTAGTATCGCGTATGACATTTTTTGATTCTGTCTATATCCAGTCGAGAGAATCTATCGACAGTAGTTTTCATCTCTGGAGTATCGAATGACGAATCGCCAGTGGTTTTAGACCCTTTATTAAAAGCAGGAAATTTGTATTCATTGTCTATTTTTTTTAGTGATTCATGGCCAAACAGATAGATGTACCTGCTTGGAATGTCATAGGACCCGTCATTGGATATCAAGGATAGAATGTAGCTTTTCTCCGAGGAATCTATGAGTCTTTTTAAATAGAAGAACTCCAATTCTTCCTGCTGGTAAAGACCAGGCAGTCCGATTGATCTTCTTAATGAGGAGTTAAAGAATCGGTAATCCTGAGATGGTGAGGGAAATACGGATTCATTAAAGCTTGGTATTATTACGGTTTTGAAACTGATTCCTCTGGTTTCAAGTAATCCCAAAATCTGAATTTCTCCCTTTATACTTCCAATCTGGGGCAATCGCTTTGAAGTAAGAATGGATAGGAAGATATTGTATGGTTTATCTTTTATCTCGCTTTCAAAAATAGTTACTTCAAATACCGATTCTTCTACAGCATCTCTGAAAACATTTAGTTCATAGCTCCTCTTTTTCCCCAGTTTTGTTATTATTCTGTTAAGGTTTCTATAAAGTTTTTGGCTGTTTTCTGAATTATAGAGTTGTTTTAATTCTTCGAGTGAATTTTTAATTTCAGGGATTCTAGTAAAAATATCATTGAAAACTTCGTTTTCAAGGTTATAGATAAGATGAAGATTGTTTGCAATTATCCTCTTGTTTAATGCTTCTACCTCTGCAGATAAATTTTTCATCCCTGCGATTTCGGTAAAGATCGGGTTTTTTAATATTTTTATTAGCGTAGAACTTTTAAAATCGGAAAAATAATCAGCTATTGAAGCAAAAAATTGGTACAATGGTTCCCTTTTTATGTTTATGCCCTGGGAGAGGTTTACTGGTATATTATAGGATTGTAGCGAATCATAGAGTATTTCTGCAAGCATGCTATCCAGATTTAGTACTAATATTTCATGGGGTTTTACTCCGGCATTAAGTTCTTTTTGAACTATACTCAAAACTTTAGAAGCTTCGTACAGCAGAGATGGCTCTTCAGAGTAATATATCTTTTCACGTGTATTCTCAAACCCCGATTCTTTTATGGCCTTAGAGGAAGGGTTGGTATTTTTTCTGTCTAATTTTGGCCAATCCCTTATAGAAGTAAAGTCATACTCATTACAGTCCTGGGTTATTACGAGCAGTTTAGATTCTACTGCGGAATATATATCCTTTTCAAACTCTGTAAGAGCAGTAGGGGAAATAAGCAGGATCTGTCTGTATTTTTTAAAAAACTCTTCGATTTCTCGTTTTGTTATCCTGGGGATTAAGAATGAAGGGTCATAATTACTCTCCTCTTTTTGAAGTTTTTCGTAATACATTGAGATCCGTGCAAGGATGTCAATATGTTCATTGAATCCTGGATATGGCTCTGAGTCCTTTTTTTTAAGGGATTTCAGAAACTCAGAAACTGACCCTGTAACCTTATTTTTCAGTATTTCTCCAAAGAGTTTAATAATCTTTTTTGCGCTGATAACAGCGCCACTGTAGCGTTCAAAGCTATTTCTGGGAATAATTTTCTCATATCCCTGAGTTTGATTTATAGCTTTTATCATTATCCGTAATTGTTCTGATTCACCAGCCATAGGAATGGTTAAATTTGATAAGATACCAAATACTAATTCATCACTTGTAATATAATCTGGAATGAGTTTGCTTTTACCATGGTTTATCTCAAATAATCTATCTGCAAGGTATTGAAAAAACCTCTTTGAAGGGGCAATAATCAACATCTTTTCCGGAGGAATCCGGGATTCTATAATGAGAGCTGATAACCTGTTAATTAGATCTTCAGAAAAATCAAACTCTTTAACTATCATATCTTTTGCCTATTCAAACTCTGGTAAAATAAAGTTTTTTATGTATCCTTTTACCACTGAAGAAGAGTGGTTATGCCATTTTATTGATAATTTAAGGATATTTTCATATAAAAGGCTATCTTCGATTTCACTTTTTTTTAACTTGTAGGGTTTATGTTCCATTCTATTTCCCCAGATCCTGTCAAGGTATGTAAATATCTCTTTGAGAATTTTTCTGGTCTTTAAATGACCTGTTCTGGAGTAGAGAAAATTAAGCGATTTTAAATTCATTACTGGAGATGATTTTATTGCTTCTATTAAATCCTCTCTTCCATGCCAGAGATGGTATCCTATTAACTTCTCAAAGTTCATGTGATAGTTAAAGCTTTTAAAATAGATTCTTTTTGGCGAAAAGGCATTTTTAATAAGAAATGCTTCAGGGAAGGGTTTTGAATGCACTGGAGTTAGTAGATCCTCTAAATAGTGAATAGCTCTTGCAGCAAACCTCAATCCCCAGTATTTATCATCCCTTTTAAAGGCTATTTTTGACAATTTAGTAAAATACGAAACCTGCCTGCTTACTGATCCTGCACGCAAAAAGAGGAAAAGGACATATCTCATATGTCTGTATCCCTGGCTTCCACCCATCAAACCCTGAAGAAGTGAAAGTTTGAGATTTCGATCCATTCCCCAATCTGGTTCGGCAGAATAGAGGGAAAGTATTTCAATAGCAGCTACCTTTCCATTCTTAGGTGGGTGATAGTTTATATAATTCGAATAGTACTCCGTTTCGTCATACATCGGATCGCTTGAAAAAGTAACAGGGGATTGTCCCTCCCTGTATTCGAAGATATAATTGGGGTTGTATAGATATTCGTCTATTTCCTGATAGCTGTAGGGAGTAACTGTTACCATATAATCAGGAAAATTCATGGATCTTGCTGAAAGATAGGTTAAAACATCATGAGCTACCATTAAAGTCCGATTTCCTTTCTAACTGATATAATATGTATCCTCGAAATCGGGATTTTCTTTAAAATATCATCCCTATTTTTTGTATAGTAAAGGGCATTTGCCTGGTTAACTGCATCGATACCTCCATATATATTTGATGTATACAGCACGAGTTCTATTAATCCAAAAATGGATGTAAATATGTATTCTTTTTTTATGGCTGTATAGGCGGTTAATCCTGAAAAGGCGATATTAAATAGAAAGCTTCTTAATCCGTCATTGAACCTTCCGGCATAGATATGCCCAAGCCCCGGGATTATAGATAAGATCCCACCGAATAGGGGACTTTTGTCCCGGTGGTTTTGGATTTCCACAAGTCTTGAGCTAATATAATTTTTTAATTGCCGGTTACTGAACTTTTGATAATTAAGATTGTCTAATGCATCCTTCCATCTCATTTCATATATCAGAGAGGCTATCTCGAGTAAATTTAATTCGTCCTTCATTGTTTTATTTAAAAAAAGGCATTCTGAATCAAAATACTCCTTTGCTTCTATGAATGAATCAATCTTCTTTTCAAAGAAGTATAGCTTTGCTATTTGATAATTTACTTCACAGAAAATCTTATAATACTTATTAAAATTTTCGCCTGTTCTCATTTCTGTTTCAATATCCTTTTTGAGGTTTTCAAGGTTTCTAATGGCTCTGGGGATTTTTGATTCTTTTGCATAGCTCATTGCTACCAGAAACCTTGAATAAATATTAAAGGGTTGTGAAATGCCATTGGTATAAAACATGGTTAAAAGGAGCATTCTTGCCTCTGTATAATAACCGTTGCTGTAAAGTTTTACTGCTGTTTGAAAATAAGGATAATTATCAATGGTTCCATCTAAAGTTTGTGCATTAGCTTTATATATCAAAATATTAAAAATAATTAGAATTGAGATGACAAGAATGTTTTTTTTCATTTTGAAGTAAACTTTAAAATAAAATGATTTTCTATCGGGTCGTAGTATAGACCATAAGAGGGAAGGTACCTGTAAAATCTCATTGATTTATAATTTTCCCTGTAAAACATCCGGTCAACGGTCATCAGAGTTGCCAAAATTATACCGTATTTTCTGGAGGCTTTTTTAAAGAAATCTGAACATGTGGGATAAAACATGCATTTTGGTCCGTTTCTACTTGAAATTTTGCTCTGATACCAGGTTACTATTGCAAATGTAAGGCTGTTTTTATCTGTTAAACTGGATTTTGGTTTTAGAACATTAAAAGCATTTAGATCATCCGAAAATGCATTCTCAGCAAATAGAAGAAATGATACGATAATAATATAGATGATAATAGTATAGATAGAAAGAGGATATTTTTTGTCCATTTTATGGCTATTTATAGATTTACAATTAATTTTTAATTAAGGTTTTATTAGAAAATTAAAATATTGAACTATACTTAAATCTAATTTATTATAATCTATAAAACAATAAATAATGATACTTAAGGTTTTATTCATTAAAATTATGGTTTTTTATTACAACCTAGAGTCTATTTACCTATTTTATTTTAACATATAATTGGAAATTGAGGTAATAATTTTATATTAAAATATATCAAATAAAATTATATATAAAACAGGAAGGGATGAAAATGGGAAATACTCTTTTTGAGAAGTACGGTCAGGTAGTAGAAGCAGGGCGTGTGATTTTTAAAGAGGGTGAGCCTGGTGATACTATGTACATAATACAGAAGGGTAGGGTTAAAATTACAAAAAGGGTGGATAATGTCGAGAAAATTTTAATGGTTTTGGGTAAGGGAGATTTTTTTGGAGAGATGGCACTTATTAGGAATACTCCGAGGACAGCAACGGCAACCGCAGTTGATACATGCGAACTACTTGCATTTAATAGAGATGGTTTCTTGAGTATGATCAGTAAAAACTCCAATATTGCTATGAATATTATAGAGAAGCTCTGTATAAGGCTTGAAAAGGCTGATAATCAGATAAGGGACCTTGCGAAGCGGGATATAAAGTCGCTGGTAATCAGTACACTCAATGATCTAAGGCTTGCCCAGAAGTCTGCAGATGGCAAACCTTTAAATATTTTGAATTACCCAAATACAGTACAGGAAATAGCTCTTCAGATAAATGCTATAAATAAGGAGGTTGAGGAAGAGATTGAAAAATTAATTGCTTCAGGTTTTGTTAAGAGGGATGGAAATAGCCTTATAATTTTAAAACCTGATGAGTTGAATAAACTCGCCGGTTATTTTAAGGGTTAGTTAGGTTAAAATTAGCAATGAAAATTACAAATATTGCTATGGAGGCTTTAATTGTTGACAGGTGATTATACAATTGAGCCGATGAAAATAAAGGATTTAAGAGAAGTTTTAGCAATAGAAAAGGCAGTTTTTCCTCACCCATGGAGTGAAAATTTCTTTAGATTAATTATTTCGGATAAAAACAACTATATGGTGACGATAAAACTGGGTGGGCGTGTAATTGGATACGGAGGATACCATCTTTTAAAAAATGATGTTGAATTCAGGTTGATGAATAAAAGATACGATTTTGTAGTACATATAATTAATATATCAATTGCTCCTGACTTTCAAGGTAAGGGATACGGAACAATCTTAATGAACTATTTGCTTGAAGACGCAAGGTCCAGGGGTGTTGAGTTTGCATACCTTGAAGTAAGGCCTTCTAACGAGAGGGCTATTTCCTTATACAGAAGATTCGGATTTATGATAGTTGGAATAATAGAGAACTATTACCCTCTAGAGAGGGAGAATGCCCTTGTTATGGGGCTTAACATAGTATAATCTATATAAAAAATCCGGCTTTTTCGCCCGGGGTTTTCGTCGTGTTTTGTATCCTATTTTTGTATCATTGGTAAAATTAAGGCAAGTATTGCAAATGCGTCTATGATGTAGAGCATCCAGTGTATATCCTTTGCCTTCCCAATCAAAAGTTTTATTATTGTATAAGACAAAAAACCCCAGATTATACCCTGTGTTATACTGTAGGTGAGTGGCACAAGAATTAATGCCAGAAAAGCCGGTATTGCCTCGTCCATCTTTTTCCAGTCTAGGTCTGTAACAGGTTTCATCATGAAAACCCCAACTATAACCAGAACAGGAGCAGTTGCAACGGATGGTATGAATGAAAGGATCGGACTTAGAAACATAAATGGAAGGAATAAAAGCCCTGCGATAACTGCAGTAAGACCTGTTCTTCCGCCTTCTTCAACACCGGCGGCACTCTCAATATAGGTAGTGCCCGATGAAGTTCCAAGAAGGCCTGAGATGGTTGTTGAACCTGCGTCTACAAGCAGTGCCTTACCAACATTTATAGGCTGACCATCCTTATCGATTAATCCGGCAACTTGAGCAACCCCAAGGAAGGTAGATATGCTGTCAAACATATCTGTAAATAAAAGCGCAAAGATAGGTCCTATCATACCAAACTTAAGAGCCCCTACTATATCAAGTTTAAATAGAGCTGAAGTAGAAGGAAGTGCAAATACAGCTTTAGGAATGGTAACAATTGGTTCTTTTAAAGCACCTGTTGCTGTACCTACAAGGCTTACTATAAGGGTTATTATTGATGTTGATATTATTCCAATAACGAGGGCTCCTTTAACCTTTTTTATAACCAGAATAGAAGTAATAAAAAGACCTACAAGGAAAAGAATTACTTTAAGAGTTAGTCCGCCGAAACCTACAATAGTTGCTGGATTATGAACTATAAATCCGACTTCTTCAAAACCAATCAGTGTTAAAAATAGACCAATACCGGCCGCAACTGCATATCGGATAGAGGATGGGACTGCCTTTACTATTGTGATGCGAACCTTAAATATGGAAAGAATTATAAATATAATACCGGAGATAAAAACAGCACCGAGAGCAGTTTCCCATGGTACTTTCATTCCTAGAACGAGTGTGAAGGTAAAGAAGGCATTAATACCCATACCTGGGGCTAAAGCAAATGGTAAGTTTGCATATAAACCCATTGCAATGGAACTAAACGCACTTACAAGTACTGTTGCAAATAAAACTCCCGAAAAAGGCATACCAGTTTTTGAGAGTATTGAGGGGTTTACCACAATTATGTAAGCCATCGCGAGAAACGTTGCAAGACCAGCAATAACTTCTGTTCCAGCATTTGTGCCGCGTTCTTTAAACTTAAATAGTTTCTCCACCATTGCCTCCTATATTAGAAATTTTTTCCAATTTTTCGCACTCAAAATATCAGAATATTTAATTTTTTGCAAGGAAAATTAATTATGCTGTTGTCATCCCTGCAACCTGATGCCATTCTCGCTATATGTACTTAGCTGCTATAGGCATTCTTCTCCCCATTCCAAACGCCTTTGTGGTTACCTTTAAACCCAGGGCAGCCTGCTTTCTCTTATACTCATTTCTTGCGATTGCCTTTGCGACCCAGATAACTGTATCCTTGTCGAAACCTTTATTAATGATCTCTTCTATTGAGAGACCTTCTTCGATAAAGTATTGTAGTATTTCATCAAGAATTTTGTATGGCGGGAGGCTATCTTCATCCTTCTGCTCAGGTCTTAATTCTGCAGAAGGTGCCTTCTTTATGATTTCTTCAGGAATAATTTCCCTGTTTCTGTTTATAAAACGGGCCAATTTATAAACCATAGTTTTAGGAACATCGGATATAACGGCAAGTCCGCCGCTCATATCCCCGTAGAGAGTACAGTATCCCACTGCAAGTTCACTTTTGTTGCCGGTCGATAGAACGAGATGCCCAAACTTATTCGAAATAGCCATAAGTATGTTACCTCTGATTCTTGCCTGAATATTCTCCTCTGTAATATCTGGAGGCAAATTATTGAAAACCGGTAAAAGAGTGTTTAAATAGTTATTGTAAATCTCGGATATCGGTATAATTTTAAAGGTTATTCCGAGATTATCTGATAGCCTCCTTGAATCTTCAATACTACCTTTGCTGGAATATGGAGAAGGCATTGATATTCCGAGAACGTTCTCCTTGCCTAAAGCTCGAACCGCCAGGCAAATCGTTACGGCAGAGTCAATACCTCCGGATAAACCTACAACGGCTCTCTTAAATCCACATTTTTTAAGGTAATCCTTGATTCCCAATATAAGAGCATCGTGGACCAATTCTATATCATCCATCTGCTGGAAATCTTTTTCATTATTTAGTTCATCTGTATCAATAGTTACAACATCCTCGCTGAATGAGGGGAGTTCATAGAGTATTTTACCAATTTTGCTTATCAACATGCTTCTTCCATCAAAAATTAACTCATCATTTCCTCCGACCTGATTTACATACAGAAAAGGCAGAGAATATTTTGCTGCTTGATTTGATATTATTCTGTATCTAGTTATCTGTTTTTTTGTATTAAAGGGAGAGGCCGATATATTTATTAGAAATGTTGCACCCTTTTTAACAAGGGTCTCTATGGGGTCAACACTGTAAAGCTTCCTTCCAGGCCAGAATACAGGGTCATTCCAGGCGTCTTCACATATATTAATCCCAAGCTTTTCTCCCTTGAACTTTACAGGTTCAATTTCAGAGGCCGGATCAAAGTATCTTACCTCATCAAAAATATCATATGTGGGAAGAAGGGATTTATGCTGTTTGTGGATGATCTCCCCATTTTGTAAAAGGATTGCACTATTGTATAGACCTCTTCCATGAGGCATTTCGGATTTAGTAGGTGTACCAATGAGTATACCAAGTTCAGGGTAACTTTTTGATATCTCTAAAATCCTATCAATTCCTGTGTTTACTTTATCGATAAACCAGGAAAACTCAAGGAGGTCTCTGGGTGGGTAAGCGGTTAAAAATAACTCTGAAAACACTATGAGGTCGGACAAATCTTTACTAGCCTTTTCTATTGCTGTACTCATCAAACTTAGGTTTCCTTCTATATCACCCACCGTCGGATCCAGTTGCGCAATTGTAATTTTCATTATAACACCTTTCTTATCTTAGAGCTTTAACATACTGGTTTATTTATGACCATAAATTGATAAAATTAATTAAACCATAATTTAATTAGCAATCTACTTTTTGAAAATTGTTTAATTTTTTTTCTGAGCCAAACTATAAATAAGAAAACTTTATCATCGAAACGTTCAAATCCGGGATTCCCGGTCGTGATGACATTTATTGAAAGATTTCGACTCACAGGCCTTGCTGGAACTTATGCTTAGCCGTCATCTCTGAAAAAACTGGATCTGGCAAACATTAAAATCCCAGTTCTTGCTAAATTCCTGACCAAACCGGGGGAGTAACATTTTCCGCAAGATAACGGTGCACATCCAGAGTCGAAGCTGTCATTCTTAAATTGCCGGTAACTTACTACTATACAATATATAAATGGCCATTTTCACTTAACCATTTCCTTCTGTCTCTATAATCAGGGATAATTGCTTCAACTTTCTCCCAAAATCTTCGGGAATGATTTTTTTCTTCTATGTGGATCAATTCATGTACAATCACATAATCAATTATTTTTACCGGTAGCATTATCAATCTGTATGTAAAATTAATACTGTTCTTTCCGCTACAGGAACCCCATCTTTTTCTTGCTGATGTTATCCTTACAGATGAAGGGTAGAGACCTAAAACTTCTGAGTAGTGTCTTAATCTTTGATTTATAAAATCCCTTGCCTGCCTTTTATACCAGGATATAAATATTTCCCTTGGGTTTTTACCGGGCATTTTAAAAAGAATAATGTTATTATTCTGCAGTACGATTTCATTCTTGCCGGTGAAAATAGAATGAAGTTTGAGTTTTTTCCCTTTAAGATAGAATATTTCTCCAGTTTCAAATAGCTTCTTATGGTTTACTCTGGTACGCTTCTGCATTTTATTTCGAGTATTCTCTATCCATTTTGATTTTCTTTTCACTATTTTTTCAATATCATACATGGATAAAAAATTAGGCGCCTTTACTACCAACTCAAGCCTTTCTGTTATTTCGAGAGCTACTGTTTTTCTATTGCTTCTGATTATTTTATCAATTTTTGTGTTTGTAAATATTTTATAGCCCTCTGATTTTTCCGATTTTTGCATCTTCAGATGATCCTATTATTGAAATATTTAAATTTGTGTAATTTTATAGTTCGGATTTTTATGAATTTTTGTAATTATAGTGTAAAAAAAAGCGGAAATTGGAAATTGTACAAGCATACATGCAGCAACACC
>QNBN01000052.1 GCA_003645695.1 Spirochaetota bacterium | reverse complement strand
CCAAGACCTTCAGCCGGTACAGCAACAGTGGTTAAAGGGGGATTTAAGTATCTGGAAAGATAATCATCATCAAAACCAACTATTGAAACGTCCTCAGGGATTTTTAATCCCATATCTCTGATTGCTTTTATAGCTCCATAAGCTATAACATCATTACCGGCAAAAATTGCAGTTGGTCTTTTGTCCATCCTTAAAAGCTCATTCATAGCTTGATAACCGCTTTCCTCTGTAAAGTTTCCTATTTTTATCAATTGTTCATCTATACCAATTCCAGCATCCTGCATTGCCCTTAAATACCCATCCAATCTATCCCGTGAAGCACAATAAATGGTAGCAGCATGGGTAATAACTGCAATTCTTCTATGCCCCAATTTTATAAGATATTCTACCGCTTCTTTAGCAGATTTAAAATTATCAATATCTATCTGAACCACCCTTTCGCCTGTAATTTTTCCAATTACCACAACAGGAAACTTTTTTTCAATTAATCTTTTTAGGCCTTCATCCCTATCGTGTGTATTGATAAGTATTATTCCATCTATATTCTCCTCCCTAGCAAGTTCATAGTAGTTTGACTGTTTAAGTTTTACAGGTTGTAGTATTAGTCGAATACGATACTTGTTAAGCCTCTGTGCTATACCCTCAATTAGTTTAGGAATAAAGGCATCAGAAAAAATAGATTGTGGATGAGAGATAAAAAATCCTATTGAAAAATGTCTTGTTAGTGCAAGTTTTCTTGCCTGTGGATTTGGAACATAGTTTAGTTCCTGAGCTACTTTTAAAACTTTCTGCCTTGTTTCTTCGGAGATTTTCTTACCGGGGGTGTTATTGAGAACGAAAGATACCGTTGTTCTTGATACTCCACACGCCCTGGCAACGTCCTGAGCAGATACAGTCTTTCTCTTCATCTTGATTCCCTCATTTGCTTTTTCACATCTATCCTTTTATTGATCCAGCAAGAATACCTCTTACAAAATATCTCTGTAAAGAGAAAAACAGTACAATCGGTAAAAACATTGAAATAAAAGCGGCTGCTGTTAAAAGCTCCCAACCCCCTCCATAAGAGTTCACAAGATTGCTTATAGTAACCGTCATTGGAGCAACTCTTGGTGTACCCCCAAGGTATATCAATGCAACAAGCAAATCATTCCATACCCATAAAAATTGAAAAGTAGCTAGCGAAGATATTGCTGGCATTGAAGTTGGCAATACCAACCTAAAAAAAATATCAAAATGATTTGCACCGTCAAGAAAGGCCGATTCGAATAAAGATCCTGGAAGTTCCCCTATAAAGTTTCGCAAAAGATAAACAGCAAAAGGTAAACCATACGCCGTATGTGCAAGCCATATTCCCAAAAATGTACCGGTTAAATGCAGACGATTGAATAGTCTTAAAACAGGAATAAGAGTCATTTGAATTGGCACTACCAACAGTCCGATAAGAACTAAAAATAAGGCATCCCTTCCCGGAAATTTCATCCATGAAAAAGCATAAGCTGCGAATGCAGCAATCATTATTGGCATTACAGTCGATGGGATTGCGATAATAAGGCTATTGAAAAAGCTTCTTGCCATATTACCGGCCGTAAGAACATTTTTATAGTTAGCAAGTGTAAAAGTAAAGGGTGTTTTAAAAGATTTCCACCACCCTGTGGTCATAATAAGATTTGGAGGCCTGAAAGAGCTTACCAGTAATCCGAAGGTTGGAAGAAACCAGAGTGCACAGATGACTAAAATTATAAGATGAAGAGGTCCTTTTCGTATATAATTTACTATCGAACCTCTTTTATTGGCTTTATTCATTAATATATTTCCCATAGCTAACCTACCCGCCTTTTGCCCAATCTATAGTTACTTTTCTGCTGTTACCCACTTTTCTGGCCAAAACGCTTAATATTTATAAGCATAACTGGCGTAATTGCGATTAAAAGTATAGTGGCAATGGCACTTGCCCTGCCAAAATTGCGAAAACTGAACATCTCCTTATACATACGATTGGCAATCACCTCTGTATTTAAGTTACCGTTTGTCATGACATAAACAATATCAAATACCTTTAGCACATTTATAACCATTGTTGTTGCCACAACTGTTATTGTGGATTTCATCAATGGAATGATAATTCTCCAGAATATACGCCATTCGCCAGCTCCATCGATCCTTGCTGCTTCCAGAATAGAATCAGGAATACCTTTTAATCCAGCCGAAAGTATAACCATACAAAATCCAGTCCACATCCAGATGCCGACCATAATAAGTGCAAAATTATTTATAGATGGATCAAACAACCACGCTTTAGGTTTAAACCCTGGAATCAAACCTGTCAAAACCGCATTCAACGTTCCTATTTGCGGAGTTCCTTTTGGTCTGTATTCATACATAAACTTCCAGATAACTCCAGCGGCAACAAAGGATATTGCCATGGGCATAAAGATAAAGGCTTTCGCAACAGACTCATATTTTACCCTATCAGTTAGAACCGCAATCAGCAAACCAAGTGTAACGGTAAAGGAGGTAAAAATAATCAGCCAGAGGAGATTATTCCTCATAGCAATTAACATGGTATGATTGGTAAATACATAAATATAATTCTTTATTCCCACAAACTTGCTTGAATCAGCATTTTTAAAGCTAAGTATAAAAGTATTAACTACAGGATAAATTAAAAAAATCAAGAGTAGTAAAAAAGCTGGAATTATCCAGAACCATGGACGCAACCTCTTTTGAATGTTTGGCCTTATTCTGGAAATAAGCTTTTCCACAAGGTATGAGTAGGCTACCAAAACAAGAGGTACTCCAACTATTGCCGCTAACATAAGCGCAACAATTCTCATATACACGGATTAACCTCCAAAGAGTTTAAAATCAATCGGAGGGAGCTCACCCCCTCCGATCCGATTCTTTTTAATAAACATCTTCTCTTATCTTGTCCAGTTTTTCAAGTATGCTATCGAGCTTTTGTGGATTCTGCACATAATCCAAAACTGCACCCCAGAATGCCTGATTCATAGCTGAAGGCATCATATCTGAAGCATCAAATACAACCATTTCAGCACTCGTAAGAATTTTTGCAGCATTCCTGCTTAGATCATCAGGATAATCCGAAAGTGCTACACTTCTATTTGCTGACAGACCAGAACCACCCTTAACCCAGAAAGTCTGAGCTTTTGCTCCAGCAAAATATTTGATAAAGGCCTCTGCCTGAGGTGTATCGTTAAACATTATACATACATCACCAGCCCCTTCAACTGCTTTTGCATACTTTTTATCAATAGTCGGAAATGCAAAGAAATTGTAATCTTTGCCTGGTTCAAGGTTTGGAAATTGTTTAGCAATAAAACCCTGCATGAATGTCGCCTGATGGTGAAAGTATGCACCAGGTGGTTCAGTAAAGAGAGGTTGGGCAGCCTGACCAAAATTTGTAGAAAGTACATACTGTTTTCCGCCATAGATCATTTTTTCGTTTGCTACAATCTCACCCCACATCTGCCAGGCCTTTTTTATTTCAGGGGATGTCCAGGCAAGCTTGCCCTTATACCAATCTACGTATTTTTCTGGACCCGCTGTTCGCAAAACAATATCCTCTATCCAATCAGTACCGGACCATCCACTTGCGGAACCACTCTCAAGGCCAACAGACCATGGAGTTTTGCCTTCTGATGCTAATTTCTTTGATTCTTCCATAAGTTTATCCCAGGTTTTCGGGATAGCAATCCCTTCCTTTTTAAGATTTGGTGGACTGTACCATATCGTCCCTTTGACAGCTGTTTTTACAAATACTCCCACAAGCTTTCCATCAACCGTTGCAAGGTCAAGCCAGCCTTGAGCATAATCCTTTTTCAACTTGCTTATGTCCAGGACATTTGAAAGATCTACCAGCTTCCCTGCTTTTGCAAATTCAGCCATTTTTGCTGGACTTGAGATTACAGCAATATCTGGAGGATTCCCAGCTTGTACTCTGGTTGTTAAAATAGCATTGATATCGCGCGTGCCTTCATATTCCACCTTAATACCAGTATCCTTTTCAAAAGGTGCCTTCATTTTATTGAAAATTTCCAGTTCATTACCACCCCACTGAGCAATAACAGATACACTCCCACCAATAGCCCCAGACGGTTTTTCCTCTTTTGAGCCTGCAAATCCTGTTTCGGCTAACAGAAAAACAAAAATCAAAATAAACACTGTAAAATAGGCTAATTTTCTCATTACAACCTCCTTAAAATAGTATTTATCGCGTAAATTAATACGCATTACTAACGCTATTATAAAATATTCAATTCTTTTGTCAAGATTTTTTTTAAAAAAACAAAGAAATTCTAAATGAAATTTTAAATGAAATCTTATTTAATTTTATAGTTTGAATCTAATTCAGGAGTTTTTTTAATTTTATGGGATCATTAGCAATCACAGATGATGCATAGAGCTCCATTGATGCTATATCTGAGGTTTTAGAGAGTATATTCCCCCTATCTACTATTCTGGCAAAATATATAACATTCTTTTTACCAGATATAGGAATTTTATAGAGGGAAAAATTAAAACTAAACACTTTCAATTCATCAATAAGTTTCCTCAGGGTTTGATGGATAAAGATTTTAAAATTACTGTCAATACTATCAGCTATTACAAAAACTTCCTTTTCCTTAACCGGAGTTATGTAGAAAAGAACCTTTAAGTTTTCCCTATCTATCGACAGGCCGAGAATATTATGTATATTATAAAGTGCTTCAAAATAATCAATTCCCATTTTTTCTTTATATTCTTTAGCAGTACTTAATAGATGTGCCATTTTTGGGTATATAGTTTTAGAAGCAAGCATCTGCATATGCCCGTGTATCTGAGAAGCTCCTGCTCTGGGTAAACAGTTCCATATAAGTAATGAATAGCTGTGTTCGGGCGAAATTCCTTTAATTCGCTCAAACCATTTAAAGGCAGTATCTATATAATCGGACAATTCATCTTCTGAAAAATCAAGTGGATTATGCCTTTTAAATATTAAAAGAGAGTGAAACCTATCGAACCTTGCAAGATTGGCAGCAGTAATACAATGTTTACCGTATATTCTTCCAAAACTATCCTCAGGTGTATATTTTTCCGGTTCACAAAAATCACAATTATCCTTTGTCTCTTCAATATTACTTTTAAACCATGCTTCCTGCTTTTTACTATCCTTGATATTAACACCAGGCCTTAATGCCCTCAGATAATTATATAAAGCTGATTCATAGGTCCATCTATTTATCACTTTTAATATTTTTTGGTTTCTAACTTTTTGTAAGATCTCTTCAACTTCAGATTCATCAGCATTTTCCATTTTTTGCCCTGTAATATAGCCAAAAATCTTTTCTTCAAATGATTTTGGTATTTCAATTCTGGTTTCGCAAGTTTCAATATCATAGATACTTGAAATTAGCTTTTCATCTTTTTTATTTTTTAGGGAGGCAATATACTCACTAATATCAAATATAGATTCCATATTTTTCTCTCTTATCAGTAATTTAAGGTCTAGTTTTATTTAGATCTTATTTTTCAATATTTTTTGGCTGCTTTTCAAATATCATCTTTAGATATTCCCACTTCAAGTTAAATATTGGTATTTTCCTCATATATTTTTTATACTCCTCTCCATACTTCTTAATAGCCTCAAGCTTTTCAATTTACTTTATCATAACAATCATTAAGAAATTAAAAATCCTGTATTAAAACCTTCTAGAGGGAAACCAGCTGGATAATCTCTTTTGCAAGATCTTCAACTGTTCTATAACTCACATCTATAAGAACCCATTTTTTCCCATAATCCGCTAATTTCTTGCAGTACTCCATCTCTTCTGCTATGGATTTTACATCTGTATAACCATCTACCTTGGGATCTCCAAGCTTTTTTATCCGGTCTATTCTGCGCTTTTGGAGTAAAACAGGATCTATTATAAGACAAAAGACTTTTAACGGATTTTTATTCACTATTTCAGGTGGTTCAATATTCTTAATTATGGGAATATTTGCTATCTTCCATCCTGAATATGCAAGATACACAGAAAGAGGTGTTTTCCCAACCCTTGATGGCCCAACCAATATTATATCTGCATTCTGCGCTGTTTGAACCGATGCTCCGTCATCATGCTTAATGGTAAACTCCACAGCATCAACCATTCGAAAATAATCCCTATTCATCTTATATGTTAAACCAGGAAGCTCCCTTGGAACTTTTTGAAGAAACTTCTCCATGGTAGATATCAAAGGTCCAAAAAGATCAACTGAAAGAATATGATTTTCTACCATAAGCCTATGCATCAATCGGCGATTCGCCTTTGAAACAAGTGTATAAACAACCATTCCAGATTCTTCTTTTAATCTATCAATAACTTCAAATATTTTTTTATCGGTTGTTACCTCTTTCATAATCCTGTACTCAATATCCGCCCCTTCAAATTGGTAACTTGCAGCTTTTATTAACTGACTTGCCGTTCTACCCGTGCCGTCAGAAACTATCCACACAATCTTTTTTCCCATATTCATATAAGATCCTCTAAAGTTCCTCCTTCTGTGGCAGATATTCGGCCTTAAAGCCGTTTTCTTTACTCGTTCACAAGTTAAGAATTTGATCCGGTGACAAAAAGCATTTTTTTCTTTATCATTTTAAACGACTCTTCATATAATAAGATATTTAACATTCAGCTATTATTATATATCGTAGTAACTATCAATATTTTCTACCTTTTCCTCTCCTGTTTCAAGATTTTTAACTTTCACTTTTCCAGTTTTAACCTCATCCGGTCCAAAAATTACTGCATATTCAGCGTTTAGCCTAGAAGCTCTAGACATCTGTTTTTTAACAGGTGAAAGCTTATAATTATAATCAACAATAAAACCCCTTTTTCTCAAACTTCTAGCCACCTTTAACATTAATTCAAGTTCATCATCAGTAATCCTAACAAGATAATAATCAACCTTCTTTTTGTATTCAGGTAATAACCCCTTTGATTCAAGAATCTCACCAAGAACAACATCTCCCATCCCAAATCCGCATCCAGGAACCTGGACACCCAAAAACTCCTGCAACAACCTATTGTAACGACCCCCTCCACATATTGCCCTCATGCGCTCTGATCTATCGTATATCTCAAACACGCTTCCCGTATAGTAATCCAGCCCTCTCACTATTGATGGATCAAACTCACAGTATGTTCCAAGCTCCATTTTTCCCAATATGCTAAAAAGATTAACCAGCGATAATGCTCCATCACTTTTTTCACTTTTGAATATTTCATCATCAAGAGATCTTATTGAGAGATAGTCATAAACAGCTTTTTTTTGAGTATCATTCAGCTTTAGCTCATTAATTGAAGCTTCAGTTACATCTTTAGGTACCTTTCTTGCGTTATCGATAATCTTGTATATTCTAAATGTAACTTCCTCATCTATGTTAAACTTACCGAAAAATGAAGAAACAAAATCCCTATTATTTATCTTCACTACAAAATCATTTTCATTAAGACCGAGGTTTATCAAACTGTCAATAGCAACTGCTATTACTTCAGCATCCGCAAGCTCGCTTTCCTCTCCAATTATATCTATATTGAGCTGGTAAAACTCCCTCAATCGCCCTTTTTGAGGTTTTTCATACCTTAAACAGCGGGGAATTGAAAACCACTTGATAGGTTTTTGAACTTCATTGTATACCTTTGATACCATCCTGGCAAGAGTTGGAGTCATTTCAGGGCGAAGTGCAAGTTCCCTTCCACCTTTATCAGTAAAATTATATAGCTGTTTAACTATATCCTCTCCAGATTTTAATTTATATAAGTCAAGAGTCTCAATCATAGGCCCCTCATATTCTTCATAACCATAGGAAATAGCAGTTTCCCTCCAAACTTTAAAAATGTGGTTAAGTTTTGTATTAAGTTCAGGATAGAAATCCCTCATTCCCCTAACATTTAGGTTCAGCTTCATCTGTCATTCTCCTTTTTTATTTTTAGATTTAAATATCCTCAACCATTCTTCAACAGTCAGGTCATTGGCATTTAATTTTTCTGTATTGTTCTCATAACTTTTATCCCTGTTTTTTATATCCCTTTGAACATGTGATTTTTTATACCCAATCAAAGTTAAAAAGCTTTCAACGTCCATTGTTTTAGCCCCAAGGTTTTTCACCACAGTCACTATGTGTCTTCTATCGTTGGAGACAACTATAATTCTACCTCTTTTTTCGTACTTTGCCACCATTTTGACAATCTTAGAATCAGCATTTTCAGGGCCTTTTGAAAAAAGATTCTTCACTCCACCTAAACTCCTGGAGCTGGAATTTAAGTTTATAACACTACTATCCCCATCCCATACCACTACTATATCTACATTCCTCTTTGAACGATAACCACTAAGATAGTTTATAAGTTCTTGCCTTAATGATTCTATATCCTCACCTTTTCTTTCAAACTTACCACTAAAAACTACATTGTAGCCATCAATTATATAAAGAGGCCTTCCATAATTACCATTTTTCATAAAGCTCATTCCCTAAAAAATTAAAGAAATTTTTTCCAATGTTTAAAACCATAATACAATAAAATATAGGTAAGTAATCTTTCAATCAAGTAGTGTTCTATTGTTTGCTAATGTGAACTGCTCTTTACCTATTTTTATGGACACGGAGATAAGTTTACTTAATAATAGGCAATTTAAAACCTAAAGAAAAAGGCCAGGAAAGTTGAGGGAGGAGAATGCTGATTTAAGGCATGAGTTAGATCGATTATAGGACTAAAGAGGTTGAAAAATTAAGATTGTTTGATAATATAGAATTAATTTATAATAAGGTAAGAAAGCATTCTGGGCTGGGATATTTAAATTTATAGCAATTTGAGCAGATATTAAATTTATAGAATGTTGCTTGGTTACGTATCAATTTTTTCAGGTACAGATCAATTTTTGATATTTGATGAAAATCAACTATAGAAGAGGAGTAAAAAATTGGAAAATAGTGGAAGGATTAAAAAGGAACTGGAAAAATTAAGTGATACCCTCGATTCAAGTTTCAGTGATGTTTCTATTGTTCTTGCAGCAGGACACGGGAAGAGAATTAAATCTGAAAGGTCCAAGATGCTTCATGAAATTTGGGGAAAACCCACAGTATGGAGGGTATGCAAGGCAGCAATAGAGGGATTATCATCACCCAATCAAATAATAGTCGTTGGTAAAAAAGCACTCGAAGTGGCTAACGCCCTTGGGAAAAAAAGAAATAGGGTGTTCGTTTTCCAGCCAGAACAAAAAGGAACAGGGGATGCAGTAAAAAAAGCCATTGAACATAAATCTCTTTTAAGTTTCAGAGGAAACGTATACGTGTTTCCAGGGGATATGGGCCTGCTTTCACCAGATACTGTAAAGAATTTTAAGGCAAAGTTTAACTCTTCTGACTGTGATATGATGGTGATGACAGGAATCTTTAAGGGAGATCCCAGGGACAATTACTACGGAAGAATTGTAAAATCTAAAATATTTCCAAACGAAGTAATAGAAATAAAGGAACACAAAGATATTCTGGCAATGGAAGATGAAGTTGAATATAGAGTAAATTTCAGGGGTAATATCGAAAGTTTTACAAAAAATGAACTACTAAACATAAAGGAGTTTAATACTGGAGTCTATGCTTTCAAAATAGAGCCATTTAAAAAACATGTATATGAAATTACGGATAAAAATATTCAGGGTGAAATCTACATCACAGATCTCATTAAAATATACAATGATCATGGATTAAAAGTCGGAACCTCTCCAGTAACAAACAACGACCTTGTAATTGCATTTAATGTAAAAAGTGTACTAAAGAAGATGGAGGACACCTTTAGAAACATCATCTATAATAGATTAAAAGATATAATTACAATTGATGATCCAGAAGACTTTTTTATTGCCGAAGAAACTGTAGAAAGGATTATTGACCTCGATAAAAAATATCCTATGCTTGATATTTCAATAGGAAAAGGCGCCTATATTGGAGAAAGTATAGTGATAAATCGGGGTTTACAAATTGGTAGAAACAGTGTATTAACCGGCAATGTCCGTTTTGGAGAAAATGTAAAGGTAGAAGATGATGTGGTCATGTCAACATATCCAAATCAATGGATCATTATAGGAAATAATGCCCATATCTACAGGAACAATGTAATTAAAGGAAACATAACCATAGGAAATAATGTAAGAATAGAAACCGGGGTAAGAATAACTGGAAGCGATGACAGTCCTGTAAAAATTGGAAATAACGTTTTAATAAAAGGAACCTCCTATATACTGGGTTCAGTCATAGAAGATGATATATTAATTGAACATTCGATTCTAAAACAGGTCTATGTTGAGAGGGTTGTAAAAAAAGACGGTTCTATACAGCCAATAAGATATATAATTCCATATCCTGAAGGTTTGGATTCAATATCACAGTTAAAATATGAATAACTTAATATCAATTATAAAATAGATATTGTAATAAAATATTAATTGTTATAATTTATAAATATATTAAAAAGATTATAAATTACAATTGAATATTAATAGTAGCTTTTGGTAAAAAAAGAACTATAAAAACAACGTTAAAAAGATCATAGTAATGAATATCGATAATGCTATTGATAAAATAAAAGCCTATAACGAACTAACCTCTGGACTTGCAAACCTTGCTGATAAAGAGAGCTTTGAAAAAGAGATAATATCAAAAACTGCAGATTTTCTCGAAAATAACCTTAATATTAATAACATATATATCTGTCAGAGAAATAGATCTTTTATAATACTTAAAAATACAAAAGGTAATCCTTTTTTTAAGATTAACATTGATACCTTTAAAAAAGAAAATCTTCCTTTTACGATTAAGGCTATTGGCCATCCTCTCGAAGAAAAGCACCCCTGTCCATTACTCGATAAAGAAGGAATACCTACAATATGTCTACCAATCAATAAATCTATTATAAGAAAAGACTATAACAGCTATCTGCATATCCAGCTAAAAGATTACAAACCACTTAATGAAGGTGTATCTATCCTTTTAAGTCATATTTCATTAATACTTCAGAACTCTTATGAATACCATAATAAACTAATTCAGCTTGGCATAAACCATAATTCCATAAAAAAAGAATTTGAACAGTTCATGCATTTCGTATCTCATGACCTAAAATCACCTGTTACCGCTATTTTAGGCTTTACAGCAATCATAAATGATGAAAATGCAAATGGGCTTTCTGAAGACCTCAGGCATTATATAAATAGAATATCTGTAAATGCCAAAATGATCGATAAAATGATCAACGATATATTATATATTTCAAGGTTAAAAAGAACAGACGAGGAAATAATCAATTGTTCAGATTTAGTTATAGAATCAATAATTCCCCTACAACCAGTAATAAATAATAAAAGAATAAATATTAGTATTGATGATAATTTGCCAGAGATAGTTGCAAATAGAAATCATATTTCAAAACTATTTCAATTAATTATTAAGAATTCAATTAAGTTTACTAATCCTGGAGGATCCATAAAAGTAGGTTACAAAAATGATGAGTTTTTTATCCATGATACCGGTATTGGTATTAAAGAAAACAATATTGAAAAGGTTTTCAGGATATTCTACACCACCTGTGAGAAAAAGGAGAACCATATAGGTACAGGCCTATACATTGCAAAAAAAATAGTTGAGCTTTACAACTGCAGTATCAGAATAGAGAGTAAATCAGGGGAGAGTACAACAGTTTATTTTACACTTCCATTAAAACAGAAAGCTGTTAAATAAAAGCATAAGTCCATTTTAAAAATTGGTTTTGTTCCTTTGAGTGAAGCAAAGATATATTTTTTGTTCCTGAATATAATGCAGTGAAGTCCTTTTTTAGCGAATTGATAAAGTCTCTAACAGATAAGGACCTCTAGATTTCTCACATTGATAAAGGATTAAGATTCGAAATGGCAGTAATTTACCTTTTTAATTTAAAGTTGATTTAAAACATGATGATTTTCTATTCACGATGATTTCAATCTAAGTAAGTATTAATATGCCGGAGGCCGGACTTGAACCGGCACGGGGTTTGAGCCCCGAGGGATTTTAAGTCCCTTGTGTCTGCCAATTCCACCACTCCGGCAATTTTAAATATGATTGGTATTGCAACTCAAAGCTTCACCATATTATAATGAGGCGGCAGTCGGATTCGAACCGACGTATAACGGTTTTGCAGACCGTCGCCTTACCACTTGGCTATGCCGCCTTGAAAACTCTATCATATACTCTATTATATTTAGGATAGTAATCTTTTATTTTTTCGTCAATATAATTGATTTAACATCTAAAAAAAGATTTACAAAATGGCTTTTTTTACTGCACGATTCCATCCATTTAATAGTTTATTCCTCCCATCCTCAGACATTTCAGGAGTAAATGTCCTTGCAATTCTAACTATGCTATCTATATCCTCAAGCTTCATCAAACCTGAAGTTATTGCAGACGCAAAAAATGCTCCTCTTGAAGTGGATTCCAAAACTTCAGGCCTTAATATCTTTTTGTTCAGAATATTACTCTGAAATTGCATCAGAAAATTATTTCTGGATGCACCACCATCAACCCTTAACTCTTTAACATCTATGGAAGAATCACTCTCCATTGCCTTAATGACATCATAACTCTGATAGGCAATAGCTTCCAGCGCTGCTCTAACAATATGCACATCCCTGCTTCCCCTGGTTAATCCTACTATGGTCCCTCGTGCATTCATATCCCAATAGGGAGCACCAAGACCAACAAAAGCAGGTACAAAGTACACCCCACCATTATCATCAACTTCAGTAGCCTTCGACTCACTTTCGGATGAATCCTTAATTATTTTTAATCCATCCCTGAGCCATTGCACCACCGCTCCTCCAATAAAGACACTCCCTTCAAGAGCATAGGTAATCCTCTTACTATCACCCCAACAACAGGTGGTTAATAATCCTTTCTCCGAAAACCTTGGCTTATCCCCTGTGTTCATCAGAACAAAACATCCTGTGCCGTACGTATTTTTTACCATTCCCTGACTAATACACCCCTGGCCTAATAGGGATGACTGCTGATCCCCTATAACTCCGTAAAGAGGTACTTCTTTTCCAAATATTTCCTTCTTAACATTCCCAAACTTTGAGAAAGAAGGTCTTGGATCTGGTAAAATAGATTGTGGAATTTCCATCATCTCCAATAGATCTCTATCCCAGCTCAAATTATATATATTGAAAAGCATCGTCCTTGAAGCATTGCTAAAATCCGTAAGATGTTCTCCAGTTAATTTGTATATCAACCAGCTATCAATAGTCCCAAATAAGAGTCTGCCATTATCTGCTAATCTTCTTATTTCTGGAATATTTCTGAAAATCCACATAAGTTTGGTGGCCGAAAAGTAAGCATCAATAACAAGGCCTGTTTTCTTCCTTATCACTTCCTCATATCCATTATTCTTTAATTCATCACAAATTTCAGATGATCTTCTGCATTGCCATACAATAGCTCTATAAACAGGATCGCCAGATGACCTGTCCCATACAACCGTCGTTTCCCTCTGATTTGTAATTGCTACAGATAAAAGCCCGTTGATTCCTCCTGAGCTTTCAATCACTTCTTTTGCCACATTTATCTGGGTTTTAAGTATTTCATAAGGGTCATGTTCAACCCATCCAGGCTTTGGAAAGTACTGAGTGATTTCTCTCTGGGCTACTGAAATAATATTTCCCTTTAAATCATAGGTAAGTGCCCTTGAACTTGTTGTCCCCTGATCGATAGCAAGAATATAGTCTGTCATTTGTCAATCTCCTTATCCGTGATTATTGTAAATTATAATAAAATTAAAAGATAAATTTATACTATTGTTTCCCGATATAATAAAATAGGCAAATATATTGAACCAATAAAAAGTCAATAAGAAGGTTACTTAATTTGGAACCACCAAAAAATAATTCTATCGAAAAAAAACTATTAGATTTTATCGATTTTAAAGAGATTCCTTCCCTTCCGGAAGCTGCCAAATTTGCCATTTCCAGTTCTCTATCCAATAACAAATCAATG
>QNBN01000051.1 GCA_003645695.1 Spirochaetota bacterium | reverse complement strand
TTGTATAATTGTATGAATTGGTGTATTCAATATACTATATAATAGAGAGTTTATTTTTTATTTATAAGATGAAGAGGTTGATATTTATTTTATTAATTGTTCTATTGATCATTTCTCTCTCTTCCTGCAGTTGGAGCCCGATTATTATATAAAGAAGGAAGATTTTTGCATGCTGAAACCATATCAAAGCATAAGGTTAATGTAGGTGTACAGAGCTACTTATATATACCCAGTTACTTTTCAGTGAGCTATGGATTTACCGATGATATGGAAGCCAGGTATCTGGACATTGTTTAAGAGGTAGTTTTAATCTAAATACAATTTTTCACTATCAATTAATTAAAAATGATTTGTTTCTTTTAGCTGGTGGCATTTCTGAGGTGCTTTATATTGAAAAGGGCATGATTTTTTTTGCTGCTGATACTTCGATAGAATTATTCCGTGTATAAAATTATTTAGGAGGTTTCCAGTTTATTAACCCATTTAATCTTGGATATTTGAATGGAGGATAATGGGGTAATGGATTAAGTGCCAATGTTGGATTGGGTTTTAATTTTAACTTCAATAAGTTTCGTGTATCAATTGAAGGAAGCACCAATTTACAGGATAAAATTGGAGATATTGAAATACTACCATATATAGGTATTGGCCTCTTTTATAATTTCTAGACATGTGAAATTGATTGAATTGGTCAACTATAAGTCTTAAAAACGTAATTTTGAGGAAAATGGCAAAATATGTAATTATAATTAAAGATTTCTCTCACTTGAAAAATCAAGACTAGAATTTATAGATGTTACCTAATTCGATAACGTCATTGCGAGCGGAGCGAAGCAATCTCGGGTTAATATTCTCAAAAATCTCATTCTCACTTTATAAGTCTACCTAACTTTATATAAAATCCAGGTTTTTTTTATCATTATTAACAATACATAAATGAACACTTAATTATCAACAAAAATGGGAATTATAATCTAAAATTCTTGAGTTTCAATTTTACTGTTTTATATCAGTAAATAATTGAAAATAGTTATACACTTATTTTAAAAAGAAAATTAATATAAGGAATATATTATTTAGCAAAAAGTTAACAACTTTGGAGGCAAAAATGAAAATCACAGGATTTGTTGAAGAAAAGGTAAAATCAAGTATTATTAATCTTGAAAATTTAAAGCCCTATATTGTTTTAACCTTTACAATTAATTCTGATCGACCATATCTGTGTTTCTTTTTTCTTGTTGATCCAGATGGAGTAATTAGAGTTCAATTTGAAGGTAGGAAGAGGGAAGAGAAAATATTTGTTGGAGAAGAACAGGGAAGTATCGGAACATACCCCGGTAAATTAAAATCAGGCAAATGGGTTTTATATTTCACGAATTATGGTCTCATAGAAGATGAAAGAGAGAAAAAGGTACCATTTAGTGTAGAGATTGAAACTATGGATGAAATAGATCACAGAGATTTTACACTGATAGGCGAAGATAGATGGATTGATTATCCTCCTGTAAAGGCAGGCTTGAGGCTCAATTTTAACGGTAATAGAAAAAAATCAGACGAACAGAGATGGTACAGAGGTGATTTTCATGTTCATACCACCCTTTCTGATTCCCACATGACCCCTAAAGATGCTGTAGAATATTGTGAGTCCAATGGAATCGATTTTATGTTTTTAACAGAGCACAATCTTATACATACAGGTTTTGAAAAATCAAACACACTTTTTATTCCAGCTATTGAGGTCACACTGTTCAGAGGTCATCTGCTGGTGTATGGCTTAAGGGATTTTATAGACTGCTTTACATATGAAAAGTTCGATTCGGATTATATGAATCATTCAATAAAACTCGTAAAGGAGAACGGTGGTCTGATAAATGTTGCTCATCCCATGATGGTTCCATGGGATTGGCGGTTTATGGAGACAAAGCTGGAAGATATAGATATGATGGAGATAGTTAACTGTCCGAATTGGCATACATCTGAGAGCGACAACAGAAAAGCAATAGAGCTCATTGATATTCTCTGGGGAGAGGGATTTAAAATAACAGGTGTGGGAGGTAGTGATAATCATCTTAAACCAGAGGAAAAGTGTGAGGGCTATACAGGTCCATCACTTTATGCTGATCCGTCCACATATGTTTTTGCTGATGGTTTAAGCGAAGGCTCAATTTTTGAAGCTGTAAAAAATGGTAGAGTTTATGTGTCAAGGGGAGTTAAAATGGATATTGATATATCTTCTAACAGAAAAAATTATCTGCCTGGAGATGAGATAGAGGAGGATAGTTTTACTTATAAAATAGATATAAATGGCAATTATGAAAGTGCATTAAAAGCTTCCCTTATTATGAATGGGAAAGTCAAGGAAGAAAAATTATTAAAGGATAAAATCTCCTTTGAGTTTAGTATTTTATGGGAAAAAAAGGATTATAATTGGGCAAGGGTTGGGATATATGATGAGAATAATAGATTTGTTGCATATATCAATCCTGTATACAGAGGTAGAAAAAAACCCAACTTATTGATATGGAAAGAATTACTGAAGGTATATTATCATATTTATGAAAAATTATGAAAATTATGGTTGACACAAAAATCTATTTATTCTAAAATACTCATCAGTATATAAAAATAAATAAATTAAGGAGGAGGCATTTTATGAGAAGGTTTAAAAAGTTTTTATGGTTACTACTACTACCATCCCTGCTGATGCTGTTTGTAAATGCAGGGTCAAAAGAGGAGGTAAAAAAAGAAAAGGTTATTCGTATATCTATAACAACAAACCCAAATTCTATTGAAATTGCTACAGGTGATGATAGAAATGCAAGTAATGTTGGTTGGCAAATTTTTGATACCTTGGTATGGCTTAACGATGAAGGCAAAATTGTACCGATGCTTGCAGAAAGCTGGGAGGTAAAGAACAATGCAACTGAGTTTATCTTTCATCTAAGAAAGGGAGTAAAGTTCCACAATGGTAATCCCTTTACTGCGGATGATGTAGTTTTTACCTGGAAACGTGGATGTGGAAAGAATATAAAATGGAGAGATGTTTTTACAGAGGTAAAATCGGCAGAGAAGATTGATGATTATACTGTAAAGCTTACAACAGAAAAACCAGATGCGATTTTATTAATGAGAATAGCTGACGGCTGGGGTATACTCGATAAAGAATACTATGAAAAAGTTGGCGAGCAGGGATATCTAAATCATCCAATAGGAACTGGACCTTTTATGCTTAAAGAATGGGTAAAGGGTGATAGGATAGTATTGGTAAAAAACCCTGACTACTGGTGGAAAGGCTATCCTAAGGTAGATAAGATAATTTTCCGCCCGATTCCTGAACTTGCAACAAGGGTAGCTGCAATACAATCCGGAGATATTGACATAGCTACAAGGTTGACCTCAGAGGATGCTGAAAAGTTAAAAGGAAGTGCAAATATTAAAATTTTAAGTTATGCAAAGGATCGTGTTTACTATATAGCTTTTAACAATCTTACAACCGGTAAAGGTACTCCGATTGAGAATAAGCTTGTGCGTCAGGCTATGAACTGGGCTGTGGATATTGATGCTATAATTAAATCATTATTCAACGGATATGCAAATCCCATAGCTGGTTTTATCGTAAAGGGAAACCTTGGGTACGATCCATCAATAGAGCCCTACGGCTATGATCCTGAAAAAGCAAAACAGCTTCTTGCACAGGCGGGATATCCCAATGGATTCAAGATCAAAATGGCTGCGCCAACAGGTGTTTACATGCATTTTGAACAGGTATGCCAGGCAATTGCAAACTATCTAAAGGATGTTGGAATCGATGTGGACCTTGAGTTTATGGAATCAGGTAAATACTGGGACCTTGAAGCAAAGAAGCAGCTTCCGCCTTTATTTGGTGATAGTTGGTCGAATGCAATTGGTGAAGCATACCAGAGGTTAATGGGGGCTCTTGGTGGATGGAAGGCAAGTTATTCATCATGGTACGATCCAAAGATCGACCAGATGTTACAACAGATAATTCAAACTATCGACATTGATAAGAGAGCAAAGCTGTATACAGAATTGATGAGATACATGAAAGAAAATCCACCTTTTATATATTTGTATCAGCCAATGACATTTGAAGCAATAAATTCAAAGGTTCAGGGCTACAAACCAAGACCTGCTGAACAGTACTATCTTAAGGGTGTTTCAATTTCAGACTGAAAGATTTTATATGTCTATAGGCAATAATTAAATTAATCTGGGACTGGCATGAAGAGATACATAATATCACGTTTACTACAAGCTATTGCACTGATAATTGGAGTTTTATTTATAGTATTTATAATGCTTCATTTAACAGGTGATCCTGCTTCATTAATGGTATCTCGAAATGCCAGTCCTGAGGATATAGAAAAAATAAGGCATGAGTTTGGTTTTGATAAACCTCTTATAGTGCAGTTTGCTAATTTTCTAAAGGGGGCCTTTATAGGTGATTTTGGGATGTCATTAAGATACAGACAACCTGCAATGAAACTAATCATTGAGAGGTTACCTGCAACAATTCAGCTTGCAACAGTTGCTCTGTTATTTTCGTTGATAATTGGTATTCCAATAGGCCTTTTAGGAGGTTCTAACCCTAATACCGGGCTTGATCTCGTTGCTAGGACCACAGGACTGATAGGTCAAACTATTCCAAGTTTCTGGCTTGCCCTGATGCTAATTGTTGTTTTTGCGGTAAAGCTACATTGGTTTCCTGCTTTTGGAAGGGAGACAGTTAGGATATTAGGTATCAATTTTCCGACAAAATCCATAGTGCTGCCAGCATTCGCTTTAAGCCTCTTTACAACCGGGCAGCTTGCTCGTTTTACAAGGTCTGCTGTTTTGGAAATAAAAAATGAAGATTATATAAGAACAGCATATAGTAAAGGACTTCCAAGAAGGATTATATATGTAAGACACATACTGAAGAATGCGGCGATTCCAATTATAAGTATTGTTGGAGTTCAATTTAGCTACCTTTTAAGCGGTTCTATTTATATAGAAACCATTTTTTCATGGCCGGGATTAGGCCAGCTACTGGCAGAATCAGTTTTTAACAGGGATTTTGGACTTGTTCAAGCCACAGCTTTTTTTACTAGTGTTGTAGTCGTTGTTCTGCATTTATTAACGGATATTGCTTATGGTCTGGCTGACCCAAGAATTAAGTACAGGTGATTTAAGAAAATGGATGATAAAAAGGCTAATAATAAAAATGTTACTGGATTAATGATAGATGAGGAAAAGAAAAAAGGTCTTTTTTATTTCCTCTACTATGTTGGTAGGTTACTCTGGAAAGATAAAACAGGCCTTGTGGGACTATTAATATTTTTAAGTGTTATTATTAGCGCTGTTTTTTCTCCCTATCTTGCACCTTACGATCCGCTAAAACAGAACCTTAAGATATCGAAAACACCTCCGGCGTGGTACAAAAACGGAAGTATACACCATATATTTGGAACTGATGATTTAGGTCGAGATATTTTTAGTAGAATTATATATGGAAGCAGGGTCTCTCTTACAGTAGGTTTTTTTGGAGTTTTGATAGCTTCAAGTCTGGGTATGATAATTGGGCTTGTTTCCGGATATGTTGGAGGAAAACTGGATAGTGTTATAATGGGTGTTGTTAATCTAATACTTGCGTTGCCTTATCTTGTATTTGTTGTATTTATCGCAGCTATTCTTGGCAGAAGTCTTTTAAATGTCATCCTGATATTTGGATTTACAGATATTCCTATTTTTGTACGTGTAACACGTGGTGAGGTTATGAAGATGCGTGAGGAGGGATTCATTGAAGCAGCACAAAGTGTAGGCGCTACCACTTCGAGAATACTTTTCAAGCACATAATTCCAAATCTAATAGGACCAATAGTGACACTAGCAACTTTTGAAATGTCTGCAATGATTTTTTATGAATCAGGGCTTGGATTTTTGGGACTTTCTGTTCCGCCATCTGTTCCAAGCTGGGGGAATATGTTATCTGTTGGCAGGCAGTATCTAACGATATATCCGTGGATCGCTGCTTACCCGGGACTTGCAATTGTTTACACCGGACTTGGTATCAACCTTTTAGGTGATTGGCTCAGAGATGTCCTTGATCCAAGATTGAGAAGAGCGAAAAAATAATAGGGTTTTTTACAGAAATTAAAATGGGAAAATTACTAACCGTAAGAGATCTTGTAATTAAGTTTTATACTTTTGATGGCGTAATTCATGCAATTAACGGCATGTTTTTTGACCTTAATGAAGGGGAGACCCTTGCTATTGTTGGTGAGAGTGGTAGTGGGAAATCAGTTACCATGAAATCTCTCCTTCAACTACTGCCATCTCCGCCTGCCAAAATAGAAAGTGGAAATGCCTATTTCTATAGAAATGGAGAAAAGGTTGATCTTCTATATCTTTCAGAATCTGAAATAAATAAAATAAGAGGCAAGGATATAGGTTTCGTGTTTCAGGATGCTTTAAGTGCTTTGAATCCTGTTTTAAGCATTGGGAGACAGATAACCGAGTCGCTGGAAACCCACATGGAATTAGATAAAAAAGAAGCCATGGAGAGGGCTATTGAGCTTTTGGAAAGCGTGGGAATAACAGGAGCAAGGCAAAGGTTATATGCTTATCCGCATCAATTCTCCGGGGGAATGCGACAGAGAGCTATGATTGCTATTGCTATTGCCTGTAGTCCAAAGATAGTTATTGCTGATGAGCCGACTACAGCTCTTGATGTTACAATTCAGGCTCAAATACTTGAGCTTTTTAAGGAAATTCAGAAGAAAATGGGTATGGCTATTATATGGATTACCCATGATCTTGGAGTTGTAGCTAGATTAGCAGATAGAGTGATGGTGATGTATGCAGGGCAACCGGTTGAAGTTGCACCTGTTGAGGAACTCTATGAGAACCCAATCCATCCCTATACAATAGGACTTCTTGAAGCTCTACCGAAATTGGGTGAGAAAAAGAAGAAACTAACAAGTATCGAGGGCACACCACCGGATATGATAGAGGAGCCTCATTTCTGTCAGTTTGCATCGAGGTGCAAATTTGCAAATGAGAAATGTTTTAAAGATAATCCGCCCATAATCTCTGTGGGTACGGATCATTATGTTAGATGTTTTGAGGATATAAAGGAAAGAATAAAAGTACAAAAGGTTAAAACGGTTTGATGATATGGATGAAAGGAATGAGGTACTTGTTGAAATTAAATCCCTAAAGAAATACTTCCCTTTGAAGGGTGGTCTTTCTCTTGGTATTAAAAAGAGGGCTGTAAAAGCGGTTGATGATGTATCTTTTGAAATTAAGAAAGGGGAAACCCTTGGTTTGGTGGGAGAAAGTGGCTCTGGGAAATCAACAATTGGAAGAACAATTCTAAGACTCTACGAACCCACAGAAGGAAAAATATATTTTGAAGGAAAAGAAATTACCAATCTTGATAAGGAATCTTTGAGGAAATTACGTCCTAAGATGCAGATGATCTTTCAAGATTCCTATAATTCTTTAAATCCCAGACACAACATTGGGTATATAATTAGCGAACCTCTTATTATTCATACGGAGATGTCCCATAATGATGTTAGAAGCAGGGTTCAGGAGTTACTTGAGCTGGTGGGATTAAAAACAAGGTATATGAACCGGTTTCCTCATGAATTTTCTGGAGGCCAGAGGCAGAGAATAAACATTGCAAGGGCTTTGGCCCTTAACCCTGATTTTATTGTTTGTGATGAACCAATTTCTGCACTTGATGTTTCTATTCAAGCTCAAATAGTTAATCTTCTTCAGGATTTGCAAAAAAAACTTAAACATACTTATCTTTTCATAGCTCATGATTTGAGCATGGTTCAGCATATCTCGGACAGAATTGTTGTAATATACCTTGGTCGTATAATGGAGTTTGCCGATAGTGATGAACTATTTAAAAATCCCTTGCACCCCTACACACAAGCTTTAATTTCAGCTGTGCCAATACCTTCTCCTAGAATTGAAAAGAAGAGAAAAAGGATCATTCTAAAGGGAGAAATCCCCAATCCAGCAAATCCACCTTCTGGATGTGTTTTTCATACCCGGTGTCCAATAGCTGAAGATGTATGTGCTGTAGAGGTTCCTGAATATAGAGAGCTTGAAAGCAATCATTTTGTAGCCTGCCATTTTGCGGATAAAAGCGGAAAAAGTAGAATTATCTGAGCCTATGTGTGTAATCAATTATTAAAATTGGGCTGAACTATGATATTTCAAAATTAGTGGTTATTTATCATCCAATAATTTTACTTTTGATTTCAATGGCATAATATAGAGTAATATTCATTTTAATTGTTTAAGCCCACGTGAATACATGAACTATAGCTAGTATACCTTAATTGTTTTGTTTGAAATAATTAACCTTCTATGCTTCCGAAATGAAAATTATATAAAATCATTATGAGCAAAATCATAGCAAAAACTATATTTTCTTATTAAGGATATTTTAGTATTATGTAGGATAAAAAGGCAGAGATCATACTAAATGGATTGGATCGAAAAACCAATATTTTTTATTTTACTTACTTTTATATTGGTTCCAGTTTTTCTATATTCCCAAGAGAATTTCCTCTATAACCTGTTGCTGACTGGTTCAATTGAAGATCTTAAAGAGGCATGTCGGGAAAGAGGGATTTCTGATAAAGGAGATATAGTTGAGGTTCGGAGAAGGTTGATCGACTATGAAAGAGAAAGAAGCAGCATAAATATATTGCCCGATGTAAATGCTCTAAAAGATAAAAATATAGTTTTGAAAAATGCTGATTATTTAAGGATGTACAGGGATGAAAATGGAGATGAAATATTGTTTTTATTTGGTAATGTTCATCTGACCTATGATAATAAGTATATAAAAGCAGATATAGTTAGAATCAATACAACAAAAAAGATTGTTATCGGCAGGGGCAATATTAAATATACTGATACTGTAAGAACCTATGAATCAGATAGTTTTTACTATAATGAAGAAAGTGATAGGGGAATATTTTTTAGGGCTAAAACAAAACTTGGAAACTTTATTTATAGAGGTAAAAATATAAGAAAATTGTCAGGGGAGGAAAAATATATCGGGGAGGATGTTTCATTAACAACCTGTGAAATCAAAAATCCTCATTATCTTGTAAAAGCCGACAAACTATACTACTATGATTCTTATGCTCTGGTAAAAAACATGAAGCTCTTTTTTGGTCAGGATGATCTTGTAGAGCTGCCATACTTTTTTAAAAATCTTAAAAAGCCATCAGTTAAAACCGCTGTCTATTTCAGAAAAAGGAGCGGGATTGTTGTTCAAAACAGCTACTATCCCATTAAAAGGGATGATAACTATTTGCTTTTGATGGGAGATTACTATGAGAGGCTTGGGATTTATACAGGCGGAAGATGGTATGATGAAAGGGGAAGCCAAAAGACAGATCTATTAACCTCACTGGCTTTATCAAAAAATGTCTATTACTATGAGAATGTATCAGAAAATTGGAGTCCCCTGGGACCTCCTTCAAGTAGCAGTTATAAAATAAGCCGAGACCTCAGATATCATGTAAATGCTTACAGGTTGCAGAAGTGGAAGAATAATCAACTTGAACTGTCGGTAGGATGGATAAAAGATCCCTATTACATCTTCGACTTCGAGAGGCGTTCCCTGCAGTTTGATGTTATGAAACTAATAAATGAGGCAGAGAATGATTATCCCAGAAAGGATAATGGATTCTCCTGGTTTTTAAATGATAGGTATTCCTCCGGTAATTTCTCATTGGTAGTGGATAATAGAGTAACCTACGTGCCACAGAGGAATTTAGACGAATCACTCTCCTATCTTCCAGATTATTACGAATACAGATTGTACTCTGCAGTTTTGCCCATGATTACGGCAAGCTACAGTAGTGATATTTTTAAGGATAGTGGTATCGGTCTTGTAAGAGGTTCTAACTATCTGGCTACTGGTAGCTATAATCACAGCTATTATTTTGATGAATATGGAAGGCCATCCAAAGAGATACATGAAGGTTCGGGTATTTCAAAATTGGATAACGAATATTCGATAGCCAATTATTTATCGTTAAAATACGGAATTGGACTCGGGTTTAATATGCAGCGTCATTTAAATCCGACGGAAGATGAAGAATTAAATGACAATCAGAATACCCTGGCTTATACGGATTTGATTAATGGTATCACATTTGGATCAAGTAAACTATATCTACAAACAGATTATCATCTTAAGTATAAGATTGCAGGTTCAAGAGATTACTATACATATGGTAATTTTAGAGAAAGTTTGCTTTCATTTGAATTTTATTTTAATTTCTGGAAAATTGAAAATATAAGTGAAACCTCGTATAATTTAAAGCCGGTTTATGATTGGGATAATGATCGATATGAATCAATAAATTTTTCTACAGATAGATTTAATCCTTTAATCAATACTACAACTTTAAAGCCAGTTACAAATGTTTTAATTAAAAATACCTTGATTTATGATATTGCATACAGCCGTTTTAAAATAAACAATCTTGCTCTGGATTATAGAAGTAAGAGCATCAATCTATGGGGTGTAGATTTTGATATTGACTGGCATATAGCGTGGAATCATAACTTTTTAGACCCAATAGTGGATTCACTTACATCAAGTTATACTATGGAATGTCAGATTTTTCCTTTTCTGAATTTTTATGTTGGCTTTTTATCAAGGAATGATTCTATATGGAAATATATACCTACCGTTGCAAAGAAAAATGGTGTTAAAAGCTTAAATCCCTTGGTAGATCTTGCCAAATCATTCAATTTTTTTAACGTTGATGATAGGAAAGAATCAAACTTTAAACTGAAAGAGATAAACTTTGGATTGACTCATGACCTTCATGAATGGGAACTTAAGTTTGATTACACCGGGAGAAGGGAAATATCATACGATAAAAATAGATATGTTTGGAACAATACCTATACAATTTCTATCGGATTAAAAAAGATAAAAGATGTTAATTTTAATACCCAGTTTTATAATAGCAGATAGTTTTATTGACCTAGTGCAAAAATATACTCAAGCAATTTTCTGAAAGGAGATTCTACATGCAGGTACCATTTTTAGATTTAAAAAGGCAGTATCAAAGTATAAAAGAGGAAATTGATCAGGTTGTTAGGGAAGTAGTTGAAAGCGGTAGGTATATAGGAGGAGAAAAGGTTGAGAACTTTGAAAAAGATATTGCACATTATGTAGGTGTTAAGCATGCGATAGGGGTATCGTCTGGAACGGATGCTCTTCTTGCTTCTCTAATGGCTGTTGGCGTAAACCAGGGAGATGAAGTAATAACTTCGCCCTTTACATTTATTGCGACTGCAGAAGTAGTATCTTTTTTGGGGGCAAAACCGGTTTTTGTAGATATAGATGAAGAAACTTTTAATATAAATCCTGATCTTATTGAAAAGAAGATAAATTCAAAAACCAAAGCCATAATTCCAGTTCATCTTTTTGGTCAGATGGCAGAGATGGATTCTATTATGGAGATAGCAGGAAAATATGGATTAAAGGTTATTGAAGATGCTGCGCAATCTATTGGAGCATCCTATAAAGGGCGAGCTGCCTGCAGTATTGGAGATGCTGGATGTCTCTCATTTTTTCCTTCAAAGAATCTTGGAGCCTTTGGAGATGGGGGAATGGTGTGTACGAATGACGATACTATAGCTGACACTGTTAGACAGGTAAAGGAACATGGATCAGCTTCACGGTATCATCATACAAGAATCGGCTTTAATGGAAGGCTTGATGCAATTCAGGCAGCGGTTTTAGATGTAAAACTCCGACATCTGGATGGATGGACAAAAAAGAGGATTGAAAACTCTGAATATTACAACAATAACCTTAAGGAACTTTTAAGAGTTCCAATCAAAAAGGTTGACGGTATTCATGTTTATAACCAATACTCTGTTTTAAGCGACAGAAGGGATGAGCTTACCAAATACCTAAACTCAAGGGGAATCCCTACAGCTATTTACTATCCTATCCCGCTTCACTTACAACCTTCTTTTTCAAACCTCGGTAATGGTGAAGGAGATTACCCTGTTGCTGAAAAAATAAGTAAAAAGGTATTTTCTCTGCCAATATTTCCTGAGCTCTACCCGGAGGAAAAGGAGTATATTATTGAAACTATTAGGGAATTTTTTAAATAAATAAAACCATAAAACCATAATAAATTTGAGATATTTTAATGAAAGCATCTGTAGTAATTCCAACCTATAATAGGAAAGATATTTTGGTAAAAGTTCTGGTTGAGTTTTTAAAACAGAGAGGTACAAACGAGAATTTTGAACTTGTTATTGTAGATGATGGTTCTTCGGACGGAACTAAAGATCTTTTCAGCAAGCTTCAAAATATTGCTATTGAAGAAACAAAACTCAGAAAGAATCATAGAGAAATCATAAATGAAACAAGAATTGGTAACCTTAATCAAATTTTGAGTTCTGGTAACTATCTTGAAAATCCAGAAATAAAATATATAAGAATTGAAAAATCAGGGAGATCGGTTGCCAGAAATGTGGGAGTCGAATTTTCCGAGGGTGAGTTAATAATATTTTCAGATGATGATATATTTGTGGAGAAAAACTATATAGGTAAACATATTCAAGCCCACCATGCTGACGATATGCTTGTTATAATGGGAAGGGTTATAAACATCGATGATTTAAACAATCCCTTTTCAGCAAAATGGAAACTCAGGGATATTAACACCGCATTTTTAGCTACAGGAAATGCAAGTGTTCTAAAGGAGTATATAGAAAAAGCTGGGGGATTTGATGAAAATTATAAAATATATGGCTGGGAAGACTTTGATCTTGGAGTTCATCTTAATGAGATGGGCCTAAAATCAGTAAAAAAACCTATTTATGGTTATCATTATAACCCTATTTCAGATTGTATTGACCCTGTCGCACTTTATAATAAGGAAAAGGAAAGAGGTGTAACTGCGGTATATTTTTATGTTAATCATCCTCTACCATGGGTAAAAAGATTTACTCTAGTAGAAAGTAGATTTTTACCCTTTATTATAAATATATTTACGAAAGGTATGGTTCAAAAATACTTAAAAAAGAATAGAGTAAAATTAAGAGGTCTTAAAAGATTGCTGTTCAGGTATAGCGCGTATTTTGAAGGTATTAGAGAGGGAAAAAGAATATATGAATGAACATCAAAAATCTACTGTAGAGAAGGAAGACCTTATACTTTTTTCAAATGGACCTGGTGAAATATCAACCTGGGTTTTTCCGGTAGCTGAGAGGATAAAAAATCATGATGAATTAAGAAAAAAATACAACGTTGTTTTGATTATTCATCCCTGCCAGTTTAGTTCAGGAACGGAGCATATTTATGCATCTAAATTAAGTCTTTTTGATAGAGTTATAACCTCATCTGATTATCTTAAGTTACTTTTCGGGTTTAATCGTATTAAAAGATATGGATTAAAGAGGAGGGGAATAATAATCTCACTTGGTGGAGACCTTCTACATCCAGTCTTATTTAAGTTCAGAACCAGAGGTAATTATCAGTTATATGCATATACAAATAATCCGGGATGGATTAAAAGGTATGAGAAAATATTTGTTCGTAGTGAATATGTGAAAAATAAATCTACAAAAAAAGAGGATCACTCGGATAAGATTTTCGTAACTGGAGATCTTGTTTACAGTTCTATAAAGGTATTCGGGGATAGAAATAGAGTGAGGTCTGAAATATCAGTTCTCCCTGATGATTTGATGGTTATTTTTATGCCTGGGAGCAGAGATTTTGAAGTAAAATATATGCTCCCGATTTATCTAAAGGTTATCAATGTAATTACCAATGAGTTTAAAACTGTTAAGCCTTTCATCCTTCGGTCTCCTTATGTGGATAATAGGCTAATAGAAAGCAGTTTAACAAATGCTCAAAATATAAAAGAAGTAAAAGTTGAAACCGGAGAGCTTGTTGAGTTTAAAGAATTCTCTAGCGTAAATGTTAATTTTGCGATAAAAACTAATTCAAAAAGGATTGTTCCCATTCTCGAAGGCGGTTTGGAGTACTGGGGAAGAGGAGTGGATTTAGCTTTAACGGTCCCAGGAACTAACACTGTCC
>QNBN01000050.1 GCA_003645695.1 Spirochaetota bacterium | reverse complement strand
TTATTGGCGTTACTAATCTCTGGTTCTTGATAGATTATGGAGCAGCAACAGGATATAATATATACATGGATAATTACGAGTAGTACAGAAAAAATCAGGAGAAGCATTTTGGAAAACTTCCATGGCCTCCCCTATTTCCTATAGAAGATAAAAATGAGAAATTGACTATTTAGAATCTTTGTTAATAAGGGTAGAAAAAATGAATGAGGAATTAGCCAAAGAAATAATTGATAATTTTAGCAATACTGGTGTATCATATACCAGTAAATATAGGATGTATATTCAAACTCCTAAAGAAGAACTTTTTAGATTGCTTGAATATCTGAAAGATAATGGATTTAACTATCTTGTTATGATAACCTGTGTGGACTGGATAGACGAAAATGAGTTTGAATTAGTATATCAGGTTGGGAATTTCAATACTCCCCTTCGTATAATAATTCAGGTTAGAATACCGAGGAATGATCCTACATATAAATCGATTATACCAATTTTTAAAAATGCAACGGATTACGAAAGAGAAATCCATGAGCTTTTTGGAATTGTTTTTGAAGGAAATCCAAGGTTAATTCCTCTTTTCCTTGATAACTGGCAAAGGTTTCATCCTTTTAAGAAGGATTTTGACAGTAGAGAATACGTAAAGAATACTTTTGATTCTATCCCAACTCTGGAGGAATATAAATGATTACCAGAGAACTTGAACTTTACCATGGTCCTCAACACCTTGGCATGGTTGGAAACTTCAGCATTACGCTTTCTGTAGAGGGAGACACAATCGTTGAAGCCAAAGCAAATCCCGGATATTTACATAGAGGATTTGAAAAACTTATGGAGTACAGATCATGGACACAGAACCTCACCCTGCCTTGCAGGATAAACGTTGTAGAACCTGATTCCATGGAGATGATATATATGATGGGAGTTGAGAGCCTTGCAAGAATTGAGGTTCCGGAAAGGGCTCAATATATTCGAACTATAGTTCTTGAACTATCTCGACTTGCATCGCACCTATTTGGTGCATGGGCTTATGCAAACATGCTCGGTTTCGATACGGTTGCTCAGTGGGCAATGGCATATAGAGATTTCGTACTTGATCTCTTTGAAGAGCTCACCGGCGGTCGTGTTTATCATATATACATGTGCCCCGGAGGAGTTAGAAGAGATCTTCCAGATGGATTCGAAGAAAAGGTAATGAACTTTATTAAAACACTGGCAGATCATGTTCCGGATTTTGATGCAGCTCTATTTGAAAACAAACTTTTTTATAAAAGGGCAAAGGGGATTGGTCAAATTTCCCGCCAAGAGGCTATAGAACTGGGTGCAACAGGACAGGTTTTAAGGGCTACAGGGATGGCTTACGATATAAGGAAGGTTGAACCATATGCTGCCTATGATAAGGTTAAGTTTGAAGTCCCGACAAGAGAAGATGGAGATGCATACTCTCGACTCTGGGTAATTCATGATGAAATGATACAGAGCGCACATATAATAATGCAGTGCATAGAAAATCTACCTAAAGGTAAGGTTTATGAAAGAACACCTAATCCCTTTAAATGGAAAATTCCCAAGGGTGAAACTTATGTTAGGATTGAATCTTCGAGAGGGGAACTCGGCGCCTATGTTGTAAGCAACGGCGGTAAAAATCCGTACAGAATATTTTTTAGAACCCCATCATTTACCCATGGAATACCTATTCTCGAAAAACTTCTTAAGGGTGCCAATATATCTGATGTCGGTAATATAATGATAAGCCTATATGTAGTTCCACCTGAAATAGATAGATAAGGGAGGATTTTATAATGAAATCCAATACTGAAAAAAAAAGTGCTTTAAGACCGGCTAAATCTATAAAATATCTCTTTAAAAAACCGTTAACATTCAGATTTCCATTCGAAACGAGGGATGCTGCTCCTAGATACCGGGGTTTTCATCTCAACGATTGGGAGAAATGTACCGGATGCGGGAACTGTGCTGATATTTGCCCTACCCAGGCAATTACAATGGTTGAGATTAAGGATTTGCCGGTGGAAACTGGGAAAAAAGCTGAGCGTCCTCAGATAGATTATGGCAGGTGCTGTTACTGTGGGCTTTGTGTAGATATCTGTCCTCCCGGAGCCTTAAGGCTTTCCAGGGATTACCTTCATATCGATCATGGAACAGAGAGTTTTGTTTATCTTCCAAAGGATGAAAAGTTAGATAAAGAGCATTTTGTTACCAAAGATAAATATTCCATTTTTCAGGCTAACCTTGGCCATAGAAGGGCCAACTATGAGGGATTTGTTTCTGAACTTGATTTTGCACTATTTGAACCTGAAAGAACACCTATGGATATTGAGCCCTCTGAAGTACGGATAAACTCTTTTATTGAAGAGGTTAAGGGATATACTGCTGAGAAGGCAAAGGAAGAGTCTGAAAGATGTCTTGAGTGCAAGTTGTGTGAAGATATATGCCCTGCTCATATGAAGATATCCGATTATATCAACTATATATATGAGGATAAGTTAGAGAATTCCGTAAAGGAGATTTATACTGATAATCCACTTCCAGGAGTTTGCGGAAGAGTGTGTACCCATAAATGTGAGACTGTCTGTTCTCTGGGAAAACGAGGCGAACCGGTTGCAATCCGCTGGCTTAAAAGGTATGCAGTGGATAATGTTGATGTAAAGCACATTGAAGATATAGTCCGGGTATTTGCTTCTTCAAAAAAACAGCATCATATTGCAATTGTCGGTTCTGGTCCTTCTGGATTATCAGCAGCCTACTATCTTTCATTAATGGGCTACAAAATTACTATTTATGAAGCAAAACCCATGGCTGGTGGAATAATGAGGTATGGTATTCCAAAATACAGGTTGCCGCATGAAGCACTTGATAAAGATATCAAAATAATTCAGGATATGGGTGTTGAAATCAAAACTAATACTACCGTTGGTAAAGATATTTCTTTTGAAGAAATAAAAAATACCGCTGATGCAGTTTTTATAGGAACAGGATTTATGAAGGGACGTTCCACCAGAATTCCAGGTATTGACTCTGAAGGATGCTATCAAGCATTGCCTTTATTGGAAAAAATATCATCTGGTGAGGATTTTTGGCTTGGCAAAGAGATAGTGGTCATTGGAGGTGGCAATGTTGCATTTGATATTTCCCGCTCTCTTGCAAGGGTCCAGAAGAAAAAATACGGTGAAGTTAAAATTACACTAACCTGTCTTGAGAAGAGAGATGAAATGTTAGCGGATGAGGAAGAAATAATCGAGGGTCAGGAAGAAGGAATCACTGTTAAACCCGGAAGGGGACCAAAAGAGGTACTATTTGATAATAACCATAAGGTCAAAGGCCTAAGAACGGTTAAATGTGTAAAGATATTTGATGAAGAGGGGAAATTTAATCCTACTTATGATGAGAGTGATGTTGAGGATTATTCAGGAGAAATGATAGTTGAAGCCATAGGCCAGGCACCAGACTACAGCTACCTTGGAGAAGAAATAATGAAAAAACTTGAGATAGTACGCGGAAAGATTATTACAGATGAGTACGGAAGAACGCCTTTACCATGGCTCTTTGCAGGTGGTGATATTGTACATGGTCCTGATGTTATTCATGCTATAGCAGATGGCCACCGTGCAGCTCAGGCTATTGATACTTATCTTATGAATGAAAAGTAAAGTAAATTGACCAAACATCAAATATATAAATTTTTTTAATAGGAACAACACCTCTAATATTAAAAATATTGCTTTTTGTAATTACCTTCTTTTAACATTTTTTAACAATTTAGTTACAAATATTTACAATACTGTAATTGACACAATTGTGGTATAAGCATAACTTCTATTTAACAAGATAACAGATAATATACTAGGAGTTTTAAAATGGATAAAACAAAATTTAACTTTAGATCTTTTACTTCATTAATTTTAGTATGGACTTTTATCATTCAAATGATAACTGGTATTGTGTTATATATTGTACCACCTGGGAGAATAGCAAACTGGACGAATTGGAATCTTTTTGGAATAGACAAAGCTGGTTGGGAAGCTCTACATACAATTTTTGGTTATCTTTTTATTATTTTTGGTATCTTACATATTTCATATAACCGGCGCCCTATTATCAATTATATAAAAAAGAAAATCAAAACTGGTTTTAGATTAAGAAAAGAATTGATTATATCTACAATAGTAATTATTGCTTTTTTAGCAGGGATCCTCTTAAATTTTTTTCCTTTTAAAAAGGTAATGGATTTTGGTGATAAACTAAAAAATTCATGGAGCCAAAGCAAAGAAGAACTGATAATCCCTCATTTAGAACTAAAAAGTTTTGAGGAATTTACAAATACAATTGGGATAGATACTGACAAAGCGAAAAACATTCTTAAAGCAAAAAAAATTATTGTATCTAATAATAATGAAAATTTGTTTGATATTTCAAAAATATATAATACATCACCTGATAATACATATTCCATTTTAATAGAAAATATAGAACATATAAAAACAAACAATGAAATCAATATAACCGAAGAAACAGAAGGTTATGGTTACGGTAAAAAAACGATATATGCAATTAGCAATGAATATAATGGTAAACCCAGAGAAAATTATTAATTTATTAAAAAATGAGTGTATTATAGTAACAAAAGATCAGACATTAAAAGAAATAAGTATTAAATACAACAAATCAGTTTCTGATTTAATAGAAATGATAAAAAATAAATGAGCTTACTATAAAAACCGATTGTTTGTCATTTTGAGTATATTAACGAAATCTGTAAAATATAAGGAATTACAGATTTATTGCCTTGATAAACCAAGGCTTAAAATGACAATACTTTATCTTTTCAGAGTAGACTAATAAAAAAAACTTTTAAGGAAATTATCCTGAAAAATAACATTTTAACCAGAACAATTTTGATATTTATTATTTTTACTTTCACATCAGTACTTTTGTTTGCAGATTAAAGTGGAGAATACAATAGAAATGTGAATAACCGCAGGTTCAATCGTAAAAATATAACACCTGTAAAAAAACACTCAATTTTCTAAGATTATCAATGATATACCAAAAAAAGAGCTTGATAGTATTGAAATAACAGGTATTCTTCAGATGATAGAAGTGGAAAAATTAGCCAAGGATGTCTATAATTACTTACATAAAAAATGGAACCATCCAATTTTTTCTAATATTGCTAGAGCTGAGGCTACTCATATGAATACGGTAGGTATATTAATTTCCAGATACAACCTCAAGGATCCAATTAAAACCGATATACCTGGTAAATATGCTAATCCAGAGATTCAAAAGATCTATAATGACCTTTCATCTAAAGGAAATAAATCTTTGATAGATACATTAAAAATCAGTGCAACAGTTGAAGATTTAGATATAAAAGACCTTGAAGAGTTTATATCTAAAACAGATAATGATGACATTAAAATAGTTTTTCAAAATCTTAATAAAGGTTCTAGAAATCATTTAAGAGCTTTTTATTCATTGCTCAAAAAAAATGGAGCAAATTATAAAGCTCAATTTATTTCTGAGAATCAATTTGTTAAAAATAGTAAATAGTTCTAGAGAAAGTGGTATTGTCATAAAAGATCCAAACTTTAAGTTTTAACCAAGAATCATAATTAATAAAATAATACTTGGAGACCACTCCAAGTGGTTTATCTTTAGTAGGAAGACAATTATCTAAACTCCCTTGCCACTTCTATCATTGCCTTTATATTTTCCTCTGGAGTTATGGGAGGTATGGCACACCCCGCATTTAAAATAAACTTCGGTGAGTCGCTGTATATCTCCAAAAGCTCTTTCGTTTTCTTTCTGACTAATTCTGGGGTTCCCATCGCAATTACCCCTGATGGATCTATATTGCCTATAAAAACTACCCTGTCCTTGCAAACCTTATGGGCAATATTTATATCGGTTTTATAATCTATCTCAACAGCATCTGTTCCTGTTTCAATCATATCTTCAATTATTAAGGAGGTATCCCCACATATATGAAGACCATATGGCAAATCATTCTCGTGTGCTTCATTTACTACCTTTTTTTCATAGGGGAATGCAAACTTTTTGTACATTGAAGGAGAAATGAGCTCTGGCCCGGCTGGACTGTCACCGTTAGAAACCATATGGCAGCCAGTTTGGCTCATCAAATCAATGAACTGGCTAGTAGCTTCAAAACAGTAATCCAATAAGCGAAAAACCAAATTCTCATGCTCAGCATCAAGCAGGTCCAACATCCAGTTTTCAGCACCTCTCATCATACTGGCCAATGAAAAAGGGTCCTGATCACAATTGCCCCTCAAAAAAACTTCATCCCCGAAATACTCTTTGATAAGTCTTACTCCCTCAACCCAGTTCTGTACATACCTGTATTTCGAAACATCAGGATGATCCAGACCCTTAACCATTTCAATATCTGTTAAATTTCCTCTGTTGCTTCTTGCAGGTTCATTCTCTGGAAAATCCACAGGAACACCCACGGCACCTGCTAAAGTTACAGTGTCAACATCTACCAGTATCCCATCGTATTCATACTTTTCTACAGATTTGATAAAGGAATCAGCTATCTTTTTAGGGTCATCCCTGTATTCGGCCATTGTATAACCAGCCTCCTGTGCTGCCATCATAAAGTTGTGAAGCATAACAGGAACCTTATCTGGCCATTCTCCATCAAAGGCGGCCTTTATCCTTTGGTAGCCATTCATAAGCCCACCTCTTAAATAAGGTTTTTAAATAATATTGATAATAATTAGCTGAAATAGTTTACGCTATAAATTTTAAAAAAAACTATATTTAAATACCCTTAAACATTTTAGTATTTTAGTAAACCTTAAATGATTGTACAAGAAACCTTATTTAAATGAATAAAACCACGATAAACCATAAATCTATTTCTCTGAGAGAAATTAATATTGATGATCAATCGGCAGGTATTAAATTTCCTTTTCAATCAATTAATTGTACTAAAATTAATTTTTTATCCAAATAATGATTAGAAAAAGATGAAATTTATATCTGGCCTTACTTATTTGCTTCAAGCTTTTCAAGTCTCTTTAATCGATCCTCAGCCTCTTTAATATTTCTTAAGGCAAGCTTATTATATGGGTCAATTTTAAGTATTTTCTTCCATTCCTGAATAGCTTCCAGATATTTTTTCTGAACAAATAGATCCACCCCTTTATAGTAGATTTCCATAATCTGCGGACTATAGCTACGAATTGAAGTCATCCCACCTTTTGCTCTATTTATGTATTCTTTAACTTTTAAATAATTTGGATCAAATCTTGCAACAGTTTCAAATTCTACAAGGGCTTCTTTGTAATTTCCATCAGCTAGTAGCTGCAAACCCTTTGCGTAATGTTCAGATTTAAAACTCTCATCTGCCTGAATCTTTTTGGCTATTGTTGCTTTTTCCTCTTCATACTTTTTTTGAAGTTCCTGTATCCTTTGTGAGAAAGCTAACCTCTCCTGTACAAGTTGCTGCTGTAATTGCAGTCTTTCATTTTCATACCTCTTAGCAAGCTCTTCTATAGCTTTCTTCTTTTCAGCTTCAAATTGTGCCGTTAGATCTGCAATCAGTTCTTCCTTTTCTGTTCCATAGCTCTTTTCTACTTCCTGTAACTTTTCCTTTAATTTCTCATCAAACTGTAGGACAAGCTGTTCTTTTTCCTGCTCATACTTACCCTTGAGTTCATTCAATTTCTCTTCATACTGCATTGTTGCTTTCCTGATACCCTCTTCAATTTGCTTTTCAATTTTCTGCGCTTCGATCTTTTTTTTCTCATCAATGCTCCTGCCAAATCTATAGCTTATTCCAAGCCTCATCAAAAGCTCTGTAGTTCCCTGCCATTCTGGATCCTCAAATGTAACAGCATAATCAACTCCGAATCCCCACTGCCTAAATCCAAGACCAACAGATATCCCCATAGGGAGATCATTAAAGGATGTTGGAGTAAAATTTTTATACCCTGCTCTTATCATAAAAATATCCGAGAATGAAAGCTCTGCACCAAAACTGAAATCATATAGAAGTGCCCCAGGAGTAGGATTATAATTATCGTTATAGAATCTTGAATCAAAATCAAAAGACAAACGAGTAGCTTTTTTCTTACCAATTTTAAAGTTTGTTGCTATACCAATTTTGTAAATTCTTGTATTTGCCTCATAATCAGTTCCAAGTTTTATACCAGTACCATATACATCCTGAACAGCCACGCCTATAGAAAACCAACCGATTGACCTCGGTCTAAAATAAGCTCCTAGATCAAAACTAGCCCCAGTACCGGAATAATCCAGCAATCTCTCCTGTTCAACTTTTGCCGTTGCTCCCAGACCCAGACCCCAACTAAATTTATAACCATAGGATAGCAATATTTGATAATGGAGATAATTATTGTGGTTCGTAGAAATGGGTAATCCATTTTCATCATACGATTCTATTCCACTTGTATATATACCCATTGAACCAAGGCTGAGTGTCCCCATATACAGAGTTGGATTCGTATAAAATCCACCGAAATAGTAGCTATCAGCTATAGTTTTAGTTCCATAAAAAGAGATCTCTTTATATTGATTAAAAGCCATTGCACCGGGATTCCAGTAAATAAGAGAAGGATCCCCCTCCATTGCAGTAAAAGCTCCTCCCATGCCAAGAGCTCTTAAGCCAGAACCATAACTAAATACATTTTCAACACCACCAACTTCGTCTGAAAAAATAGGCACTGATGGCAGCATTATAGCCAGGAAGAAAATATTTATAAAAAGGATTAATTTAAAAAAAACCTTCATATCCATATTACCAAATATAACACACAAAATTATAATTTCTACAATATAATCATAGTTTTATTGATCAAACCCAACCAGCACAATCTCCTTCTGTAGTTTAATACCTGTTTTTCTCATGACCTCTTCTTCTATAAAATTAATTAATTTATATATATCTGAAGCGTTAGCACCACCTTTATTTATTATAAAGTTTGCATGTTTTTCATAAACCTCAGCTTTTCCGACCCTCATCCCTTTAAGGCCACATTCATCAATTATCCTGCCGGATGATTTTCCTGCTGAATAATCATTTTTAAAAATACACCCTGCATTTGGAAAAAGATATTCTCCTTTACTTTTTCTTAATGTCCTTATTTCCGATATTTTCTCTTTAATTTCCAGCTGATTTCCTTTTTTTAAGTAAAATACAGCATCCATCAAATAGATATTTCCACTCTGAAATATTGATTTTTTATACGAAAAATCCATAGCCTCTCTGTTTAACTTAGCCTCTTTAATTTTCTTATCCTTCTCATCAACAATCAATACTCTCCCCTCAGTAATCACCCTGGAGATTTCACCTCCATAAGCACGAGCATTCATGTAAACAGCTCCGCCAACGCTCCCTGGCAGTCCGGCTAAAAACTCAAGACCTGTAAGAGAATTATCTGTTGCATAATCTATTAACTCATCTATCATAGCCCCAGCCTCAGCAATAATCCTATTATCTATTCTGAAAATTCTTTTATATCTACCAGTATATATTATAAGACCCCGGTAACCATCATCGCTAAAAAGAACATTTGATCCTTTTCCAAGAATAAAGTACCTAATGTCTCTCTCAATTGCCCATTGGATAGCCTCTTTAAACTCAAACTCATTCACAATTTCAACAAGGTAATCTGCGGGACCTCCTACCTTGAATGTTGTATACCCAGATAGAGATACATTTTTTTTAATTTTATCCATTATGCTTTTTCTATGCTTAACATCCTCCATAAAAATAAAAATCCTTTCATTAATTTTAAGATCTTCATACTTATCCTACAACATCAACTACAATGTAACTATAATCCAGATAAAACTAAAATTAAATTAGTTTACAACGATTTTGTTTCCCTCCACTTGCAGCTTATGTTTTCTCTTTATTCATAGCATCTATAATCTACCTCATCTAATACTTTTCATAATAATACTTCGTTATCCTTTTAACAGTTTATTGCACTCACATATTAAACTTTTGTTATATTATACTATACTTCACGTTGTAGTAAAGTATTTATAATTCAGGATTAATTAATGGAAAATTATGATATACACAGGGTTGTATCTATCCTGAGAGAAGAGGTGAAAACCCTGAAAGAACCCATAGTAACAAAAATTGCAAAAAAAAGAGATCCCTTCAGGGTTTTAATTTCCACAGTAATCTCTCTAAGAACAAAAGATAAAACCACTGAGGAAGCATCTGAAAGATTATTCGAGGCCGCTCATACTCCAGAAGATATGTTAACACTCCCAATAAGAACAATAGAAAATCTGATCTACCCAGCAGGATTTTATAAAGTAAAAGCTATGAATATCCATAATATATCAAAAATGATAGTTGAAAAATATGATGGAAATGTCCCTGATACAATTGGGGAACTTCTGAAGTTGCCAGGAGTTGGAAGAAAAACCGCGAATTTGGTTGTAACCCTTGGTTATAACAAACAGGGTATTTGTGTAGATACACATGTCCATCGAATAAGCAATAGGCTCGGTTATGTAAATACCAAAACACCCGAACAGACAGAAATGGCACTTAGAGAAAAGCTTCCTAAGGAATACTGGATAGAGATCAATGATCTTCTTGTAACCTACGGACAAAATATATGTACACCCGTATCTCCTTATTGTTCTAGATGCAGACTGAGGGATATTTGCGAGAGAAGAGGTGTAACAAGGTCAAGATAATTAGAAAATTTTACATATTTAAAGCCTTCATAATCATATTCTTTGCATCTTTCTTCATTTTATATTTATCTATATCATTTAACTTTACCCATCTGGCCGCTGATGCATCGGAGAGGTGATTAAGTTTGCCCTTCAAATATTGGGCTTTAAAATCAAACACGATAAAATGGTACTTCACCCTGTTTTCCTCATCCTTTTCAATGTACTCAAACATATCGATTAAATCATCAATATCGACCAAAACATTGCACTCTTCTTTTATCTCTCTTTTGACAGCCTCGATAATTGATTCATTTTCTTCCAGTTTTCCCCCTGGTATAGACCATTCTCCAGCAAGAGGCGGATTACCCCTTTTGATAAGAAGAACCTCATCATTTTTAAATATAACTGCTCCAACTCCTACCATAGGCTTTTCAGGGTATAATCTTTCTGACATGTGCTCATTCTTCCAAATCAAGTAATATAATACACTAAAATCCCTAACTAACTGCATTTATTGATTAGGTAAAGAATAGGCAAGTAAACTTTAATTAAGATTTTACAGCATCGGCGTGCCTATTCGTTTTACACCCATAAAAAATTAGAATTAAGTATCAATAAATATTTTGCAACTCTAATTATATCTTAAATTCCGCTATTAAAGTCAATAGAAAACGCTGGTATAAAATACCATAAAACTGCACGATTAATTTTCAATTTTGCTGGGGCGATAGTTTCCCATCAGTTCTAATTACTCTTTTGAGCTTTTACTTTCACGTCAAAATATAAATCAAACTATCGTCTTTTCATATATAAAAAATCATTCAGTAATTAATTCTTTGTTCTACTAAATAATTTAAATATTTTCAGTAAATATAAATTTACTTTTTTTATCTTTATTTTATTATAGTATATATAGATGTTAAAACCATAATTAAAAAGTTTATTCTCTATCTAACAAAATCTCTGTTACAATTTTTTTCAATCCTTACTTAACAGGATTTTTATGTTATTAGGAAATAAGAAAAAAACAACCTTAACAATACCTGCCGAAACAAAATACCTTTCAAAAATTAGAGATTTTGCCGTCAAGTACGGAGAAAAGTTCGGATTAAACCTGAGGCAAATAAATGGTTTTAAATTATCTGTTGACGAAATCTGCACTAACATAATTAGATATGCCTACAAAGATATGGCCTCACCCGGAAATATCATAATAGAAATTGAAAGATCAAATAATACAGTAACAACCAGAATAATCGATGAGGGTGTACCATTTGATTACAGTAATGTGAACGACCCAGATATTGACACATATATAAAGCAGAGGCGTAAAGGCGGATTTGGAATATTCTTAGTAAGACGATTAAACGATAATGTGCAGTATAAAAGAGAAAATAACAGAAACATTTTAACCATAATTAATAAAGTTGAAGCAAAACCAAGTTTAATTGAAATAATATCCAACAATTTCAAACCTTCAAAAATGACAATTAGAGTAAGGTTTGCAATTATTTCTACGCTTATCATATCAATTCTCACTATTGGAATGTTTTTCTTAGCAAAGATATCCCAAAAAAGGATTCTATCTCGAGAATATATATTGAGTTATATATCTCTAATTAAGAACTTTTCAGCAGGGGTTTCAGAGTTTTTAATGGACGAAAGGAATATAATAGTTGAAGAGCAGATATTCAAAATAATGAAAAGTAAGCCTTCAATAAAAAGAATCGTCGTGATAAACAAAAACGGAATAATAATTGCCGATAGTTTAGTAAGGAGAATTGGAAAAATATATAAACCACCCCCTGGTGTTTTACCGCTGATTGAACAAAATTATTTAGTTCAGGAATATAAGGATAGCAGTGGTTCAAATTACCTATATATTTCCGCTCCAATTAGGATTTCTGATATTTTCATCGGAAAAACCTATTTTACAATCCCAAAATCTGAAATGATAGCTTCAATTAATCATCAAATAAATAAAAGTAAAATATTACTTTACATGGTTTTATTCTGGGTACTTGGAATAATCGGTATAAGCTTTATGGGCAACATGTTCATTACCCCAATCAAAAAAATTACTGAGGAACTTTACAGGGTAAGTAAGGAAGGTGTTTCAGGAGGATTTCATTTCACAGGATATGGTGAATTTGCAGAAATATCTACTGCATTCAATAAAATGATGAGAGAACTAAAAAATTCTGAAACCAAACTTACCGATCAAGCAAGACTTAAGAGAGAAATGCAGCTGGCACAAAATATACAACAAACTCTCTTGCCCAGAGAGATACCTCATACTGAAGGCTATGACATCTCAGCAAGATATCAGGCTGCAATGGAAGTAGGAGGAGATTATTTCGACTTCTTTTATGTTGATGAGAACTCAATTGGTATTGCCGTAGGCGACGTTTCTGGAAAAGGTATAGGAGGTGCCTTTTTAATGAGTATTGTCAGGACTGCCTTAAGGTTGGAAGCAAGAGGTATAAAAATAGCCTCAGAAGTATTATCAAGGCTAAACACTACGTTAGATGGAGAGTTTAAAAAAGGGATGTATATAACACTTTTTTATGTTATCCTTGACTCAAAAAAAAGAATTATTAATTATGCAAGTGCAGGTCATAATCCAATGATCTTATATAGAGCTGAAACAGATAGTATATACAGACTAAATCCAAAAGGATTTCCCATAGGTTTGAATCTCGGAAATCCGAAATTTTTTCAAAAAAGTATAACAAGCGAAAAACTTGCACTGGATAAAGGAGACATCCTTTTAATATATACAGATGGTATAACCGAAGCTATGAATCCAGAAAGAGAAGAGTATAGTGAAAATCGCCTTCTTGAAAGTATTAAAAAAAATAAAGATTTAAGCGCTGAAGAGTTTTCAGACGCTTTGATGAACGATATTAAAAAATTCACAAAAGGTGCCCCACAATCGGATGATATAACCTTTGTTGTGATAAAAGAGAAGGAGAGATACAGCGAATTAGAATACAATAAAAGAAAAGAGCTTTTTAATTTAATAGAAAACAAAGGCTATTCAGTTAAAGAAGCATGTAATTTGGTCGGGATATCACCTAGTACCTATTATAAACTAAAAAAACTAAAAGAAACTGGGAAACAAGCTGTTATAATGCCTAAAGAAATAAACCGTAAAATTCATATAGTTAATTACGAAATCAGCCAAAAGATATTGGATATAATAAAAGACCATCCAGAAGCATCTTCAAAAAAAATCGGTGAATTACTTAAAAATGAGAAATACGGTAGTATTAACATCGAAAATAAGCTTATATTTAGAGAACTAAAGAGGTTAAAACTTTCAACCAAAGAAAAGCGATATGCTTATGTTAAAAGATTAAAATATCATAATGATTCCTAGAAAAGCAACTACTACCTCAGCAGATAAT
>QNBN01000049.1 GCA_003645695.1 Spirochaetota bacterium | reverse complement strand
TTCGCGTATCATCGAATTAAACCACATGCTCCACCGCTTGTGCGGGCCCCCGTCAATTCCTTTGAGTTTCACCCTTGCGAGCATACTCCCCAGGCGGTGCACTTAATGCGTTAGCTCCGGCACAGATAGGATAAACCTACCTACACCTAGTGCACAACGTTTACAGCTAGGACTACCAGGGTATCTAATCCTGTTTGCTCCCCTAGCTTTCGCGCCTCAGCGTCAGTATCCGGCCAGGAGACCGCCTTCGCCACCGGTGTTCTTCCTGATATCTACAGATTTCACCCCTACACCAGGAATTCCGTCTCCCTCTCCGGTACTCTAGCTACGCAGTTTCAAATGCAGTTTTCAGGTTAAGCCTGAAAATTTCACATCCGACTTGCATAGCCGCCTACACGCCCTTTACGCCCAGTGAATCCGAACAACGCTAGCCCCATACGTATTACCGCGGCTGCTGGCACGTAATTAGCCGGGGCTTATTCCACAGGTACCGTCATCGGTCAGGCAGTTACTCCTAACCTTATTCTTCCCTGTGAAAAGGAGTTTACAACCCGAAGGCCTTCATCCTCCACGCGGCGTCGCTCCGTCAGGCTTTCGCCCATTGCGGAATATTCTTAGCTGCTGCCTCCCGTAGGAGTCTGGGCCGTATCTCAGTCCCAATGTGGCCGAACACCCTCTCAGGCCGGCTACCCATCGTCGCCTTGGTAGGCCGTTACCCTACCAACTAGCTAATAGGCCGCGGGCCCATCCTCGGACGGCACCATTTTCAGAGGGCGCCTTTAATCATTCCATCTTATGATAGAACGACGTTATGCGGTATTACCCCTAGTTTCCTAGAGCTATCCCCCATCCAAGGGCAGGTTACCCACGTGTTACTCACCCGTTCGCCACTGTCCCCTGTTCGAAGTTTGGCAAGCCACCCAACGAACAGGTTCTCGTTCGACTTGCATGCTTAAGACACGCCGCCAGCGTTCGTTCTGAGCCAGGATCAAACCCTCCGTGATTAACTATCTCAAATATAGTTTAATTCTGAATGTAATCAGGAATCACGGGAGCTCTCCCCTTACCAATGCTATTTATCTTTCAAAGATCAAATTGCGCGATAAAAAACCTTGAGCAAAGGTATATCCTTTTCTCAAGGCACTCTTTACCATAAGCAATGGAAATATAATTTATTGTGATTTTAAAGTCAAGACCTTTGTTATTTTTTTTATCTTGGACTAAAATGTTTTAATTTATATCAACTCTCTTCTAGAATACTAATTCCATCGCAGTTCAAAGAGCTCAATTTTCTTACGCTTAGTAGTATATCAATTCTTGTATCAAAAGTAAAGAAAATTTATCATATAAATGGGTGTATTTTCTGGTCAATTACCTCCCAGATTTTTGTTCTTTTAGCCTTGCTTAGCATCTCGGGCGATTTATCAATGTTAAAAACTTTCTTTAGACTTAAATTACCAAAAAGCCGTATAATTATGCCATTTTCCACATAATCAAAACCTACTAACACTGAATTATTTTTCAGATCTGCTTTTTTAATCATATCTCTATTTAAATTCGCTAAAATAAGGATAGCATCATCAGAACAAATAAAATAATCATGGCAATAGCTCTTAGATGCTATGGATTTATTTTCGTGTAGTATTTTTGCATCCAATATTGATAAATCTTCGGGCAATATCTTGTTTAACCTATTAGTTATCTTTTCCGGGGACATGGAGTTATCCAGTTTTATTTCCATCAACTCGTATTCCGACTCTACACCCAGTGGTAGTGGAAAGGGTATTACAATCCTTGGTTTTGGATTAAAACCTTCAGTGTAGCTAAAAGGTAATTTAGCCCTTCTACCTACTTTAATAAACAAATTAATTAAGTCCAGGTGTGAAAAATATTTATAAAGACCAGATTTTTTGAATCTACATAGTATTTTTATTGTATTATTTTTATTAATATTTAATCCATTTCTGTAACGATTAAAACCATTATTACTTTTACTTTCTTTATTCTGATCTGCATCGCCCTCTATGAATCTATAAACTTCAAGGGTATTTTTTATATCTCTATCGCATACCCCACAACCTGGACACCTTCCATATATACAGTTTTCAGTAGTAATCATACCTTTTGCTTTTTCAAATTCCTGCCTTAAAAATTTTTTGCTAACACCTACATCAATAATATCCCATGGTAATTCATTATCCGTGTTAAATTCTCCAAGATATTTATCAACATCCAATTTAATTGATTTAGCATTGTCAACCCACAAATCGTAATTAAATACTTCATCCCAGGAGCTGAATCTTTCTCCTGCTTTAAAAACAGAGTAAATCAAAGATCCAACGTTCCTATCACCTCTTGAAAGAATTGCCTCTATTTTGCTCATCTTTGGATTTTGATATTTTATTCTTACTTTAGAGCACTGAAACCTACTTCTTAGATAAGAAATAATGTCTTCTGCTTCTTTCAAATCCATCTGTTTTACCCTTTCAAAAGGAGTATGAGGCTTTGGTACAAATAGAGAAACGTTAACGTTAATATTAAGCTTAGGAAATCTATCCATTAGTTTTTTGATAAAGTTCTCTATTTTTATTCCTTCTTTGGTTGCCATAGGCAGACCGATCATAAAATAGAGCTTAATCAGTCTCCATCCAACACCAGAGACGCTATCTATTAATGAGAGCAACTGTTCATCATCAACCATTTTGTTTATTCTTTTTCTCACATCCTCGTCAGGGCTTTCAATCGCAAAAGTTAAACTACTTTTCCTAACTTTTTGTATCATTTTTAAAACTTCAAAACTTGTACTATTGACCCTGAGTGAGGGAAGCGAAATAGAAACATTTCCCTCTGAGTATTTTTCGGTTAATTGCCTAACCAATCTGTAGAGTTCACTATAATCGGATATACTTAAGGCTGCCAGTGATACCTCATCATATCCTGTAGTACTTATTGAGGTACCAGCAATTCTATCAATACTATTAATACTTCTTTCCCTTACAGGTCTGTAGATAAATCCGGCCTGGCAGAATCTACAACCTGTGGTACAACCTCTTGTAGTTTCTATGGTTATCCGATCCTGAACAGTTTTGATTATTGGAACAATCGGTTTATCAGGGTAGGGTAACTTATCCAGATCAGGCTCAATTTTTCTCTTTACTTTTCTTGGTACTTTTGTAAATACAAAATCCCCTTTTCTCTCTTTTTCATGCAGGGAAGGAATATAACAGTAGTTCAGGCTGTTTAACTTCTTAAGCTGTTCATATCTTTCAAGCTTTTGTGTTTCCTTATATATAGCTAAAAATTCTAAAATTGCATTTTCTCCATCTCCATATACAAATACGTCAATAAAATCGGCAATTGGTTCAGGGTTATATATTCCCGGACCTCCTGCAATCACTAACGGATGTTTACTATCTCTATCCTTTGAAAACAAAGGGATTTTACCCAGATCCATTATATTAAGCATATTGGTATACAACATTTCATAGCCAATTGAAAATCCAAGGATATCAAACTCATCAAGGGGGGTATAACTTTCGATTGAAAATAGTGGTAAATTCTTATTTCTCAATTCTTTTTCAAAATCCAACCACGGTGCAAAAACCCTTTCACAAATATATCCATCAACATTATTTACAACGCTGTAGAGAATCTGAATTGCACTATTTGACATCCCAACTTCATAAATATCAGGATAGGAGAGAACAACAGTAACATCTACATCTTTTCTAGCCTTTTTTATCTGATTAAGCTCTCCGCCTATATATCTTCCAGGTTTTGATACAAAGGGAAGAATTTTTTCAATTTTTTCAAGCTCAATACTCATTATCTTTGATATCTCCTCATTTCAATATTAAAGAGTATAGATGTTGATGCCAGAGAGGTTATGAGGAAGGATCCACCGTAACTCATAAAGGGAAGTGGGATCCCTGTAATAGGCATAATTCCAACTGTCATTCCCATATTTATAATTATATGAAACAAAAACATTCCAACAATACCAGAGGCTACGAGAGTACCATAAATGTCTTTGGCATTGTATATTATAGCTATTCCTCTATATATAAACAGAGCGTACATCACCAGAAGAAAAAAGGATCCAGTAAATCCCCATTCTTCAGCAAAAATCGAAAAAATAAAATCGGTTGATCTCTCGGGTAAAAATCCAAGTTGGCTCTGAGTACCTCCCTTCAAACCTTTTCCAAATAGTCCTCCTGCACCTATAGCTATTTTGGATTGTATTATATTGTAGCCAGAACCAAAAGGATCTATCTTTGGATTGATAAACACAATCAGCCTTTGTTTTTGATAAGGTTTTAAGAAATCATTCAATAAAGCAGAAAGAAGAAGTCCAACAAAAAATATTAAAAAGATTATCATTGCTCTGTAGATTATATCGCTTTTAACAAACTTGTATAAACCAAACAGTATTAAAAACAAAACTCCAAAGATCAATGAGATTTTCACAATCACCGTTGTTTCACTTAATGTTTCGATAAACATCGTTTTACTTGAATGAATAAGCTGGAAATAGGTCGTAAAAAGTGGAAGTACAACTGCTATAGCAAGAATAATTAAGAATGATAGTAGATGTGATGTTCTTATACCGGCAAAATAGAGCATAACAAAGGCTACCGGTATATAAACCAGTGCTGTTCCAAAGTCAGGCTGCAATAAAATTAGAGCAACCGGAATAAACACAATCAAGAGGGCTAATATAACGGTTTTAATGTCTTTGATTTTTTCATTATTTTTTTCCAGAAATTTTGCAAAAGAAAGAATGATTCCCAGTTTTACAAACTCAGAGGGTTGAAACCCGAAGCCACCTCCCAGAGTAATCCAGGACCTTGAACCCCTAATTCTTTTGCCGATTAATAGCGTCAAAATCAAAAGTAATACAGACCCTATATAGATTAAAAATGCATGCTCTCCTAATTTCTGATAATTGACCAAAAGCAAAAGCCCAAATATGATGAATCCTGCTACAGCCCAATAAATCTGTTTTATGTACTGTTTCTCCATTGCTCTAATTTCAGATGAACTAGATCCAACGGAATATATTGTTAAAATACCAAGGATGATAAGTACAACAGTGGTAATTAAAAGTACATAATCTATTTTAATTCTGTCTTTTGATATTGGATTACTCATTTTCGTTACTCCGTGAACACTCTATCTATATCCTGTGGTCTTTTTTTCTTTTCTTTTGCAAGTTCCGCCCTTTTCTTCCAAATATTTCTTTTTGCTGTCTTAAGATCACTGTGTGAAAATATTGCTTCGACTATTTCTGAAACAATGGGAGCAGCTGATTCACTTCCAGCCCCACCATGTTCAACAATTGCAGTTACTGATATTATACTTTTTTTATCCTTTGAACCGTAAGGGGCAAAAGCCGTAAACCATGAATGGGTTTCTCTACCCATTACTTCTGCACTGCTCGTTTTTCCGGCCATTGCGCAGGAATAAACTGCACCACCCCATCTAGCAGTTCCATCCGTAACCACAGTTCTCATCGCAGATTTTATCCATTCAAATATTTTTTGATCCAGACCTGTATCTATCAGTATTTTTGGCCTCGATTTAAATATAATCCTCTCATCCCTTGCAGAAACTATTTTATCAACAATATGAGGAACCATTAATACGCCATCATTTACAATTATATTAGTAAGGGCATTTATTTGAAGAGGTGTCACTAATAAATATCCCTGTCCAATTGACAGATTTAGAGTATCTCCATCATACCATATATCTCCCAAAACCTTTTTCTTCCATTCCGGATCAGGAACCACACCTGTCATTTCTCCACTAAGATCTATTCCCTGCTTTCTTCCAAAGCCAAGTTTACGAGCATAGTCTGCGATTACTTCAGGGCCTAATATTAGCGAAGTCTGATAAAAATAGGAATCACATGAAAATACAATTGCCCTATAAAGGTCAACAATTCCATGATTTGACCAACATGAGAAAAATCTGTTTCCCAGTTTGTATCCACCTCCACAAATAAAAGTTTTATCCGGTTTAACCTTTTGTGTATCCAGGATAGCTATCGAGTCCACGAGTTTAAAAATTGAACCAGCAGGATACTGCGCCTGAATCGCTCTGTTTAAGAAGGGTTTTCTTTTATCAAGAAGAAGCTTCTTAAATTCTGTTTTATTTTTCTGTCCCACAAATAAATTTGGATCAAAACGAGGATAGGAAGCCATAGCCAAAATTTCACCAGTTGCAGGTCTTGAGACAATCACAGCTCCAATATTATCCCCTAGTGCCTGCTCTGTAAGTCTTTGAATATTGCCATCAATTGTCAAGTAGATGTTATCTCCAGGGATTGGCTCCTTACCCTTATCTATAATTTCAGCTGTTACCTGGTTTGAAGCATCAACAATTCTTCTTATAATACCATCTTTACCCTTTAACCTCCCATCATACATTTTTTCAACTCCACTTTTCCCTACCACACTTTCAAGGTTATAGCCTTTACCTTCCTTTTCAAGCAGTTCTCTCTCACTAATCAACCCAACATAACCAATAACGTGGGATAATAAATCCCTGTGTGGATAAACTCTGACAGGCTTGCTTTTCCAGTAAACTCCAGGAAAATCTCTATTATGCTCTGCTAAAAATGCAACAACTTCAAAAGGAACATCCCTTTTAATAACATAAGAGCCATATTTAGAGAATTTCCTTTTAGATATAATTTTTATAATATCCTTCTCAGTTATATTCAACAATTTAGCAACTTTTTTTAACAATTTCTTCCTCTGATTGAGATCTTCAGGCAAATTCTGGGAAACAATTGTAATAACAAAGGAACGCTTATTTGTAGCAAATACAGTATTCCCGGTTTTATCATATATTTTGCCCCTTATAGCAGGTAGTATTGCATACTGCTCCCTATTTGATTTCGCTCGCCTTTCATAATCCGGACCACGAATAATTTGGAGAGTAAATAGAAGTACAATTAATATTAAAAAAAATGTAGCAGGTATTAGCGAGAATATTAGTACCCTTCTTTTTAAATAATCGCTGCTGTTAGATGTCTGTAAAAAAGGCATATTAACCTGTTAGTTTTTCTTCAATTTTTGATACAATTAAGAAAAATAGTGGTGCCAGTACAGAATTAAGAATAGCTTCTAAAAATATTCTACCATCGGTAAAAAATCCAAAGTATCCTGGCTTGATGAAAACTGCTCCCATAATAGACATAATAATCGCTTTTAAAAATGTTGATATAAATATTACAAATATCGAAATTATATAGTAATTGCTATATATTCTCTTGCCAAAATAACCGGCACCATAGCCTAATAGGGTGTAGGTAAAAGAAGAAAGTCCTAAAAGCCCTCCGCTTATTATATCTGCAATAAGTCCAGAAATAAACCCGATAATTTCTCCTTCCAAAGGTCCCAGAAAAAATGATATACTCATAACCATTAAAAAAATAAAATCTGCACTTATACCATTGATCTTTATTGAATCGTAAAGGAACGTTGATTGAAAAACTATAGAAAAAGCTAACAAAATTGTATAAAGGGCATATCTTTTCATCAAAAAATCCGATTTAATTATTATTATTTTTCTTCTTTAGAGGTTTTCTTTGTTATGATATACACGTCCTCTAAACGCCCAAAATCTATGGTTGGTTTAACAAAAGCTTCCTGAAAGATTCCATACCTCTTCTTTGAAACTGATACCACAGTCCCAATTAATATACCTTTAGGATAAACTCCACCCATACCAGAGGTTATTACCTCATCACCATATGATATTTCTGCTGATTTATCGATATACTGAAGAAGGCAGTAGGGGGATATTGGGCTTTGACCTACAAGTATCCCCGAATATCTTGAATCCTTCAGCATTGCACCAGTATAATTGGACTGATCAATTATTGGTTGTATCCTGGATGAATACCTCTGTACATCAATTATTTTCCCCACGAGACACTGCTTATTATCCTGATAGGCAATAACTGGCATGTATTTTTGTATCCCGCTATTCTTCCCCCTATTTACAATGATTGTTTTATAGTAATCCTGGGGAGATTTGGCTATAACTTCTGCTACCACTGTTTCATATTCAATATGGGACTGTATCCCAAGCAAAGATCTTAATCTTTCATTCTCTTTTTTTAATTTTTCATACTCGTCGATCTTTCTTTCATAAACTTCAAGCATTTCTCTTGCTGATTTTAGTTCTCCTTTTAATTCCTTATTCTTTTTTATACTTGTAATAAATTCCTTTACACTGGTAATTGATTTAACTCCTGCATAATGGAAGGGGTATATAACGGCATAGATTAGCGATTTAAAGCTCAAGGTTACATTTTTCTGCGAAAAACCCATCATTGTGAAGGAAATAAAAAGAAGAATTACAAGAACTATTAATTTTACCCGTCCATACCCTTCATGCTTGTCAATCATTTTATTTTCTTCATATATCTCAATTCTTCAAGAAATTTTCCTGTCCCAAGCACAACGCATGTTAGAGGATTTTCTGCAAGGATTACAGGCACTCCTGTTTCCTTACTAATTAACTTTGGAAATCCTCTCAATAATGAACCGCCCCCTGTCATAACTATTCCTCTTTCAACAATATCAGCAGCTAATTCCGGTGGTGTTTGATCAAGCGTCTTTTTTATCTCCTCAAGAACCATATTTGTGGGTTCCTGCAAAGCTTCTCTTATCTCGACAGAATCAACGGTTAATATCCTGGGCAATCCTGATATTGAGTCCCTACCTCTTATTTCTACCTTCTTTACTTCTTTCTCAGGATATACATTCCCGATTGTGATTTTAACTTCTTCTGCTGTAGATTCCCCTATGATTAAATTATGAATCTTTTTCATATGATTAATTATAGCTTCATCAAATTCATCTCCACCAACCCTGATTGCATTGGTGATTACCATACCTCCTAAAGATATTACAGATATCTCTGATGTTCCGCCACCAATGTCTATTACCATATTTCCTGCCGGCTCCTGGATTGGAATATTGGCACCTATTGCAGCAGCAAGAGATTCTTCAATTAGGTAAATCTCCCTTGCTCCAGCCTGTTCAGCAGATTCTCTTACTGCCCTTTTTTCAACCTCCGTAATACAGGAAGGAATGCCAATAACCACTCTTGGCCTTACAAGAGCTTTCCTATCATGCACCTTTTGGAAAAAGTACTTAATCATCTTTTCAACTGTCTCAAAATCTGATATAACCCCATCTTTCATAGGTCTGATTGCTACGATTTCACCAGGAGTCCTTCCTAGCATTCTCTTTGCTTCCTGACCGACAGCCAGTACCTTTTTCGCAGCACTGTGCATGGCCACAACAGACGGTTCTGATAGAACAATACCTCTTCCTCTTACATATACAAGTGTATTGGAAGTCCCGAGATCTATTCCAACATCATTAGAAAATGAGCTGGATAATTTTCCAAAAACCATATATAACTCCTCTAAAAAATTTTAAGCCCTAAAACATCTCTAAAGATTTATATTAAATTGTGATATATTACTTTTGATTCCTACTTAACACAAAAGTTAATAAAAAAGCTTTTCTTCGGCTTTTTATAATTATGGTTTTACTCATAAAAATTATGTTCTAGCGACGCTATATCTTTATCTTTTGTATCAGCGTTTTCGGTTGCTTTTAATAACAGTGTTTGATATTTAATTAGAATATTAAAAATATTTATGGATACTTAATTCTAATTTCATAGTATTAAACGAATAGTTCACTCTAGCTATAAATTTGGATTAAAAGTTTGCCTGCTTATTCTCAATATAATTTTTTAATTGCATCTATGTTTTTAGGATTTATTCTCAGCGCTGTTCTCCATTCCTTTCTCGCAGATATTATATCACCTTCCTTTTCATATATATTACCTATTAGATAATGGGCAAAATCAGAATTGCTATCGATCTCCAATACCTTCATTAATTTTTTCTTTGCATCTTCATACCTCTCTTCTTTAAAATCTATCCACGCACTTTGGGAAAGGGCTTCCTCGCGTATTGCATCGTCATCTGTATTTTTTATCAAATAGTCGAACTCCTTTGAAGCACTCTCAAACATTCCCTTTTCCTTATATGAAGATGCAAGAAATAACCTGGTAATATCCTTCTTGGAAACCTCCATAGCTTTCTTGAAATATGAGATAGCACTATCATATGCTTTTAACCTGTAATAGCATAATCCAATTATCTCATAGCTTTTCTTATCTACATAACCGCTCTTGATAGCATCGGTAAGGTACATTGCTGCAAGTTCATAGTACTTTATCCCTCTTTCGAAATAGGCCATTCCAAGAATAAAATAGTATCTGGGGATTGTACCTCCCTCTGAGAGCACCATTGATTTTCGTAGTAACCTGATAGCCTGAGCAAGGGTTTCATCCTTTTCTTTGCCCGTCAGATTCGAAGAAATGTAGTAATAAGCTTCTCCCAGATATCTCAACAATCGTGGATTATAAGGCTTTTTTGAAAGGAGTGGGCCCCCATCATTAATCACGACAGTATAGTTACCTTCTTCAAGATTTCTCTCAATATATCTGAAATCATTAAATAACAACCTATAGGTTATTACAAGCCTTGATGCGAAACTTGACGCATCCAGAAAAAACAAAGAATATACAGCTCCGCCTATTAAAATGAAGAATAACAAAAGTATAAGAATTAACTTTTTCTTTCTTTTTTTTGGCTTGTAATAATATCTTGAGTATTTAATATTGTTCATTTTTTAAGCAAAACCCTTATGATATAATAAAATTCAGCAGGATCTTTAATAACTTTAAATATATCTTTCCTTTTCTTTACTCTCTTTCTTTTGATAAGGAATAAGTCATCAACAAATCTATAATCTTCAATAGACTTTATTGCAATCTTTTTAACCTTATCACCAGCAAGTATAATCCATTTTGACGTTAAATATATATTTCCTTCTATTTTATCTGAAGGGATTTTTTCTAAATCACCAGTATTCAACTCTGAAATATCTTTTTCGTTTTCTATTTGATAAAATATGCCTTTACCCTCAAAATGAATAAGTTCCTTTTCCAATCCCTCAATGGGAATGTTTTTATTTAAAACGGGGAGGAACTCCTTCTGTTCTGACTTGTCACCCGGGCCCTGATTATAATACTCTTCCATTCCATATTTCTTTTCATTCTCAATCAGTGTATTCGCAGATTTTGTATTATTGTAAGGTATGCCTACCTCCATATCATCTCGATCAATTTCATTTTTTACTTGACCACTATAAGAAATAACCGTAGCAACCAATACAAGCAATCCAATCACAGTTACCGATACTGCTATAATTAATAACATTATCCCTCTTTGATATATAGGAAATTAATATTATTTTAACCTATAATCAAAGTTAATCCAAATAAAAATTTGTGTTGGAGTAAAAATGATCTATTTAGTACGACATGGTCAAACGAAGTGGAATAAAGGAGGAGTTTTTAGAGGTCATAAAGATATTCCCCTTGATAGTTATGGATTAAAACAGGCTGAGTATGTGGCAGAGTATTTGAAAGAGGCTAATATTTACAAAATTTTTAGTTCTCCATTATCAAGGGCTACTCAAACTGCAGACGCTATAACTAAAGCAACTAAAAAGGAGATTGAAATTGTCGATGGTCTGATTGATTTGCATTTTGGGAAATGGGAAGGGCATGAAATTGATTGGGTAATTAAGAATGATCCTTGGAATTATCATCTCTATAGAAAGGAGCCGGAAAAAGCTTTATTCCCTGAGGGTGAAAGTTTAGCCTCGTGTCTGGAAAGATCTTATAGAACTTTTTATAGTTTAGTTGAGAAATATCAGGATAATATTGTAATAGTTACACACAGGGTAATAATTAAAATGATTCTTATAGGTGTATTGGGGCTATCATTGAATGCCTTCTGGCAGATCCATATAGATACATGTTCAACGACAGAAATTACTCAAAAGAACATGCATTTTGTTATAAGAAAGATGAACAATACTTGCCACCTAAATGACAATGAGCTAAAACCCGATTTTTAATTGATGTAGAAAATACAGATTGCCGCGCTACGCTATGCTCCGCTCACAATGGCTATAAAGCACAGGCTCTTATCTTACACTCCCTATTTTTCAGACAAGATAATAAATGTAGACTCGGCCTCAGCTTTTTTAACAGATTTTTTATCTTCACACCAGGCTAATACTTTAATTGCCCTACCTTTAACGGTATCGATCTTCCCATAAAACGAGACATCTTCACCGGGGGATACAGGTTTAATAAATTTTATATTTAAACGCCCTGTCACAGCAATGTAGCCTGCGTTTAAACATGCCTTTGCCATAACCTCATCGAGAAGCATAGAGATAAATCCACCATGTATTATACCTTCATAACCCTGCATATATTCTTTGAAAACCACATTAGTTTTTGTTATACCCGATTTTTTGTCATAGATAAAATCGAGCTTTAAACCCTTTGGATTTTCCTTTCCGCATACAAAACACTTATTATCATCTGTACTATAATCTATCTTCATTATCGAGTTCCCCTCAAAAAATTACTCATTTAATAATGAGAACCTTTTTTACATATCGTTTTTTACCAATCTTTATCAACACATAGTATAATCCAGGTATACAATTTTGACCCTTTTGATTTTTTCCATTCCATGTAACAAGATGAGCCCCTGCACTTTCAGTCTTATTTTTTAGCACCTTTACCCTATCTCCGGCCAAATCAAACAGTGATATATATACCTTTTTACTCCCATTAAGATAATAGTTAAGATAAACAAGATCCCCATTTTTCGGATTTATCATATTGTTTCTAATAGTAACTCTGTCTTTCTGTTCATATACAATTGTAAAACTCCATGGTATACTACCACCTGTAGATTCACTTCCATCAGAATAGTATAGTGCTCCATCAATATCAAGGATAAATCTTACCTGTGATCCCTCTTGTATATCAGGATCATCGGATGGTATTATAGCATTCCAGTTTTTCCCACTTCCCGAAGCCAGCACTTTTCTGTCATTACTATTTTGTGTATTTATACCGTCTGGATTTCTCCCAACATCATACCACAATGCAACATAGAGCCCTTTATAATCAAGGGTTATCGAAACATTAACATCAGTATCCATAAATGTAGATTGTGAATTGGGGTTCGAAAAGACATCTGCTCCATCAGTTGCTACAACCATTGATACATTATTTGATCCACTTCCCCCTATATCTACCTCTGGTGTATCCAGAGCATAGTTCCCGGCTATGTCAGAAACACATGTTGTACCTCCGGATTTAATCCCAATTCCTGATGGCATTTTTTCACCTGGGCTACTCCATATGCCGGGTAAAATTAAATGAGGACTATCCCCAAGAAAAATTTCAGTATAATTATCACCCTGTATTGTATCTCTGAGCTCACTATTAATCCCGAATGTATCTCCATAAGCAGCGTTGAGAAGAATAAAATCCGATGAATCATTACAGTTATTAAGTTTAACTGGCTCATCAAATTCTACTAAAATATAATCATCCTTATCAATATCATTATGATCAGGATCGTGGAAGGTAGCTGAGAGCATATATGGGGCTGCCCCATCTACAGTCGTTTCCGTTTCCCCATTAACCATCTCATTTGATGATGTATCTTCTATGCTGGTACTCCCAGCCGTGCTATAACTAACCACCGGCAATGCCCCAGTGTCATAACTTCCACTTTCATTTAAAACTAAATCCATTGTTGTTACATTTGAAGCAGAATAATTAGAATTAGCAATTGTATAACCTGATACAGATAAACAATCAAGTCCATCTGAAGTACCATTTGGATCATTTATATTTACAGGCTCACTAAAAGTTATATGTATAGTGTCTATATGCCCATCTTTATCTGTATCTCCTGTTATTATGCTCGAAAATGCCGGCGGGGCAGTATCTACTTCGTTTATATCCCCTGAAGTATAATTAACACCACCATTAAGGTGATTACCAGCCAAATCCGAAAAGGTACTACTATTAGTAGTTATATCAGGAGTATCCCCAGTGTCGTACCCCGTCTCATCTATAGATATATAAATTACATTATCATTAACTGAATCACCTAAAGTATCAATACCATTTACACTATGACCTGCTACAGAAAACCCATCAAATGTTGAGTCATCCATGTTTTCACTGAATGTTAATTTATAATGATCAAGCATACCATTACTATTATTATCTATCGTCTCTGCACTACCGACTATTATAGGTGCT
>QNBN01000048.1 GCA_003645695.1 Spirochaetota bacterium | reverse complement strand
AGCCCCCTCGTAGTATTCAACTTCTTTCATCTCATCAAAAACAAGGTTTATATCATTAAACAGGTTATAGACCCCATCCCTTAACTTTTCTGCACATATTACTGTTAATTTACCCATTTCTCTAAGATCGCTAACAATCTCATCAGGAATCGAGGGTTGAATAAGGGTGAGAATATCTCCTGTGGTTTCTGCCTCATTTGCCACATCATCCACAGCGTCTACTGTAACAAAAAGTGATTCCCTAATTGAGGGCATAAAAGCACCTTCATACATCTCTCTATCGATTTTCCTACGATAATCATCCGCTTGCGCTTCCAACTTGTGGACAAGCTTTGTCTGTTCCTGGGATTTTTCTTTATCCCCATCAAGATATAAATTGAGAGCTTCTACAAAATTTTTAACCGTTTCAGTAACCGTATCAGCATGCTTTTTAATATCATCTACAATACTTTTTTCTCTTTTCTGAATAAAAAGTGCCATATCATCTCCTTACTTTTTCTTTATAATATAAATAAAAACGAAGCTTTTCAAGTATTTTGTCTCTTTTATCAATAAGATCAGTAATTCATCTCCTTAAAAACTTTAATCAGTTTCGTTAATAATTCTACAAGATAAATTTGAAGTATGGTATCAACTACCCATGAACTTTTTGGATACTCAGATACCACCAGTACAAACTCTTCGTAGCTTCTGCTCAACTTCGAAATATAATTTCCCCTATTTGGTATATTTATAATAAGATCTCCAAAAAATATCTCCTTTATTGCTTCATCCAGTAAAACTATTCCATTGTGAAAGTGCCAATAAGCCTCATCTTCATATGCGTTACCTGATGGTCTGAAATAGGTACTACTATTCATATTTCTAAAAAACGCTGTAGAAAACTCAAGTAAAATTTTACAACTTTCCTTTTGAGCTTTATCCGTTATAGTTGAATATATATCTTTAAGAGATTTTATCCCTTTTTCTACATACCTTATTGAATCATTAAACCTTATTCTTCTAACCCCTTCATTTCTTAAATGTGGGTTTTCAAGCCCATACTGGTAGTATATAAGCATTCCCTGGAGTATGTAATTTTTTGCCCTGTTAAAATACTTATTAAAAATCCATATCCTATCTTTAAAGTCTTTTGAAGCGCTTTTTCTAGAAGGAGATGTAAAGTAATTTAGAGCAACCTCATAAGCAAGGTTTATCTGTGTCATTTTCTTATTAGCCCACTCTTCCCGATCATGATTAAAATCTGGATGATATTTTTTGGCAAGCTTTCTAAAGGTAATATTCAACTCTTCGATTGAGGCATTTTCATCAATGCCAAGTATTTTAAAAGATTCTTCCAATTCCATACAAACAAAATGAAATTAATCCTCTAACAAGTCAAATAAAATTGCATTCTTAATATTAATATCCTATAATTTTATTTGTAAATCGAAATTAAAATAGGAGATTACGATGGCAATATTGAAGGAATTGTTTTCTGCCTACAGTAAGAATGAACTGCCAACAGACGGTGGTTATATTGTAAGTGCGTTTTTTGATGCAAACTCAACTTATTCCAAGTATGAAGTAACTTCGTACAACAATGTTAAGGATATATATCTCAATGATGAAGGGTTAACTTTTCAGGCAGATGGTAAAAAGATGTTTGTTCTTGTTGAACCCGCTAATTATCCGAAGAAGTTCACAGAACCTGCCTATAGGGATGATGCACATAAGATACCTTATCGATTCAACGAAGTTGAAACAATAGTTTCTAAAAGGCAGGACAGAATTATGATAGGGAAAAAGCCCATAGTTACCTACACATCTTTTACAATACTTAAAACAGAGGGGCACAATTTCTCATATATCTTCTATCCAACTGATGATATTGTCGAAGTAATGGAAAAGTTTTTTGTTGATACAATTTGGCGCGATGCCAATGTGCCCAAGATTGATGCAGAAAAGGCAGGCAGAGTTATTAAAAAGATATTCAAAGATTTTATAGATTATAAAATCGAATAGATTATTCTACTTTATACTGCTCCAGATAAAAGTGAAGTTTTTGGTATAGCAAGCAAAATATATTATAGTTTCCTTTTAATTCAGAGCATTTTTATTATATAGAAGGTTCAAAACTCTCATCCTGGCAATTAGAACTCATTTTTTAGAGTCAGCATCCTGATAGTCCCTCGGAGCTCATTAATCTGCCTTTTTTGATCTTTAATAACAGTCATTAATTCTTCCATGTCAAACTTGTTTTCTATCGGTTGAGAGGAGAATATTTCCTGATAATCATTTTCTGCTTCTATTTTTGCAAGCTCGTAACTATCCTCATAATATTCAAGATCCAGAGGCATCTTAGGAAACTCAGGCGATTGAACTATCTTTAGTGCAATTCTGTGTACCTCTTTGGCAAAAATAGAATCAGTATTATTTTTCATAATGGGTACAAGATCTTCGAGCGATTCATCAACAGCCTCATCTTTGAATATCAACCCCATACATTCAATATTTATCATTAAATTATCATATATTAACTCTTCAAGCTTTTTAGCATTATAAATATCATCCGGAGTATTTGCGTTATTCAGAATCATTTTGGGTTGTAATGTGGATAGAATCTTTTTCAATTTTTTATATGATTTTGAATCTGTCTTCTTAATATTCAATAATATCTCTTCCATAGTAGGAAAATCTCCAGGTTTATTCTCTTTTATAATCCTCTTCAAATAAGAGCTTACCTTAGTGTTTTTAGAAAAGGCATCAAGAATCATATGCATTATCGTATTCTTCAAAAAAGAAAAACTGCTCAATAGAGAAGTAGTAACAGGTGTAACTACCAAGAATCCTGAGTTAGAGATTAGAAAAAAATCAATAATAGATCGGCTGCTCCCTGGCCCAAGATCAAGGATTACATAATCCACATTGAGTTTCAAAATATCATTTATAAGCCTGCTTTTCTGCGATGTTTGAATATCTGCAGTACCTACAACAAATACATCTCCCGGTACAAACCAAAGACCATTAAACTCCGTAGGGAAAACAATATCGTTAAAATCATACCTCTTTGAAACAAGGTAGTTTCCAATTCCGGGATTGATATTTTTTAGTCCCAGGAAGCTGTGCAGATTGGAATTGCCAAGGGATAGATCAATTACCACAGTTCTGGCACCTTCCTGCGCAAGGGAAATGCCCAGGTTTGCAGAAATAACCGATTTTCCGACGCCACCCTTACCGGATGCGATCGAAATTATCTTTGTTTTGCTGTTTTCATTTGTTACCATCCATTTGACTCCGCATTATATTTTACCATAATATAAATCTATCATAAACTAATTGCTTTGGGAAGAAATATGTATTTTAAAATAATCTATTATCTGCTATAATTTTTATGTAGTAATAGATTTTATAGTTATTTTCAGGGGATAAGATTGAATAGAGACATAATTCTAAAGTTTATTCTATTAATCTCGATTTCTCTTTCGTTAATAGCCTGTGCCCATATTAAGTTATCATTTTTAAGTAAACAGCCCGAGAAAGAAGAAATTGTTGTGGCTGATGAATACTATAAAAAGGCCCTTGAGTATGAAAAGAAGGGTGATATCTACAACGCTCTCTATTACCTCAAACTTGCCATTGATCTAAATCCAAAGAACAAAGAGTTTTCAAATAGATACGATAGCCTAATTGTCTCTCTATACTCTGTAATATCTGGGACCCAGGAAATAATAAAAAGAGGAAAGGGAATTATGAATCCTGTTATTTACAAAGTAATGAGGAAAATTAATAAAAAAAATGTACCTGTTCAGGGGATGCCGGTTCATTTTAGGCTTATTAATGCCACAGGCAGTTATACACATGATGGTATAACCAATGATATTGGTGAAGCAAAATGTTTTATTGATAAAATTGAAAACTATACCGATAATATTTCAGTTGAAGCATACGTAACTATTCCCAAAACTGAAGATGGAATGATTATAAATAAACTTACAAAAATATTTACTTTTACCAATCTTTCTGTTATGGATAGCACTATTAGAATTTTAACGGAATCCAATAATTTCTCAAATATAGATAATATATTAAGCCTGATACCACAAATTGTTGCCGATTTTTTAAAACAGAGTGGATTTAGTAATGTAAGTATCATTCCCTCTTTCAATGTTTCACTTTTCAGCAGGGCAATAAAGAATGATAAAACTGCTATTAAAAACCTTGGAAGGGAAACCGCTTCGGACATTCTAATTCTTCTGGCTATAGATAAGCCAATAACAGTTCAGCAATCCTTTGATTTTTATTTAAAGAAGATCATAATTCAGACAATTATTGCTGATTCAGAAAGTGGTATGGTTTACTTTAAAAGTACAACAGAAGGTAAAGGGGCCGGTCGAACTGAGAAAGGTGCAGAAGAAAAAGCGATTAGCAATGCTCTTACAAGTCTTGAAGATACCTTAAAAAACTATGTTGGGGAGGTAAAAACAAAAAATGATTTCTTCAGAGTTTCCATTGAAGGTTAGCCCATCACTTTTAGCGGCTGATTACGGGTATCTTGCAGATGCAGCTATCTCCGCTGAACAGGGCGGAGCAAATCTGCTACATATAGACTATATGGATGGACACTACGTGCCAAATATAAGTTTTGGAATTGACCTTATACCTGCATTAAAAAAAAGGGTAAATATCCCGCTTGAGGCGCATCTCATGATTTCAAACCCTGAGGATAGAATCGAAGATTTTATAAGGGTAAAGCCAGATTATATAACAATTCAAGAGGATGTTCCAAAGGATGTTAGAAGTATATTAAATAAAATAAGAAAATCCGGCATTAAACCCGGCCTTGCAATTAACCCGGATAGACCCCTTTCAGCGATTTACAATTATCTACATCTCATTGATTATCTATTAATTCTAGGTGTATTTCCTGGTTTTGGTGGGCAAAAGTTTATCAGGGATACCCTTAAAAAAATGGAAGAAGCCCATAATTTCAGAATAAAAAATAATTTAAAGTATGATATTGCAGTAGATGGCGGTGTAAACCTTCTCACAGCACGGAATATAGTTAAAACCGGAGCTAATATTCTTGTAGCAGGCACGGCAATATTCGGGCAGGAAAATATAAAAGAAGCAATAGAAAATTTGAAGAAATTATGAAACCTGAAGATTATACAATCCGTTTTTATCGCAAATGGCAAAAACCGGGTAATCTCGTGGAATTCAGTGTATCATACAAAGAATCAGATCTAATCGTATTTGCAGAAAAGGATCTATCGGATATTGCTTTTTCCCTTCTTATTAACTGCAGAAAAGCTATTGAAAAAATAATTAAAAATAATCCATTATTTAAAACTTCACTAAAACCAATTCATCTGGAGACTAAAAACCCTTATATTAGAGATATAATTCGGGTTTCAAAGCAGGCGAATGTTGGTCCTATGGCAGGTGTTGCTGGTGCTGTGGCTCAATGTGTAGGTGAATCACTGCTTGGATTTTCAAAGGAACTAATCATTGAAAACGGCGGAGATATATTTATAAACTCCTCAATGGACAGAGTTTTGATGATATATGCCGGTGAAGAGTCACCTTTCAAGGATAAATTAAGAATTAAGCTTAGAGGAAACAATAGACCCTATGGAGTCTGCACTTCATCAAAATCAATAGGCCATTCATTAAACTTTGGTAATACAGATGCGACTGTAATTATTGCTGAATCTGCAATTTCAGCTGACATTTTTGCCACCGCAATAAGCAATATGGTAAAATCAGTTGATGATCTAGAAAATACGGTCGATTATGCAAAGGGAATAGACTGTATAAAGGGAGGTATAATCATAATTAAGGAAAAAGCAGCTGCCTGGGGTGAAATTGAGTTTGTTTAACTTAATATGCTTCTCTTTTAAGCATTTTTAATTCAATCTTTGAATTAACTACATTTCCTTCGAGGACATATTCCCTTTCACCATCCGATAAATCAATTAAAAATGGATATAGAATACCTTTAGGAGTAAAAGGTACTATCATTCTTCCCTCTCGTATTTCGCCTCCTGGCTGCATTTTAAGCATTTTAATCTCTAGAAAATCAGGAAAATCAACCTTTTTTAAGTATCTATCCTTTACTTTACCCTCTAAATTACCTCGCTCAGAAACTCTGAAATAATAGGACTTTTCTTCAAGGTCAAAAACAAACAAATAAACCTTCTTTTTTAAAATGGCAGTCTCATTTAGATAATTCAGGGTATCTCTCAGGCGGTATGCAAATGCTTCTATTCTCTTTGGTTTTATAACAGTAGCAAGTCTTGGCAGCGTCAAAAACGCTACTATTGATATGATCGAGAGGATAACAAGAAGTTCAATAAATGTAAAAGCCTTTTTATTCTTCATACATTCCCGGTAATTTACTCCCAGTTTGTAATATCTGCATCGTATCCTTTGCCTCCCTCTTTTCCATCCTTGCCCAGTGAATAAAGATCAAAATCCTTGTTATGAACTCCAGGGGATATATATACATAAGGATGACCCCATGGATCAAGAGGAACTTTTTTCTTCGAAAGGTAACCACCTTCCCTCCAGTGCTGTGGAATTTCGCCTATCTCAGGCTTTTCTACCAGGGCTTGAAGGCCCTGCTCGGTAGTAGGATACATGCCATTGTCCAGATAGTATAATTCAAGAGCCTGCTCAAGATTTGAGATCTCTACTTTCGCTTTTGTTACTTTTGCTTCCTCCGGACGTTTAGTGATCCTCGGAATAACAATTACCGAGAGAATACCAAGTATTACAATAACAACCATCAGCTCTATTAAGGTAAAAGCTTGAATATTCCTGATCACTGTAAAAACCTTTGTAATACCTTTTATATTTAATTGTTTTAAGTTAAACTTTGATCTTTTCTTCTTATCTGTACTGTTCATATCTTTGCCTCTCTTTATTTTATCTATAATTCTAATTTAAAAGAAAAATCCGTGATGGTGAATAAAATAGTTTTTTTACAGAATTTTAGAGTTATCATTTTTTTATTGGAAGCTTGTGTATTTCCTATTTATTTCTTTTTTATCCTTTCTTCGAAGATAAAATCTAAACCCGATAGCTCCGTCCATATCAAAAACAGTAGCGGGAATAATAATCATGGAGGGGACAAGTTCCAAAAATAGCTCTGTATTAGGGGACTTAAACCTATGAAATACACCAGTATAAAATCTTATACCCATAATAAAGTCCCGCCCAGTAATCGATTTTAGTCCAATGCCATAATTTAAAGAAAGTGGTATACCAAGCTCATTGATTAGATACTCGTTTTCGTTTAAAAGATAATCAAGATGAATACGAAGATACTGGTTTTTCTTTAAAGCCCACGCAAGTGCAATATCAACAGCTCTCAAATCCTGGGTAAAAATCTTAAATGAAATACCAGTAGGCTCACCTAGTATTATTCCTATCCCGACATCTCCTTTAATTGTTCTACTTATTTTATCCTTAAGTGTATCGGCATTTACGTATGTAATTCCAAACATTATCAATATTAGTAAAAATATGCAAAAAATTTTTTTATTCATTATTTTCTCCAGGTTAAGCCTAATCTATAACAATAAATTAGATTGATATATGCATTTTTGTAAAGTAAATTGTTTTATATCTTGAAATTCATATATTTTAAAGAATCTGGTGCTTTAATAATCATGAAAAAGGTCATCGATCACTACTATAAAAAAGCAAAAGAAGAAAACTATGCAGCAAGATCTGTATATAAACTGATAGAAATCGACCAAAAGTATCATATAATCAAGAGGGGGATGAAAATACTCGATATCGGCTGTAGCCCCGGCTCATGGAGTCAATATATACTTAAAAGAATAAGCAAAGGCAAACTATTTGGAATAGATATATCCAATAAAATTAAAACTAAAATTTCGTCTAAAGACAAGAGATTTACCTTTATCAAATCTGATATTTTTAACATTAACATTGATTTTTTAAAGAAGAAAACTGGCGAGCTTGATCTGATTTTAAGCGATATTTCTCCGAATACAACGGGTGAAAAGTTTTTAGACAGCCAAATATCCCTGAGAATGCTCAAGCAGGTATTTGCCATTTCTGATGCTCTTCTTAAACCTGGTAAAAATGTTGTTGCCAAGGTTTTTCAGGGTGAAGATTTGGAAGGATACCTAAATGATAATATAAAATCAAAATACAAAATGATACAAAGATTCAAACCCAAAAGTTCCAGAAAAGAGAGCAAGGAAATTTATATTATTGCCATTGGCAAGAAGGTTTGATTAATGCTGAATAAAAAAATTACTCTCACTGTTTCTTCTTTTATATCCATGTATTTCCTTGGAGTGGGTGGAACAATCATCGGGGCAACAGCAAAAAATATAGGCCTATCCCCCTACCAGATAGGGATAATTCTAGCAGTACAAAATACCGGGTTTATAATATCTGTTGTTGTAAGCGGATCATTATCAGATTCAATGAGCAAAACCAGGCTTCTTTCGATAGGAAGTTTTATTCTTGCCGTTTCATTCATACTGTTCTATAGAGTCCCTAATTTCTTGATAAACAGCATACTAATGTTTTTTATTGGCTTTGGGACAGGAATATATGAAGGAACCACGGATCCAATGATGCTTGAAATCCACGAAACAAATAAAAACCTTTACATAAATGTAAATCATTTCTTTGTAAATATTGGCTCTTTGACAATAACAGTTTACCTAATTTTTCTTTCATTAAACTGGAGAAAAGCCACTATACAGGCAGGGATATTGGTTTTTTTACAATCAATCCTGTATCTATTTTTAAATATCGATAATCAGAGTATTTCCAGGCTTTCACTACTCAAAAGAGTAAAACATATAACGAAAGACCTGAAAAGATTAGTTATCCTATTCCTTCTTACAGTTTTCGCAGTAGGATTGGAAACAAGTACTATAGGGATACTAACATCATTCCTTATGGATATAAAGGGCTTTACACAAATTACATCAAAGATTGGTTTAATTATTTTTATTTCTGGAATAGCATCCGGAAGGCTTCTGATAGGGTATATTTCAAAAAAGTTCAAACTTCTATTAATATTAATGGTATTTCTTATCTCTAGTTCTTTCATATATTTGGTTCTATTTTTTACGGATGTAGGTAGTTTTACATATCCTATTATCTACCTTTCAGGATTTTCAATCTCTGTACTTTTCCCAATTTTAATTACAATCACAGGCCTTATCTATTCAGATATGTCAGGTACTGCCCTTGGGTTAATAAAAATGGGGATCCCTGTTGGAGGGATAGTTATTCCACTCATTATTTCAATACTAACAAAATATTGGAATTTCAGACAATCTCTGATAATCTTCCCAATAATAGGGATAATTGGATTTTCATTAATATTTCTCAATTACAAAAGCTTAAAAAAATCTCTATTAGTTAAGAACGCAGCGTAGAGTATAAAATCTTATTCAGTATAAATATCAAATGGGATTTTTAAATTGAACAATCGAGTAAACAATAATTTTAACAAATACTGGCTCTCTTTCATAACCTTTGTAGGTATATTTCTTTTTGCTTTGGGAATAGTGGGCTCTGAAAGGCTTATTCCCATCCTTGAGAGAACCTTCCATCTAAAACACTGGAAGGCAGGTGTAATAATATCAGCGAATCTTATTGGGTTTTTAATTGCAATTCTTACTGGTGGAATCCTATCTGACTTTATACCACGAAAATATTTAATAATTACTGGTTTTGCCCTTCTCTCTGCAGGTGCTATTATCTTTGGCTTTTTACAAACTTATTTAGCATTACTAATAGGCAACTTTCTAATCGGACTGTCTGGTGGTTTTCTAGAGGGACTTTTAAGCCTTGTTATAATGGATATCTTCGCAAATAAAAGGGGAATGGCTCTCAATCTTTCACAGGTGTTTTTTGGCCTTGGGGCAGGAAGTGCACCTTTTTTAGTTATGGCCTTTACTCACTGGCGAATTTTTTACCTAATTATAACCATTTCGAGCTTTGTTACTCTATTAATCTCTTTACCCCAAAAATTCCCTGAGGTCTTTGATAATTCTGCAGAAATACCGGAGAAAAAGATTAAATTATTACGGTTATTTATCAATAAACGATTTTTACTAACCATCCTTGCAATGTTCTTTTATAGCTGCACTGAAATGGGGATTGCTTCCTGGATAAGCGATCTATTTGCAAAGTACTATCATTCATCCAGATTAATGGCAACCCTCTCCCTATCATCATACTGGGGTGCACAGCTTATTGGAAGGTCAACAATTGGACTAAAAGTCGATAAGTTTAAAAGTGAAAGATTCATATCTATTCTATTTTTCATCTCATCATTTTTTCTATTTTTTGCACTTATTTTTGATAGAATGATTGTATCATACATATTTTTCTCTCTTTCAGGGCTTTCTATGGCTCCTATCTGGCCAACAATACTTTCCAATGCCAGAAACAACTTTAATGATTTTCCGGGAACAGCATTTGGAGTTATTGCCGCTTCTGGCGCAGGCGCAGGAATAATTGTGCCGCCTTTTATAGGAAGATTAGCCGATATCTATACAATCAGAATAGCTCTGTCTATCATAATTTTAACATCAATTTTAGGAGGAATTTTATATAAGTTTATAGAGAAAGTTTCTCCTACTGAAGGTCAGAGATTAAAATAATGAGCAATGTAAAAAATTTTTTATGCATAGATGTGGGTACAACGAGATTTAAAACTGCAATAATTAATAGCATTGGAGAAATAATTGTTAAAAAGGATTTTTACTATAAAGAACCATCCAATAGGAATTTTAAATACCACTACTACACTGAAAATGATTTTTTTTATGCATTCAAATCAGCACTAAAAGAAATTAGGAACAATTACAATATAGGTAATATATCCGCAATAGGAGTAACCGGACACGGACAAACCTTTGTACCCTTAGGAGAAGATATAATACCCATATCGAAAAGCCTGGGTTTTCTCGATGAAAGAATTATACCCTATAACAAGATTGTTAAAAAGAACAAACCCAATGATCCTGTTGCAGGTATGTACATACCGATTGCTCTGTATTACAAAAAGGAGTTGCCATCAATATATAACAAAACAAAGGTATTTCTAACACCTTCTGATTATATTGCTTTTTTGATGACCGAAAAGTTTTTTACATCTGTATCCTCCCCCACAATAGAGCCCTGGAAGGAGATAGATCTTAAGGCATTTGGGCTTGATAGACAAAAATTCCCTGATTTTATTTATATGGGGCAGAAAATTGGGAACACCTCGCCAAAGGCAAAAGATCTTTTTGGGCTTAAAGAGAATATACCCGTATTTGCGATGGGTGGGGATTTTGCAATGGGCGAGCTTGGTGTTGGAGCCGTTGAATCGGGCAATGCTTATTTGAGATTTGGGACCTCAGCTGGAATAAACCTTTGCTGGGATAAAAGGATTGAAGATAATCGCATTCTATCCTACAAACATTTTATTGAAGGTCTTTGGAATATATCAGGCATGATAAATACTGCAGGTATCTCCGTAGATTGGGCAAGAAAAATCCTTAAATTAGAAAAATTTCCTGATTTTGAAATTAAACCTAAACCAGATACTCTCTTCTTTCCATATTTGAGAGGTGAAAAAACTCCATTTTGGGACCCAGATATTACAGCATCAATAGTAGGAATAAAAAGAGGTATGAAAGATTCTGATATACTATTTGCAATTCTCAAAGGGATAGCTATTGGAATAAGAGAGAGTATTGAAATAATTGAACAGCATGGAGGTGTTTTTAAAAAGCCTATAAGCGTTTCCGGATGGTGGGCTGGGATTGATTGGTTTTTGCAAATGATGTCAGATATCACAGGTAAAAGTTATTGCAGCATTCAGAACAATGATGCAGAGCTCCTCGGAATCGCAATTGTACTTTCAAAGGTAATGGGTATCTATCCTGATCTCAAAAGAGGAGCGAATTCTATTGTAAAGATAAAAAGTATATTTAAACCCGATCGAGATGTACAAAGTTTATATAACAATTTTTATGATAAGTATATTCGTGTTAGACGTAAGCTTTACCACTCGAACTTCTTCAGATAATAATTTTATTTGACAATACAAATCTAACATTATAAATTTCAGGTTTATCTATAAACTCAGAGGATTCTCAGATGAAAAAGTTCAACATGGTAGTTCTAGTAAAGCAGGTTCCCGATACAAAAAATATAACCGGTGAGGCAATGAAGGAAGACGGCACTGTTAACAGGGCAGCTCTTCCTGCCATTTTTAACCCCGAGGATTTGAATGCTCTGGAAATGGCCCTACAGGTAAAGGAAAACTACGGTGGCACAATTAATGTTATCACGATGGGGCCTCCCACAGCTACTGAAGTTTTAAGAGAATCCCTTTATAGAGGGGCTGATAATGTTTACCTTCTGAGTGACAGAAGATTCGCAGGATCCGATACTCTTGCGACCTCTTTCGCCCTAAAACAGGCAATAGTCACAAAAATTCCCGATTTTGACATTGTTTTTTGCGGTAGACAGGCAATTGATGGCGATACAGCGCAAGTTGGCCCTCAAACTGCGGAAAAACTGGATATTCCACAATTAACCTATGTTGAAGAGATTAGAGAGCTGACAGACAAAAAGATAGTTGTTAGAAAATCTCTTGACAACGGCAGTGAGGTTGTGGAGGCTCCAATACCAGCACTCCTGACAGTAACCAGCAATGCAAATGAACCGAGACCATATATTGCTAAAAAGCTATTAAAATATAGGAATGCTGCTTCAAAGTTTGAGCTAAAAAATATATTACCAAAATATCCAGAGTTTTCATCAGAGAATGAACTGAAAAAATTCCTTAGTGATAGGGGATTATTTATAGAAACATGGGGGCTTGAGGATATTAATGCTGATCCTTCACTGGTTGGCTTTGCTGGATCACCTACTATGGTTAAAATGATAGAAAGTATCACATTAACCGGTACAGGTTTTAAGCAAATAGAGCCTACTGATGAAGGAATCAGAGAGTTTGTAGCCGAACTTATTGAGGAGCACGCTATATAGATATTTGCTAAAAACGTATAGTAATATTTTTTTTATTGTTTTTTTTTAGTTTAATTTTTTAAAACAAAACCGATTATAGATTTTATTTTACTTTACATTGATTTAATACAAAAAGCTGGAGAGCAATATGGCAGAACATGGAGATGTATGGGTATATGCAGAGCAGGATTGGGGAGAGCTTGCTGAAATAGGCATAGAGCTTCTTTCAAAAGGTAGAGAACTGGCTGATAAGCTGGGAGTTAAACTCTGTTCTATTCTTCTGGGAAAGGATGTTAAAAAACATGCCAAAAAACTAATTGAACACGGAGCCGATCGTGTTTACGTAAGCGAAGATCCTAAACTAGAGCTTTACGATACAGTTACATATGCAAAAACAGTTGGTGACCTTATTACAAAATATAAGCCGGATATAGTTCTCTTTGGAGCAACTGCTAGGGGACGTGATTTAGCTCCAAGAGTTGCTTCAAAGCTTAGAGTTGGACTTACAGCGGATTGTACTGATCTACAAATTGGCGATTACACCGGAAAAGGTGGCTTAGAATATAAGGATATACTCTATCAGATTAGGCCGGCATTTGGCGGAAATATTATAGCTACTATTGTAACCCCCACGAAAAGGCCACAAATGGCAACTGTTAGAGAAGGAGTTATGCCCCTACCTGATCCAATAAAGGATAGGGAAGGAGAGATAATTGATGAAACGGTAGATCTTGCAGATTTAAAGAATACTACAAAAATTATCAAAAGAGAAAAAGCAGAAAAGAAAGTCAATCTTAAGGGAGCTAAGATAATCGTTGCTGGTGGTTATGGTGTAGGATCAAAGGAAAACTTTAAATTAATCTGGGAACTGGCCGGACTTCTCGGAGCAGAGGTTGGGGCTTCAAGGGCTGCCGTAGATGCAGGTTTTATCGATAAAGAACATCAGGTAGGACAAACAGGAACTACAGTAAGACCAAAGCTATACATTGCAATAGGAATTTCAGGCTCCGTCCAGCACAGAGCCGGTATGGATAAATCTGCTAAGATTGTTGCAATAAATAAGGATCCTGAAGCACCTATCTTTAGCATAGCTCATTACGGTATTATTGGGGATCTGAACGAGGTTGTCCCCAAAATGATTGAAGATATTAAAAAGAGGCGGGTAGACTGATGGAAAACTTTTTTACAGACAATGAAGACATTCAACTTTTATTTGAAAACACAGATTTAAGAGAGGTTTCCGATTTAAAAGAAGGGGACTACTCGGATTTTGATAAGTATGATTATGCATTTAGAAACGCCGATGATGCCAAAGACGGGTACAGAGAGGTGCTAAAACTTGTAGGAGAAATCACTGCTCAAACTATAGCACCTCTTGCCCCTGAAATTGATGAAGAAGGAGCTCATTT
>QNBN01000047.1 GCA_003645695.1 Spirochaetota bacterium | reverse complement strand
TGTGTTAATTCTTCTAATATTAAATTAGCCAGGGAATTTAACAAAGATAATAAAGTAAAAGTATCAGGTACTGTGGGTTTTCCTCTTGGTGCTGTATCAATGAGGACAAAGGTCTTTGAGGCGAAATGTGCTATTGAAGATGGAGCAGATGAACTCGATGTTGTTTTAAATATCGGAAAGTTAAAAGATTCAGAATATAATTATGTATATGATGAGTTGAAAGAAATTTGTTCTCTTGATAAGAGGGTGATTGTAAAAGTCATAATTGAAAATTGCTATTTGACAGATGAAGAAAAGATTAAAGCATCATACCTTGCAAAGTTGGCAGGGGCGCATTTTGTTAAAACATCAACTGGATTTGGCACATATGGTGCTAGAACCGAAGATATTCAATTGATGAGGGAAACAATAGGTGAGAAAATGGGAATAAAAGCAGCAGGAGGAATAAAGAGTTTTAAAAAACTCTTTGAAATGGTAGCTGCTGGGGCAACCAGGATTGGAACATCATCATCAATTGAGATTATTAAGGAATAGCATAGAGGTTAATTAACAATAAAGATTGAAATTTTATGGGTTGCTTTTATAATTAACTATAATAGCCTATGGCTAAAAATGACAAAAAAGTGTTTTATTAAAAAATGTCTCTTTTTTATTATATTATTGTGACATGACGTGGCTCTACGTTCTGAATAGCAATTGTATAATGCGATGAGCGGGTTTAGGTTATTATTATGATATAATGTTTGATTGCCTATTTATTGTAATGAAGAACCATAAAGATAGGGAAATGAAAACCAAATTTAAATTGAAATCCATTCTATTAATTGTTTTTCTCCTTGTTCTTATGACAGTGGAGTTTGGACTAAATAATAGTGCAATAAACTCTAAAGTCGCTTTTGCAGAGAAAGAAGATTTCAGTACATCTTTTGAAGAATTTTTACCTCTTGGAGCAAAAGAGGGAAGTCAGAAGACTCAAGAAAATTATGATACATTTATGAAAGACCCTGCTCTTATAAGGGATGCTCAATTAAAAGGGATAAAGTTTTTAAAGGAACAAAAAAAGATTGTTTTTTGTTTTAAAGCTGATAATCCCGATATTTTCGAGAATAGAACGCTTAAATATGAAATTATAACAGTAAACTTTCCTCCCAGAGTTGTATTAAGGATGTACGGTGTAAAGAGTCAGGAAAGGGTGTTTAAGTTTTTCAACAATATTGATATTGTTGGAATTGTTTTAAATCCATTTTTGCCGGATTATATATCTGAATATGTAATATTTTTTAGGGATTGGATAACGGTACAGAGCATCTATGATGGTAATAATCGCTGCTTATCCATTGTATATGAGTTTACAGACCCAGATTATAAAAAAGGATATGGTATAAGAATTGCTGATACTAATATTGATCCTCTGTCTCAGGTTGTTGAAGTAAAGAATGAGCTTCGAAAATCTGGGCTTAAGGCATATCTGCTTGTTGCCAATGATTACAAAACAATTGTTTTGGAATCACCCTTCTATGGTGTTAAAACAGAAGCAGTTAGTTACATGGAATCCCTTGAAAACTTTGGTTATAACGGTAAACTTGCAATTAGAGGTTATAAGGATTTCCCTAAGGCCCATAGATTTGAAGTGGTATCTGAGCCTATAGTTACGGGTCAGGATAACTTGAATCTAAGAAAGCTCGTCTATGACGAACTGTCACCCGAAAAGATATCATCCCTGACATACCTTGAGATTTATTCCCTAACAAAGGACATATTCAGTCCAAAGATTCAAAGTGATAAAGAATCAATTGCAGAGCAGTACTTTATACTTGGAAATATGTATGCAAATTATGAAACGAATAGTGAGGATGTTAAAGGCAGGGCATTCCTTGTAGCTGTTAAAATATTTGAAATTATTTATTACAAATATCCTGAAACTAGTGTTGCAGACGATGCACTCTGGGATATGGCTATGATTATGCGTGAAACGGGCATTTCAGACGCTATTGCAGAGGAGGAGTGCTACAAAAAGATTGTTGAAAATTATCCTGATAGCGATTATTATCAGGACGCTTACAATATTATCAGTAATAAAATCAATGGTAATCCCGGTGATGAAGATGGTAATGCTAAAAAAAAGTAATATTAATTTGGGAGAAAAATGGAGATAAAGAATGTTACAATAATTGGTCTGGGGACTCTCGGAGGTTCTCTTGGACTAGCAATTAAAAAGTTTAGTCCAGAGATCATTGTTACAGGAATAGATAAAGCATCGGTATTAGTTAGAGCCAAAAATCTTGGGGCGATTGATAATGGTTGTCTGTACAATGAGCTTAACGTGGGCTTACAAAATGCAGACTTAGTTATTCTTGCAACTTCAATTAGGGGTATTCAGGATATTCTACCCAAGATAGCCTTATATTTAAAAGACGGTTCTATTGTTACTGATACTGGAATGACAAAAAGACAGATCTGTGAAATAGCAAAAAAAAGTTTGCGTGATAATATTACCTTTATTGGGGGGCATCCTTTAGTTGGATATAAGAGGGGAGGCATCGGGTTATCCAATCCCTATATATTTTCAAATAACCCATATATTCTAACCCCTATAGATGAATCCCCCTCTGAACTGGATATTTTAAAGCCGCTGATAGAAAGCATCGGTGCTAGAGTTTTTGTCATGAACCCAGTAATTCATGATAGGTTAATGGGTGAGATTAACAGTGTACTCCAGATAATTGCAATTGCTCATACAAACTCAATTTTTTGCGATCTTGATGAAGGTTTCATTGATGTGGCTACAGTGCTCGGTGGAGAAAGATTCAGAAATTTTTCACAACCTCTGCTTGTGGAACCTTACTATTGGGAAGAGGTATTCAAATCAAATCTGGATGTTATTAAAAATCATATTGAAAAACTGAATAAAAACCTGAAAAAAATCATTGAATCCCTGGACTCAGAAGATACTGGAGATTTCTATAAACTTTATGAAAAGGCAAAGGCGTATATATCGAAAGTTCCTATGTATAAAAAAGGATTTCAGTCTAAGCTTCACTACTTGTATGTGACAATTGAGGATAAACCGGGATCAATTGCAAAACTTACTTCGATTATAGCAGAAAAAGGCTATGATATTAGAGACATAGAACTGGTGAAGATTAAGGAGAATGAGGTTGTTTTAATAAAGGTGGCTTTTAAGTCTCAGAGCATAGCCTCAAAGGTTGGGAAATTATTGATGGAAAAGGGATATAGGTACAATATGTATATAAGTTACGATTTCGATGGCATATATTAACGATAACATTTTACTAGGAGCTCATACTTCCATATCAGGAGGTCTTGACAGAGCTCTAACCAGAGGAAAAGATCTCGAATGCACAACAATTCAGATATTTACAAAGAATCAAGTTAGGTGGTTTTCCCCTCCAATTAATGAGGAAAAGATAAGCCTTTTTAAAGAAAAATTTTTTCGATACAAGCAATTGAAAAGGGTTGTTGCTCATGCTTCTTATCTAATAAATCTTGCTTCTCGTGATAAAGAGATTGAAAAAAAATCTATAGTATCAATATCCTTTGAAATAGGCATTTCTATCAGACTTGGAATAGGTCTTTACGTACTGCATCCAGGATTTCATGTAGGAATAGGTGCTGAGGAGGGAATAAAAAGGATTTCTTCAAAATTAAAGATCCTCACATCCGAATACGGTGAAGATATAAACATCTGTGTAGAAACAATGGCCGGTCAGGGAAGCTCTTTAGGATCAAACTTTGAAGAAATATCTGAAATATTGGATAAAGCAGGAGGATTTGGATTGGGTGTTTGTTTTGATACATGCCATGTTTTTTCATCGGGGTATGATATAAGAAATAGGGAGGAATATGAAAAGACGATGGAAGATTTTGATAGGGTGATAGGAATCAAAAATCTTAAAGTAATTCATCTGAATGATTCAAAAGGTGAACTCGGATCAGGTATAGATAGACATATGCACATCGGGAAGGGGAAAATAGGAATTGAGGCTTTTAAGCTAATAATGAATGATTTACGATTTCAGGGCATACCAAAAATTATTGAAACACCTAAGGAAAAGAATCCTGAAAAGTATGATCGCATGAACCTTGAATTATTGAGGAGCTTGATTAATGATTAAAACCACAAATTTCCTGATATTTTTTCTGTTCATTATTGGATTGATTGACCCGGCATTTGGTAAAAGTAATAATCTTACAGTTGGTGGATACCTGAATAGCGCTATTGGTGTATATTATGACAGCTTGAGTAATAATTTGAGTAGTGATTATCCTATTTACGGCTCAATTTACCTTAATTATAAAAAGAGTATTATGGAAGTACATGGAGAACTGAATTACAGAAAATGGAATTACAATGAAAGTATTGGAATAGGTGATCTTTATATCAAGGGAGGTGATGCCAGCTCCTGTATGATGATAGGTAATTTTTTAGAAAATTGGGGCATTGGAAAATCTGTAAATAGTTTGATGGCTTTTTCCAGACATGATGATTCTTATCCGGAAAATATATTTTATGATAAGAAGTTTCTTACCTCCCCAGCTCTTAAAATGGCTTTTTCCAAAGATAGCCTTACTCAAGAACTTATACTATCTAGCGGGGACTTTACTGGAGATGTTAATCAAAATTTATTTGGTTTTAAATCAACTGTAATAAATGATAATAGCAGCATCTCTGCTGGGGTGATTAGAAGGATTGGGTTTCCCCCACCCAACTATTTTATTCAGCTTAAAACTTCGGAGGAAGGAATAGACGAATGGGTTGAGGTAGGATGGGTATACAGTAAGGAAAGCAAGGATGAATGGTCTGCATTACTTGGGGTTGAAAAGACACTAGGTAGTAGCGAGGTTGCTATAGAGCTAATATTTGAAAAAGCTCATAGTCTTTTTTTTACAACCAGTAATCTATATATGAAAAATAATGTTTTGTTCAACCTTTCTTTTTATTTGAGCTTTAATGATTGGAGCTCTGCATGGAATGGAGGGTTTAAGTTTCTTATAAACCGCTATTTTACTATGGAAATAGGTGGATTTTTATTTTTGGGGAAAACCGGAAAATATTTTTCACCAGAAGCAAAATCGATGGATAATAACGATAATCTATACCTTAAACTTTGTTTTAAAGCTTAGAATCATCTATAAGTTTGGAAACAGTGACAAACCTGTAACCCCTTTTTTTAACAAAAGCAATATAATCGGGAAGTATAGATATGATCTTATCGAACTTTCTTGCTGTGCCAAGGTGCGCTATTGAAATAGCCCCATTCAGCCCGTGGGAGTCTGTCTTTTCCCAGAGTTCCAACCTTTGAAGCATCTCGGAAGAGCTAAAGTAATAAGGATTTTTCACTCTTACCAGTTTACCTGTTGTTTTATCTTTCTTGATGATATTCCTTTTCCTGATATAATCATAGAAGTCCAATGGACCAAGTTTATTGGAAGACCAGAAGATATGGTACGGATACCCGGCTTTAGCTGCTAATTTTAATACCCTTTCATCGATAGCTCCATATGGTGCCCTCCATATTGGTGACAGTTTTAAACCGGTTTTCTGGTAGAAAATATCGAATACCCTTTTAAACTCCATAGTGAATGATAATTCATCGATAACTTTATCCGAAACCGGTAATAAGGAGAGTCGCCTTTTTTTTGATGTTTCATATAGTGAACTTAAAAGATTAAAATGAGACCATGTATGATTGCCAAACTCACATCCAATCTCGGAGAGTTTTTGTAAATAGTGTATGTTCTTATCGTTTAATAATGATCCGTATTCAAGAGACGGGTTGGCATTTGTCAAAAATATCGTGGCAGGTACGTGAAAGTTTTTGAGCGTTTTATAAACATATGGCAGTTCCCTGCCATTACCGAGATCAAAGGTTAAAGCCGTTTCAGGAATATTTACATTTCCCCTTGAAAAGTTAACAAAATGGATCGAAACACCATCTAACTTTTTGTTATTTTCATTAACAATCTCTGAAAGATCATAGTCTATAATCCGATTATCTTCAATTTTTACATGAGAAAGAAAACTCCTGTACTCCTGAAGTTGATTAATGTAGCTGCTTTCTCTTAACTTCATAGACTCAATGCTATCGTTTAATCTGACCAATCTATTTTCATATATGTTTATTTTATTTTTCAGTGAATTGATGTATGGTTTTACCGATGTAGAGTAGAATATTATCCCTGAAATACTAACAATAATAAGTATAATCAGAATGATTCTGTATATAAGCCTGAGGACATTCTTAAATTTTTCCCGCCTGTAATAGTCACGCGATAATTCGTATATACTACTATAAATTATACTTTCTCTACATGCTTTGTTAGGGTTTTTTAATATCCTGTACGCTTCGTTCTTATCCATATAGATGATTTATATTCCAGATTTTAGCTCCAGTATTTTCCGTTTAACAGGAAGCCACTTTTTATTGTACTGCTGAGCAAGTTGATAACTCTCAAGGTATAATCTTTTTGTATCAATCCTCACTGGTGTCATATAGGAGGACTTTTTAAAACCTTTAATCATAGTGGAGAGTATTGATGTAATATGCTTGTTGAATAGATGTCTGTATGGAATAGCAAGAAGCAGAATAATACCCAGGATTGTTGTGTATGCCATCATGTTTATAAAGGATAGGATTCTTTTTCTGTCTTTATTATTGAAGTATACTATGTATTTACCTATTTTCCTTTTGTAGTAATCATCGTTAAAAAAAGATTTATTAAAATCGGTTAATGATATTTTTTGATATATTATTTTTTTATTGTCTTTTATAAAAAGAACGGAATCTGTGTTTTTTAATAGATTATCAAAATCACCTCCTTTCTTATTGGTCAGATATGATGACAAAACTTTTTCCATCACTGTCGAGTTTGATGTTATAACAGTACCCTTATCGATGAAAGAGTAACCAATCAAGGTCAGTAGAACTACAGCAATAACGATTCCCGCTATTCCTGAAATGTATTTAGAGGTCATTACATATCTCTTTCTAAATCTATAGAAGATCTTCAATGTCCTTAAAAATCTAAATGTTCTTGCAATTCTCACTATCTTTACAATTTTGAAAAAACTGAACATTCCTATAGTTGAGATAATTCCTGCCTTTCCTGCAAAGAAGGTTACATAAACAAGGGGTCCGGAGTTTAGTATCAAAAGAGGAAAGGAACTTAAAAAGTCGATAAAACCCCCCTCTTTAGCAAAGTATGTGGAAGCAGCTCTTTTTTTTGCTGAAACGAAAAGCCTGGCTAAAAACTCTATGCTGAAAATAGCATCAATAGCAAACCCCGCAAGGAGCGAGAGAAGGCGGATATGCCTGGACATATAGGAAAATGTGGCATACTCTTCGAAGAATGTCTGGAATATGGCAATGATTATTATGAATACGATAAAAGGCTCTATAAATCTGCCCAGATAACTATTTTCTTTCATACTTAGCTCCTCTCAGTGTGTTATTAAGATGTCTGTAAAAAACTGCGGTGCCTGTAATTCAGGATGTTGATCATCATCGGTTAAAGTTCTGGTATAAGTTTCGGCATATTTGAATATTTCTCTTACAGTAATATAACCGTCATTGTTATAATCTGCATTCATATTTTCGAATCCTTTGAGGATGGAGTAGGTAAAAACTCCATGTTCAAGAGAACTATCTTCATATGCTTCCTCATTATATGAAGAAGCGGTTAATACAGGTATATTGTATATATCAAGATCCTGTGATGTTGGATCACCCACGGCTTTCGCATTGGTTAAACTTCTGACCTTTAAACCGCTATTTGTTAATGATTTGTTTATAAACCCGCCACTGAAGCATGAATCGAATATAAAAACCCCTTTCTGAGTTTTACTATGTGAAAAAATTTCTCCAAGATCATCGTCAATTATCAGGCTTGATATATCGCCATTAAAATCTACAGGAACGATTGCTTCATCGTAGCCATCAGTTTCATCTCCATTTGTATCAGGTATTTGGGTCCCATGGCCTGAGTAGAATACAAGTATATAATCATTACTGGTAGTCTTGTTTATAATATCTGTTAGTTCTGTTTTTATATGTTCTTTTGTAGCATTGGTATCCAGAAGCTTTGTTATCTGGTCCTTTTCCCATCCATTGTTGATCAAAGCATCCTCCATCCCATTTGCATCATTAACACACCATGATAGTGTATTGGCATCTTGATATGCATTTATACCAATAATCAGGGCATATGATTTTGCATTATTCGTAACCGGTAAAAAACTGCAGGAAGAAAAAAGCAAGATGAATAATATAATAGCAATCAATAGCATTAGAGATATGGGATATTTTCTCAATTGGATTTCTCCTTAATATCTTTTGTATATCAATATTTTTGATTTTAAAGTTATTTTTTCATTCGTTTTATATCCATCCAAAAAGCCGTGCTCATACTGCAATATAATGCCTTTGAGCCATCTGCTTTTTATTGAAAATGATAAATATCCGCCTATCTTCAAATCAACGGAGCTTTCATATCCAGTATAGGTTGGTGCAAATGTCCCAAATAAACCTGTGCTCAAAAAACTGAATATACTCAATTCTATAATAGGGGAGATGCCTATTTCCATAAAAGGGCCATAGTAAAAGTAATCATTGTAATCCGATTTAAAGCTGTAGGAGATATTTAAATCGAGGCCAGGATTAGCCCTTTTGCTGTTTTGGGTTATAAAAGTGATTCCTGAAGAAAAAACTGGCATAGATTTAGCGTAGAATCCATCTATCGAACTTTCTATAATTCCGATTCCTCCTCCGATGTTACCATAAACTCTGATTGGCAGGCTATAGGATTTTATTGAAGGTACTATTAAAAGTACAAAGATGAGTAAAATTAATTTTAATCTGATTTTAGAATTAATTATCATTATAGGTTTTTTCCTTTTGAATTTTTTAATGAATCCACTCTAAAAATGGTATAAAACTCTAATTCCAAGCCTTGACTTCTTGATCTCGTGAGAAATCCTTAATTATTTTAATAAATTAATAATAGATTTCTCGCTTCGCTCGAAATGATAAAAGACATGTTTTATAGTAAATTCATTGATTATCGATTTTTTTATTTATAAAATAACACTTTATTTAAAGCTTATCTTTCTAACTAAAAATAAAAGTTTTTTATTGCCCAAGTTAATTAACCATTTTAAATAATAATTTGTCTTTTTATTATTTCTAATGCAGAATATGGATTATCGGCACCTTCTATTTTATAATCTCTCCTACTATCAAGTTGTTTACCTATAAGAGTTTCTGAAATACCTCCCGACCCCTTCATAACTATGATTGGTTTACCATACTGCCATGCCATTGAAATTTCACTCAGGGTTCCACTTCCTCCTTCCACTGCTATAACCGCGTCACTACTACATGCTATTATCATATTCCTCGCAAATCCAATACCAGTAGGTATTGATATTCCAACATAATTATTAGCATCCCCCTTTGCATGTCCGGGTAGAATACCGATTATCTTCTCATTATTTCCCCCCGATGCATCATAAGCCCCTTTACTTGCGGCTTCCATAACACCACCTAACCCGCCGCATATTAGGTAATATCCCTGTTTGATGATCTCCCGACCTACAGAATAGGCTATTTCTTTTGCCTTTTCTGAAGCAGTAGAAGATCCAATTACACCTATAAGTATAACTCTTTTTATCATTGTTTTCTCCCTGTTGAAACTTAATTGCTTATATAAAAAAATAAAAATCTAATCTACTATTCAAATTAGTAAAAAGATAACAGTCTTGACTTAATTGTCAGAAATTGTTATTATAGATATATAAACAATTTACGATGGGTAAATTTAATCTATTTTGAGTTTTTAGATCTTACAAAAAAATTGAAAATAGAAAAATTAAACTTGAATATAATAAAAGCTAAAAGTCTATTCCATAATTATAAAGCACAAACAGGCACTAAGAAACAGTATATTTCAAATAATTCTATAATAATATTTTATTCATTAAAAAAATGAATGGTTTTTGTCAAAGTATTTAGGATTAATTAGAATACTGAACTATTAGAGAGTATTAAATCTAGTTTTAATGGGTATAAAACGGATAGGTGAGAAGGCTACAAAGTTTGGTTGAGTGTGTACTTGCCTATTTGTTTAAGGAAGCTTCAAAATAGTTAAATTGAAAAAATGGTACAATACTTCAAATTATTCTAATTATAGGAGTTTAAATGGTGGCAATGTATGAAGTAGGATCGAAAGTGGTATATCCGCTTCATGGGGTCGGTATAATAAGCAGTATTGAAGAAAAAACAGTTTTAGGTAAAACTCATTCTTATTATATCATAAAACTTGGTATTTCTGATATGACTGTAATGATTCCGGTGGAAAAATCTGACGAGTTAGGGTTGAGGCATATAGTAAGCAGTAAAGATGTGAAGGATGCTTTAAAGCTTATAAAGGGAGAGATAACCCACATCGAAGAAGATTGGAAGGAGAGATACCAGAACAACTTTGAAAAGATGAAAAAAGGATCACTCCTGGATGTAGCTGAAGTGGTAAAAAATCTATACCATCGTAATCAGATTAAAGAATTGTCCATAATGGAGAAAAAGTTGTATGAAAATGCCTTCCGGTTGCTCGTAGATGAAATTGCTTTTGTATTGAACATTGAGAAAGAACAGGCAAAGGCATTAATTGCAGAAAGGTTGGAAAACAGCAACCTTAATCAGCAATAATTGTAATTATATTTGAGTTTTAAAAAGTTTCCAAATCCGATTTTTCAGATGTTGGCCATTTTAATACTGACCTCCACTACATTGTTTTGTTATCATTATCTGATTGTTCAATAGAATATTTCTTTATTTAAATGCAGGTTTTAAACAGAGGTAATTCCTGATATAATACTTAATTACTCTAATTCCCAAAAGTAGGTTTAAAATCAATGAAGTTGAGATCAGGATTTTCTTGCAAAATTTCAAAGAGTTACATAAGATTTTGATGTTTAAAAAATAGATGATGGCAATAAAGAGATGGCCATTGATGGCAATCACTAATTATAGAAGAAGGGTATAATGTTTTATAGATGGGTACTAGTTTTTAAATTCCAAATTAGGAGGTAATATTGATTATTCGAATTATTTTTGTATTAATTTCTGTCGGAATTGCAATATTAGTTAGTTTTGCAACTTATAGGTGGGAGAACCCTTATATTTATCCAGTTATCGTCTTTCTTGCAACATCAGCTATTGTAACAACCGAGTATTTTATTAAGAGATTTCAAAAAGAAAATGTAGCTAAAATATTTAAAGGTGTTATTCTTGGTCTTATATTAGGAGTTCTATTTTTGATTGCCGCCTATACATTAAGACTGAGAGTAGACTTATTTTACGGTTCAATTATTTATCTTATTACCCTGTATTTTGGTATAACGGTCCTTTCACAGTTGAATTTTGGTGGGGGATTTATTGCCACTCCGCCAGCACCGGGTTTTCAAACTGAATCTCTAAAAATCCTCGATACCAGTGTTATAATCGATGGAAGAATAGCAGACCTTATAGATACAAAGTTTATTGAAGGCGTTTTGATTGTGCCTAAATTCGTACTTGAGGAATTACAACAGATTGCGGATTCTGAAGATTCAATAAAAAGAATCAGGGGAAGAAGGGGACTTGATGTTCTTAACAGATTAAAGAAAGACAAAAACACACTGATAAGAATTACGGATCAAGATTTTCCGGAGATAGCTGAAGTAGATTCAAAGCTGATAAAGCTAGCGAAGACTTTAAATGCTAAAATAATAACTAATGATTTTAATCTTTATAAAGTAGCAGAAATACAGGGGATTACAGTGCTTAATATTAACCAATTAGCAAATGCACTTAAACCTGTGGTTTTACCTGGCGAGAAAATGAAGTTAGTGGTTGTGAAGGAAGGAAAAGATCCTGGGCAGGGGATAGGCTACCTTGATGATGGGACGATGATAGTAATAGATAATGGGAAGAAGTATGTTGGTGATGAAGTGTTTGTCACTGTAACAAGTGTTCTCCAGACTCCTGCCGGGAGAATGATATTTGCGAAAGTTGATCATGAATAAAGGTAAACTATATTTAGTTAGCACACCAATAGGAAATCTGGCGGATATCACCTATAGGGCGGTTGAAATTCTAAAAAGTGTAGATTATGTTGTATGCGAGGATACCAGAGTAACAAAGAAGCTATTGAATCATTATAATATTTCAAAGCCTTGTATATCGTTTCACTCAAAAAGTAGCCCTTCTGTTGCAAAAAAACTCATTTCCTTGCTTGGAAATGGGAAAAGTTTGGCGTTAGTTTCTGATAGTGGAACGCCATTGATCTCTGATCCTGGGTGTATTTTAACAAGAGAAGCTGTGAAAGAAGGAATAGAGATTTATCCTATACCAGGGCCTTCAGCCGTGCATTCTGCACTTGTAGCATCAGGATTTTGTATTTCATCATACAGTTTCTATGGATTTATTTCACCAAAATCGAGCAGAAGAAAAATAAAACTACAAAAGTTAAAAAGAGAAAATTCAATAATTGTATTTTATGAATCTCCTCACAGAATTTTAAAATTCTTAAAGGATTTACATGAGATTTTTGGAAATATTAATGTCTCTGTTTCGAAAGAAATGACGAAAGTTCATGAAAGGACTTACAGAGGAAACCTGGAGGATGTAATAAATCAAATTATATCAGATGGGGTTAAGGGCGAGTATACAATTGTCGTTAATAATAGGCAAGTAAACTTTAGGTGATGATAGAAAAATATGCATTCTGTTTAAATAAATTGAAAATATTGTAATTGATGGTTGCAAAAAAATATTTTGTGAGTTATTATTTTATCATTAAAAATAATTTTTTGGTATTACTAATAGTTTAAGATTAAAAGGTTTTTTTCCGATATATCAATAAGAGAAAAGGAGAGGATAGAAGATGACTATAGATAGGATAGGGCCATTAAATAAGATCCTTAAAACTCAAAGCGATGTTAGAATTAATAAGGGAAAAAAGACTGAAAAGGGAGATAAGGTAGAGCTCTCAGAAGAAGCGAAGAAGATGGCTGAAATATCCCAGGCTGAGGCTAAGGTAAAAAATACCCCTAATATAAGGAAAGAACTTACGCCTGAAAGGATTAAAGAACTAAGGGATAAACTTGAGAATCCTGATGAGTACCTTACAAAAGAGGTAGCCGAACAGATTGCGGATAAAATAATTGAGTCATTCGGAATAAAAACAAAGTAGGCTTTTTATAAAATATATTTAAAGGCGGAGGGGACTCCGTCTTTTTTTATGTTAGAATGGAGAAACAGAATGAGAATTTCTGAGTTCAGCATACCTACAAAGATTGAATTTGGAATCGATTCTCTTGCAAGACTGGGGCATTTTGTTAAGGACCTTGGTGGTAGGGCAATTTTAATATCTGATAATGTCATGAGAGAAACGGGAATACTAAATACAGTTGAAAATATTTTGAGAAGTAAGGGTATAATACCTATTCTTTATGATGGTATTTTTCCAGGAGCTGATTCTTCAATAATTGATGAGGTTACGCTAATTGCAAGGAAATCTCGTGCAAATGTTGCTATTGGTGTCGGTAGCTCAAGGGTGTGTAATATTGCAAAGATTACTGCTTTTCTATGTGAAAATAATGGTGATATCATTGATTATATCCATGGAAGAGAGGGAAATGGAAAGCATATTGCCTATATAGAAATACCTGCAGTGTTCAGGGAGGTGTATGCATTAAGTGGATCTGCGTTTTTAACTGATGCATATGATCAAACAAACAAGGTTATCTCACCTGAAGGGCTTGGGACCGATATACTCATTGTTGATCCTGCAATAATGTCAGAAATTCCTCTTGATACAGCAGTATATATTGCCCTCGATATTTTAGCCCTTTCTATAGAAGGTTATATTTCTTTAAAGGTTAATCCCCTTGTAGAACCGATATTACTTAGAGGAATAGAACTTGTTTACTACAATTTGAGCAAATATGTAAAAAATCCCCATGACGTAGGTATAAGGGAACAGATTTGTACCGCCGGGCTTTTTATTGCCATATCAAATATTGTTACCGGATTTGGAATAGCTTTCTCGCTTTCGATGGGGATGAATGGAAAAAATAGAATTTCAAAACCCGTGTCCAGCAGTATACTTCTACCCTATATTATTGACTATAACTTGAATGTCGTAGCTTCGAGGTTTGCAAAAATTGCCAGAGTCATGGGCAGGGATATTAATAATCTGGAAGAAACTCAGGCAGCATTGAAAGCGATTGAGGGGATAAAAGAGTTTAAGGATTCCCTTGGAATCAAACTTAAAAAAAGCTTGAAGGAGCTTGGATTAAAGAAGGATGATCTTGCAGAAGCAGCAGAAGTAGCAGTAAGATTTGAGGATATAAATTCTATTCCAAGACGTGCATCCTTTGAAAATCTCATGGAAATACTTGAAAAAGCTTATTAAAAACGCAATATATACTTTCTTAGACTGAATTTCGACTTTTTAATAATTTCCAAAGTTTATGAGTTTTTGTATGCAAAAATAAAAGTTTTCCATTGAAATTCTACAGTAGAGCTTTGCTTTTATTGTTTAAGTTTATAATAAAAAAGTCAAATCCAATAAGCAGTCCTTTGGCGGGTTATCAATCTATATTTGTAGATTTCTGTACCACTCAATTGATTCTTTAATCCCTTCCTCTGTTGAATAAGGAGGATGATAGTTTAAAAGCTTTTTTGCCTTTTCTATGCTAAAACTGTAGTCTCTGGATGATATTGCG
>QNBN01000046.1 GCA_003645695.1 Spirochaetota bacterium | reverse complement strand
TGATGTTTAATTAGAATACTAAAATATTCAAGGCCACTTAAATATAATTTTTTATAGGTATAAAACGAATAGGCAAAGTAAGTTTTTTATCATGATTGAAAGTTCACTTGCCTATTAATTTACTTTTGATGTGAGGCTTAATGAGTATTTTAATTGCAAAAGAACTTATGAAGAGTTTTAAAAAAAGGAAGGTTGTTAAAGGTGTATCTCTTGATGTTTCCGGTGGTGAAATTGTCGGTCTATTGGGACCAAACGGAGCTGGTAAAACAACGACCTTCTATATGGTTGTTGGATTTATAAGTGTAGATGATGGATCTATCATTCTTGATAATCTGGATATTACGCATCTTCCCATGTATAAAAGAGCGAGGCTGGGATTAGGTTACCTTGCTCAGGAATCTTCCGTTTTTAGAAAGTTAACTGTTGAGCAAAATATACTGGCAGTGCTTGAAAATACTGGTTTGAATAAAAAAGAAAGATTTGAAAGAACTGATTTTTTACTGAAAGAACTTGGGATTGAACATGTGAGAAAACAGAAAGCTTATACTCTGTCCGGAGGCGAAAGAAGAAGAACTGAAATAGCCAGGGCTCTTGCCGTTGAACCAAAATTTCTTCTGCTGGATGAACCTTTTGCGGGAGTAGATCCTATAGCTGTTTATGATATTCAAAGCATTATTACAAAGTTGAAATCCCAGGGCTTGGGAATACTAATCACTGATCATAATGTAAGGGAAACATTAAGAATTACGGATAGGGCTTATATAATGAATGAAGGTGAGATCCTTGTATCAGGGGATAGTAACTACCTTGTTAACAATGAAGAAGCTAAAAAAATATATCTTGGTTTGAATTTTACAATTTGAGTATTATGTTTATAATATAGATAGAGAATTGATTTTAATTCTTTAAGGATGGAGATTGGGATTGCAGATAAAACCGGAGTTGAATCTTAAGCAAACACAGAAATTAGTAATGACTCCCCAATTGCAACAGGCTATAAAAATGTTGCAACTTTCGACAATTGAGCTTCAAAATGCAATTGAACAGGAGCTTATGGAGAATCCAGCTCTTGAGGTGGACGAAGAGAAAGATCAAAATGAAATAAGTCTCGATAATGCGGAAATCCTCAAGGTTGATGATCAGGAGAGTAACGATCCCGAAGAGATGGGATTTGATGATAATGAATATTTTGAAGAGTATTTTATTGAGAAAAATGCTAAAATTGGGAAGTCAGAGGATACCGAGGATACCAAGAGAAAGTTTCTTGAAGGGGCTGTTGCAAGAGATGAAACTCTCCAGGAATATCTAGTTTCTCAATTGTCGATGATGGATGTAGATGCCCAGTTAAAAGAGCTGGCTACCATTTTGATTTCGTACATTGATCCAATGGGTTATCTTTCATTATCCATCGATGAGCTTTCTAAAGAAATAGGAATTCCTGAGAAAGAATTATTAGAGGCTCTAAAGCTGGTTCAATCCCTTGATCCGCCAGGAGTTGGAGCTCGGAATATTAAGGAGTGTTTGTTGCTCCAGCTAGAAAATTTGAATGAAGATCCTGAACTTCTTTCCCTTTCAAAAAGAATAATAGAGGAATCTCTCAATGATTTAAAGCTGCATAGAGTTGGAGAAATTGCTAGAAGATATAAAGTTTCGGTTAGTATAATTGAAAGGGCTATCGAAATAATAAGTAGGTTAGAGCCTTATCCTGGAAGGCAGTTTTATTCAGGAGATATAAACTATATAATTCCGGATGTTATAGTCGAAAAAAGAGAGGGGAACTGGGAGGTAATTACAAATGATATTGCTATTCCAAGGCTAAGGGTTAACCGATACTATGAGTCACTTCTGAGGAACAAAAATACGGATAAAAGAACGAGGGATTTTATAGCTGAAAAGGTTCAAAGGGCCAAAAGTTTTATCAACTCCATTCAACAGAGGGAAAGCACCCTTGTTAGGGTTATGAAAGCGATATTAGAAGAACAAAAAGAGTTTTTTGAAAAGGGTCCTAAGTATATAAAGCCATTAACATTAAGAGATATTGCTAGAAAACTTGATCTTCATGAATCTACTATAAGTCGTGTTACATCATCCAAGTACGTGCAAACACCCTTTGGCGTTTTTCGATTAAAATACTTCTTTTCAAATCAAATAAAATCAACAAATCGTGAGCAATATTCATCAAGAAGTATTAAAGAAATGATAAAAGAGATAATTGAGGAGTATGACGGGAAGTTACATTTAAGTGATCAAAAGATTGCTGATATTCTTGCCGAGAGAGGTATTAAAATAGCAAGAAGAACAGTATCAAAATACAGAAAAGATTTAAATATTTTACCATCAAATTTGAGGAGGTAGAGATGAACGTATCGATTATTGGACGCAAGGTAAAAATCACTCCCGAAATAAGAAGTTATATCGAGAAAAAGATGAAGAAAATTGATCATTTTACTGATCATATCTATGATTTTAAGCTAATAATTACAAGGGAGAGACATATATATAATGCAGAAGTTAACATAAAAGTGAGGAGAAAAGTAATCCACATTTTTGCAAAAACACCAGATATTCATAGCGTAATTGATACACTTTTTGACAAAATAGAGGTTAAACTTAGAAGATATCGGGATAAAATTATTGACAGGAGGTTTATCCAACCTAAAGAAGAGTTTGAGAAGACGTCCGAAGAAGATTTTATTGTACAGGAAGCTTAATAGAATCTGAAATGAAGGTACCAAATTTTTATTGTAAAAATCTCATGGGTTCAATCAATTAAAATTTTTGAAAAATATTTTGAACGAAATTGGTAACTCAGGATATATAGATATATGGAGCATTCAGAAGAAAGTAAATGTATTACGGTTGAGAAGCTGCTTGAAATAGCAAAAGAGCAGGATCTGTTGCATGTAAAGGTGTTGACCAGTAAGAAAACTTTACAGAAAGAAATTTCAACCTATGATATCAATAGACCAGGTTTGGCTCTTGCTGGTGAGTATGACTATTTTGACTACGAAAAAATACAATTATTCGGAAGAGGTGAGTACAAGTTTCTTTTAAAGATAATCGATAGTGGCAAAATAAGAAATATTGAGAGGTTTTTTTCTTACGAAGTAAATTGCTGTATTTTTTCACACGGCAATGAACCACCAAGAATCTTTATTGAGCTTGCTGAAAAAGCTGATGCACCTGTTCTTGTTTCTGATTTACAAACTAACATTGTATCAACAAGATTGGTTAAAATACTTGAAGATGCTTTTTCTCCTAGAACCAGTATACATGGTGTTCTGGTTGAGGTTTTTGGTGTAGGAATCCTTATAATCGGTAAGAGTGGAGTTGGAAAAAGCGAATGTGCTCTTGAACTTGTAGAAAGGGGGCATAGACTTGTGGCGGATGATGTTGTTGATGTACAATGTATATCCGGAACGATACTCATAGGAAGCGGGGCAAAATTGATAAGGCACCATATGGAGATAAGGGGCCTTGGGATTATCAATATAAATCACCTTTTTGGTGTTGGGGCGATCAGGGACAAGAAACAGATACAACTTGTAGTTAGTCTTGAGGATTGGGACCCAAAAAAAGAGTATGACAGATTGGGTTTTGAGGAGCAGACCTACTCTATTTTAGGGGTCGATGTTCCATTAATTACTATTCCTGTAAGACCTGGACGGAACATACCTATTCTAATAGAAACAGCAGCAATGAACTATCGATTGCGGAAGATGGGATATAATACAGCAAAAGAATTTAACAAAAAATTGATTAATTGGATAGAGGAAGAAAAGAGAAAATCGGAAAATTAATTATAGGATGCATAATTGAGTGATTTGAAGATTAGGGATAAGGAAGATTTGGTTATGGTTGAAAAAGATGTGATTATTAAGAATAAAACCGGATTACATGCGCGACCGGCTGCTATTCTCGTGCAGACTGCAAATAAGTTTGAGTCAGATATATTCCTTGAAAAGGATGGAGATAGAGTTAATGCAAAGAGCATTATGGGGGTTATGATGCTTGCTGCTGCAGAGGGTTCAAAGATAAAAATTATTGCCGAAGGTAATGATGAAAAAGAGGCTGTTGAAACAATATTCAATTTACTGGAATCTAATATTGATGAAGCAAATATAGGAGAAGAGGAAAAGGTGTGAAAAGAATAGTTATTTTATTTCTTATTATAACTCTTTTTGCTATACCATATTTAGCATACTCCTCAAGTGATATCGATGAAATCCATACAAAGAAAGACCCTATACTAGCTGGTGCTCTATCCTGGTATGTACCTGGATTAGGGCAGATCTATGCGGAGGCATATATTAAAGGGGCTGTTTTCTGGGTAGTTGAAGAGTCTTTAATTGTTGGAACAATTATGAGTTTTGCTAATTTAAAATTGGATATTACAAGGGCGTTTGATTTAGGTGTTGTAATAAAATCTAAAGAAGCTCCCAGTGCCAGTGATAAAAGAACGGCCATTCTTCTTGGGGTTTCACTTGTGACTGTACATTTTTTTAATGTTGTGGATGCTGTAAGTACATCTTTAAGGTATAATAGAAATATCGAAGATAATTACACTGTAAAGGTTGGGTATGGTTTAGATGAAAATGGCTTCACTTTGGGAGCAAAGGTAAAATTTTGAAGGATGGAATAATGTTGATAGAAAGAGTGCAAGAGAATAGTAGTGCAACGGGATATAAAACCAGTTCCCACACGAGTATAAAGCCTGCTAGATTAATATATATTTCGTTGATAATTGCTCTTTTTTTAATACTTTTTCTCTCAGGTTCCTATTTATTGTATTCTGATTCAAGTAGTATAAACAAAGATGGGTATGGTTTTGGCCAGAAATACTCTAATCTAATTTATAAGCTCGACTATCCTCCAGGTTTCTTTGATTCTTCAAACCTAAATGTACAGAGGTTATCTAACTCTGCCCTTGAACAAAAAGATCCGTTTATTGCCGGCTTTCTTTCATGGTTGATGATGGGGGTTGGTCAGATTTACTGTAAAGAGTATACCAGGGGATCAATTTTTATAGCACTTGATCTGCTTGATAAGGGGGCTTTTATAACTTTGATGTCCTATGTGAACAATAAATATTCACCGAAAGATGATGAGATTATAAATATAAATTGGTCTACCTTTGATTCGAATACCAAATTCCTAATTATAGGTTATGTAATTGTAAAGTATGGTATACGTTTTTATAATGTGTATGATGCAATCCAGGCAGCAAAGAAATACAACAGGATTTATTTTCTAAGAAGAGACAGTTCAAAGGTTTCTTTCAATATCGATCCAGATTCTCTCCGGATTGGGTATTCTCTGGAGTTTAAGTAAAAAGTATAGATTTTAAACTTTTCTGGTGTTCAAATTACTAAAACATTATATATCATTAAAGCTGGATAGCGAATAGATAGTAGAAATGAAAAAACTAAAATATATAACACCTATTGTAATTTTTTTAATTTTTAGCTTTCATCTGCTGTTTTCAAAAGAGCTTGGAGTAAGGATTGTTGATAAGGAATTGAATGGAAAAGAATTGTACACAACTCTCCTAATAGAGGGAAACTTTTCATACGATACGATTGATGCAATTAAAAATGGTATAACAGCCAGGGTATATATTACTGTCCAACTCCTTAGAAGTGGAGGTTTTCTAAATTTCGGGCAGGGAACGATCTCAGAAAAAAGTGTGTACTTTACAATAAATTATGATGTATGGGATAACAACTTTATTATAAAAAGTAAAAAGCTAAAGTCAAATATTAAAACAAATGATCCTGCAGAAATCGTTCATATTATTGAAAAGAATATAAATCCTTTGACACTTCCTCTAAAATCCTTATCTAATAAAAATAAACTCATAGTACGAAGCAAAATTGAAATTCAAACAATTAAGCTGTATCCACCTTTTGGTATTTTTCTTTACTTCTTTGATCCATGGAACTATGAAAGTAAATGGAAATATTCAGAACCTTTTTCAGTTAAAGGCATTAAAAAAGGTTAGGAGATTTTATACACCTGGGAAATAACTTTATTTTTATTTTATAAAATTTTCATTAGAACGATGCGATTATAATGAAATCAAGAAAAATAAGGATAACCAGAAGTACCCTTATATTATCATTAATAGCTGGGTTTTTTTTGTTATACATGGGTATAATTATATTACTTAGTACCAAATTACCTTCCCAATCGTTAATAGAACTAATTTCAAGAAACCGTATTATTTTATATGGATTATTGTTTGTTTTTTTTGTAATTTTAGTTCTCGTTTTGTATAATCTAGGGAAGGTTGTTATTGACAGAATTAGGAATGTTGAGGGTTCAAGACTTAGATTCAGGCTTACTGTTTCATTTTTGCTGGTTGCATTGATTCCGATAATTCCTCTTTCAATAATATCCAACAATTTAATCTCAAGAAGCATAAACCTATGGTTTATGAGCGGGATTGAAGAATCTTTAATAGATGCAATAAATGTATCCAAACTTCTGTTTAAAGAGTATTCTGATGATGCAGTTGGTGAATTTAAGAGTAGATACTCGAAATACAGCTTGAATGAACTTCCAAAGGCATTGGAGGTCAATAATCCTGTTAAAATTGATGGAATTTTTCTGTATGACAAATCGAACAATATTCTTCAAGAGTTATATGCAAATAAATTTGTTAAAGATATTGAATTTTCAGAGAAGATTTTTTCAAATATAAAGAATAGCTGGGAAAGGATAAGTTTTAATGGCAACAGTTTCATAATTACTCCCATTTTATTTGAAAACACTAAAATACTTTTGATAAAAAAATTGCCTCCACAGATGACGGCTTATTCCAATTCCATTTCGAAGGGTCTACAAAGTTATCGTACTTTAAAAATAATAAGAAAACCTATAAAAAAAGCGATGATAATCCTTTTCTATATAGTAGTCACCCTTCCTTTTTTGCTTTTATCTTTTTATCTTAGCCTGTTTATTTCGGAGGATATAACAACTCCTATAAAAGAGCTGGTTGTAGCTACTGAAAAGATTGCTGATAATAAGTTTGACTATAGAGTTGAATTAGAATCAAAAAATGAGCTTAAAACACTTATTGATGCATTTAATGATATGGTTGATGAACTCAGAATAAATAGAGAAATTATAAAATATTCTGAAAGAAGCCATGCATGGCAGGATATTGCAAAAAAACTTGCCCACGAGATAAAAAATCCCCTTACTCCAATAAAGTTATCAGCTGAACGTATATTAAAACAGTATAAAAATGAAGATGAATATAAAAAAGTTCTTGAAAAAGGGATACGTACGATAATTGACGAGGTAAACAATATTAATGAGATGGTTAGTGAGTTTTCAAATTTTGCAAGATTACCATCTGCAAAAATGGAGAATGTTAATGTTGTTGAAATGTTAAAACAGCTTATATCTTTTTTAAGCAGTTCCTATAAAGATATAGGTTTTGATATTAATACTCCTAAAGATAATATTTTAATATTTGTTGATAAAAATCAAATTAGAAGAGCTTTGCTCAATATAATTTATAATTCTATTAATGCGATTAAGGAAGCTGGTAAGCCGGATGGTAGAATTGAAATGGCTATATTGTTAAAGAGAGAAAATAACAGAGTTGTTATAGCTGTTTCTGATAATGGGCCCGGAATTGATGACGAAATAAAGGAAAAAATATTTAATCCTTATTTTTCCAAAATAGGAAAAGGTTCTGGTTTGGGACTTGCCATTGTAGAAAAGATTGTCTATGATAATAGAGGAAGGATATGGTTTGATAGTAAACCCGGAAGGACAACCTTTTTTATGGAGTTTGAGAGAGTATGAGTAAAATACTTGTGGTTGATGATGAGCAGAACATAAGAGAAACATTGAGCGATGTGTTAAAAGATGAAGGATATAATGTTTTAACTGCTGCTGACGGAAGTGAAGCAGTCAGGTTAATCGATAATGAAAGGTTTAATGTAGTTCTTCTTGACCTGTGGATACCTGAGATCGGCGGAATGGAAGTTTTAAAATACATAGTAGAGACTCAACCTACCTGTCAGACAATAATAATCTCAGGCCACGGTACTATAGACAGCGCAGTTAAAGCGACAAAAATGGGCGCTTTTGATTTTCTTGAGAAGCCTCTATCAACCGATAGACTTTTAAATGTGATAAAAAATGCAATTAAAATTAACAGGTTGCAAAAAGAAAACATAAGGTTAAAAGAATCAACCTCCAATAATTATTATATGTTACCTGGAGTTTCAAAATCCTTTAAAGAAATTGAAGAAATAATTGAGATGTGTGCATCGACAAACTCGCGAGTGTTGATAACAGGTGAGAATGGTACAGGCAAAGAGGTTATAGCTCGAAGAATACATGAGTTAAGTGAACGAAGGAATGAACCATTCATAGCCGTTAACTGTGCAGCAATTCCCCAAACACTTATTGAGGCGGAGCTTTTTGGTTATCAAAAGGGTTCCTTTACAGGAGCTTACCAGGATAAAAAGGGTAAGTTTGAGCTTGCCCATGGAGGAACTATTTTTCTGGATGAAATTGCTGATATGAGTATGGAAGCACAATCCAAGGTTTTAAGAGCCATAGAGGAAATGCAGTTTGAAAGAATTGGAGGAGTCAAACCGATTAAGATAGATGTCAGAATTATTGCAGCCACGAATAAAGAAATTGAAAAGGAAGTTGAAGAAGGAAGATTTAGAAAAGACCTTTATTACAGGTTAAATGTCGTTCCAATTCATGTGCCACCACTTAGAGAACGAAGGGAGGATATACCAGCCTTACTTGAGTACTATCTTGACTATTTTGCAAGGATCAATAATAAAAAAAGAAAGCAACTTGATAGAGAGGCTATTAGGTTTTTACAGGAAAACTATAATTGGCCAGGTAACATAAGAGAATTAAAGAATCTTGTAGAGAGATTGAATATTCTTGTTAAAGAAGATATAATTGTTCTGGACGATGTAAAGGCGAACCTCCCTTTTCATAGGGAGGAAGAATTAATAACCACAGGTTTAACATTAAAAATGGCAAAGAATAGATTTGAAAGAAAGTATATATTATCAACATTAAAAATGGCAGACTACAATATATCAAAGGCAGCAAGAATGCTCAATGTTGAACGTTCTTACCTTTACAAACTTATGAAAAGGTTTGGAATAGACTCGGATAAATTATCGAAACAATAGGAAAAAAAACTTGGGAATCACAAAAACCATACCTTTTTTATTTGTTTAACCTGTAAGTAACCCTGGCTGTATGGTCAGAATCTAAAAGTTTCAATGGTAAGATATTAAAAAGGTAAGATATCAAAAATTACTGCATGAAAATAACCAGTTGGAGATCTGGTGTGTTAAAAGCAAAAGCATTAAACAATGAAGTAAAAAGAAATAAGATATATCCGGTTTATCTTTTGATAGGGGAGGAAGAGGAAGACAAGAGAGAAATAATCGATTTGGTTATAGATAACCTCAGTAAAGATTCAGGCGAGGTGGAAAAGTACACCTTCTTTGGGGACGAAGTGGAGATTTCAAAAATTCTGGATGAATTGCAAACCTACTCCTTTTTCGATTATACAAAGGTTGTCGTTGTAAAAAACGCAGAAAAGTTAAATTTTAATGAGTCTTTTTATTCGTATATACGTAATCCAAATGCTAAATCAGTACTTTTCCTCTTGTCAGGTAAAAATGATATATCCCATAAGCTTCAGCGTGCTGTTGAAAAGTCTGGAAGGGTTGTAAAATTCTGGAAAAATTTTCAGGATGTAATTGAAATGTGGTTAATTACAGAGTTAAAAAATATGAATATAAAGACAGATATAGAAACTGTTAGATATATTATAGAAATAACAGGGAATCAAAAAGCTGATATTCTAAATCAAATTAAAACAATTTCCAATTTCCTTAAAGAGGGAGAATCTCTTGATGTTGAAAAGGTTAAAAATATTGTCTCCAGAATAGCAAAATACACAGTATTTGATCTGATCAATTCTATCTTTATTAAAGATTCTATAGAGCTTATAAAAATATTTCGTACCCTTATTAAAAATGGAGAAGAGTTAACAATAATTAATTATTTCATATGGAAATATCTGAAAACTTTATTAACTGCAAGTTCATATAAGATGATGGGTTACACAGATACACAAATAGTCTCTGCTTTAGATTTAAATAAGAAAAAACTTATGGCTAAAAGAGTAATGGGTATAATTTCAAAAATTTCTTATGACAATTTGATTAAATTGATGAATTATCTTGATAAAATTGATTACATTACAAAAACTAAACCTAAATACGTCTCTATTATGAAGTTTGAGGAGTTTTTATTAAAGTTGGGGGAAATAGGCAGGTAAACTTTGGGTTTTAATAAAAAGACTATGTTTGCCAAATCATGTTTTATTTATATTAAATTAGGTTAAAGTATCCCTTTAGATGATTAAAATTCGGTCTAATTTTAATGAATAAAACATATATGAATATAGGAGGGGGATATGCCAGATATCGTAACAATAGGGGAAGCTCTTATAGATTTTCTTTCTATTGATGCTAATGTTAGCCTCGAAAATACAACTGGTTTTACAATTGCACCCGGTGGAGCACCTGCTAATGTCGCAGCTGCTGTTTCGAGACTTGGTGAGTCTTCGGGATTTATTGGAAAGGTTGGGGATGATTCTTTCGGTAGAAAAATAAAAAATACCTTAGAGGAAGCAGGTGTGGATACTGAAAACCTGATTATAGATAGAAATGTTAATACCACGTTAGCATTTATCGCTATAGATGAAAACAAAAAACCTGATTATAACTTTTACAGAAATCATTGCGGGGCAGATCTTGCACTCAGGTATGATGAAATAGAAGAAGGATATATCTTTGATTCAAAAATATTTCATTTCGGTTCATTGAGCTTTACAGGTGAGCCCCTTCGAAGTGCAACTTTGAGATCAATTGAAGTTGCACGAGGCTCAAATAAGCTTATTTCATTTGATCCAAACCTTAGACCTTCCCTTTGGGAAAACCTTGATGATGCAAAGGCTGAGATAATAAACGGCTTGCAATACGCCGATATAGTTAAGCTAACCGATGAAGAATTGGTATTTATAACTGAAACTCCCAGCATTACCAAAGGGACTGATATACTTCTAAAGTACGGACCGAGGGCAGTTATAGTAACAAGAGGACCCAAATCTTGCTTCTATAATAACGGTGATATTTTTGTAGAATTACCGTCTTTTACGGTAAAAGCTGTGGATACAACCGGAGGGGGTGATGCCTTTGTTGGGGGTATACTGGTAAAGTTTTTAGGAAGGATAAAGGATGAAAAGACCCTATTTTCATTGGAAAAGGAGGAAATAGAAGATATTCTAAAATTTGCACAGGCATGTGGTGCTATTACAGTTACAAGAAAAGGAGTTATACCTGCTCTACCTACAAGAGACGAAGTATTGAAGTTTCTGGAAAAAACCTAAAAAATTCATCTTTTGTATTGTGACACTTGAGCATTAAAGATAGAATATGCTGATTGTCATTATTTTTATTTACCTCTTTGGATCCATAACTTGATGAACAGCCTTTACTATATCATTGCTTATTAGATTGTACTTTTCTAAAAGATCAAAAGGGTCTCCTGATTCAACATAGGTATCTTTCAGGCCGATGAACCTCATCGGTACGGGGTAATTTTCCGAAACTATGCGGACAATATTGCTCCCCATTACTCCTATTTTCATTTTAATATCTCCCTTTTAGCGACTTCTGCCTGTTCTTCTGTTAAAGTTCTACCATGAAAGGTATAATCTTTTTTCATGAATAATACTCCTTTACCTTTAACGGTATGGGCGATCATTACAGAAGGTGAACCTTTTTCATTTAGACACAGATTTATTTTTTCCTTTATCTCATTGATGTTATGTTCATCAACCTCATGCACATACCATCCGAAGGATTTCCATTTTTCATCGAAAGATACCAGCCCCATTTCTCTTGAAATTGGTCCTGTTTCCTGATATTTGTTGTAATCAACAATGGCGACTAAATTATCTGTATTAAAATGTGATGCTGCCATGGCTGCTTCCCATCTTATTTTATACAAATAATTTTGTCAATTGACTTATTCTAATTTTGATATTAATATTTCTGCTAATTTAAAAAATAAGGAGAAGTTAAAATGGCAGAGATGTATTATGATTCGGATGCAGACCTTTCATTGCTTAAAGGGAAAACCCTTGCAATAATTGGATATGGAAGTCAGGGACATGCACAGGCTCAAAATTTAAGGGATAGCGGCTTGGACGTTATAATATCAGAATTGAAAGGAACTGATAACTGGAAGCTTGCTAAAGAGCACGGATTTGAACCTGTATCGGCAGATGAGGCTGCAAAGAAAGCTGATTTTATTCATATGTTGGTACCGGATGAAGTCCAGGCTCCTATCTATGATCAATTTATTGCTCAAAATCTTGAATCAGGAAATACCCTGGTGTTTTCCCATGGATTTAACATCCACTTTGAACAAATAGTCCCTCCAAATGATGTCGATGTTATCATGGTTGCTCCGAAGGGTCCAGGACATCTTGTGAGAAGAACCTACGTGGAGGGCAAAGGTGTTCCATCTTTGATAGCTGTTTACCAGGATGCCTCCGGAAAAGCAAGGGATAATGCACTTGCCTATGCAAAAGGCATTGGAGCAACAAGAGCAGGGGTTATTGAAACGAGCTTCAAAGAAGAGACGGAAACGGATCTTTTTGGTGAACAGGCTGTGCTTTGTGGAGGTGTAACATCCTTGATAACAGCAGGGTTTGAAACTCTGGTAGAGGCTGGCTATCAACCTGAGATTGCATACTTTGAGTGTATGCATGAGATGAAACTCATTGTTGATCTTATGAATGAGGGTGGTATGAGTTATATGAGATATTCCATAAGTAATACTGCAGAGTACGGAGATTATACAAGAGGTCCCAGGGTTATTGATGATCATGTAAAACAGGAAATGAAAAAGATACTAAAAGAAATCCAGACCGGTGAGTTTGCTAGAGAGTGGATACTTGAAAATCAAGCTAAAAGGCCTGTATATAATAAGCTTAAAAAAATGGGTGAGGAACATTTAATCGAAAAAGTTGGAAAAAAACTCAGGGCAATGATGAGCTGGTTGAAAAAATAGAAATTTGATATAAAGCCCCCGATGCCTTTGGGGGCTTTTTAAATAAGATAATCAGGTTTTAATAATCGGGAAGCTTGAAAAAGTAGAATAAGCGTTTATTTGAATTATACCAGGTGTAGTAATTAGTTTTAAGGTTTTAAAAACAATGTATCAGACAGACATCAAGTGGATTACCAGCTATATTAACTCAAAAAATTTTATCATCCTCATAAGCAATCTCTATCATCTTGATATTAAATCTGATGCTGAAAAACTAAAATACCAGCAGCAAAGATACAGAAAAGCAATAGATAGATTTTCAGAACTGTTTGATGAAAAAAAAGATATTTTTTTAATATCTTCTCCTGGTCGAACTGAGATAGGAGGGAATCATACTGATCATAATAATGGGCTTGTATTTTCTGGTGCGGTAGATCTTGATGTTCTTGTAGTTGCTTCTAAAAGGGACGATAACATTGTTAATTTATACTCAGAGCAATTTCAAAAGAAATTTTTGCTTTCAGCAGGAGACTTAAATAAGAGGGATGACGAAGCAGGAACATCAACTTCGTTGATAAGAGGTATCCTTAAGGGTATAAAGAATAGAGATTTTAGAGTTGGAGGCTTTAATGCCTATTTGACTAGCGATATACCAGAGGGTTCTGGTTTAAGTTCATCGGCAGCTTTTGAAGTAGCGGTTACTGAAACCCTCAATCAGCTTTACAACAATGGGAAGATTAATAAAACAGAGATTGCAAAAATCTCAAGGTACGCAGAAAATGTATATTTTGAGAAGCCCTGTGGTCTTATGGATCAGCTTACCTCGTGCTATGGTGGATTATTACAGATTGACTTCAGGGATATTGATAATCCCGAAATTAAAAGGGTAAACTATGATTTTTCTAAAATTGATTATATGCTGTGTGTTGTAAACACTGGTTCCAGTCACTCTAATCTAACAGATGAATATTCATCCATTAAAAGAGATATGGAATCTGTCGCAAATTATTTTAATCTTCAGAGTTGCAGAGGTATAAATTATACTGATTTTATCAATAAGCTTCCTGAATTAAGAAAATTGTGTGGAGATAGAGCAGTTCTTAGGGTGTTTCATTTTCTTAATGAAAATAGAAGGGTTATTGAACAGGTTAAAGCCTTAGAAAATGAAGATTTTCAATATTTTATAGAACTATTTCAAGAATCAGGAAACTCATCATTCAAGTGGCTCCAAAATATTTACAGTTGCAAGGATGTGGAACATCAGGGAATTACAATAGCCCTTTCTATAGCAGAAAATATTTATCCCCGATCTGCTTTTGCAAGAGTTCACGGGGGTGGGTTTGCTGGAACTATTCAGATATTTGTAAAAAAGAATGCATACAGAGATTTGAGTAACAGCTATAGGTCAATCTTTGGAGAAAACTCGATTTATTCTATCAAAATCAGAAACACAGGATCAATTTTGGTTAATAGCTTTTTAAAAAGTCTTTGATTTAAGTATAAATAATTTTACATTTAGTTATATTTTTATTGATTTTGAATATATAGAGATATTATTATATGTCCATCTACTGTTACTGGTTAAGGTTTTTAGATTTTTTTTAATCAGAGTATGTAAACTACATAAGAGGAATTTCTATGAGTGATATTGTAGGTTATATCGTTACAAAAGAAAAAGAAGCAGAGGAAATTCTAAATAAAGCCAGGGAAGAGTCCGCAGAAATTATAAGGAAAGCGGAAATAGAGGCAACAGGCATAATAAACAAAGCAAGAGAAGATGCTCAGAGTATCCTGCAGGAAGATGTGAGCAGGATGGAAAAAGAAATAGAAGAAAAAAAAGAATTAGAAATCAAAAAAATAGTTAAGGAATTTGATTCCTTTTTAACAGAAAATGAAAAAATTATTGATGACCTTGTAGTAAAAGTTATAGACGCTATTACGAGAACAGAGTTTGATGAGGTTATATAGTGCCCAAGTCAGCTATTAGAACCTATGGATTTATTAATGCCAGATTAAGGGCAAGA
>QNBN01000045.1 GCA_003645695.1 Spirochaetota bacterium | reverse complement strand
TTTTCCTTGAATTTTCCTGCCCTTGCAAATGCCAGTAACTTTTGTGTGAGCCCAGCAGCCCTTTTTGCGGATGATTCTATTACACTAAGATACTCATTATAAGGATTATTTTCTTCTAACTTACTCTTCATAATTGATGTATAGCCAAGAATTGCAGTGAGAATATTATTGAAATCATGAGCTATTCCACCCGCGAGAGTACCAATACTCTCCATTTTTTGAGCCTGTAAAAATTGTCTTTCAAGGAGTTTTAATTCTGTAATATCATGGATAACGACACTTGCTTCAAATGGTTTTCCATTTACATCATAAGCCATATTAATGTTAATTATCATATTTTTTAATTTACCATTACGTTCAATACTCAATTCCCTGTTCTTAACATGGCCTTTTTCCAACACTTCATTGAATATTTCGTCAAATTCACTTTCTTCTATGTCAATTACATTTCTTATATTTTGACCAATAAGATTTTTTTTGTTTAAAAACCCAAGTAAATCAACCCCTGCAGGATTAATATCTCTAATAATTCCATTAGGATCAATTATTATTATTACTTCATCAATCTCATTAAATAACCTTATATATTTTTCTTCAGATTTCTTAACGTTTTCTTCTGCCACTCTTATATCGGTAATATCCTTGGTAATAAAAAGATATGTTTTGTTCCCTACCTCTTCATTTTTAACTTCTATAATTGATAAAATCACAGGCATTGTGGATCCATTTTTTTTCATTAGAGAGGCAGTATAAGTCTCTGAATTTGATTGATATTGATTTATAATATTATCAATTTCATATGGTTTATTATTTTTTTCAAATATTAAAAAATCTAAAATATTATGCCCAACAATCTCTGAATTTTCGTAACCTAGAAGTGTATTTGATGTACTGTTTACCCTTTTAATAGTTCCATGCATATCTGTAATAAAAATGATATTCCCCGCTTTACCTACTCCTTCAAGTATTATTTCATTTCTGTTTTTAATCGCCTGTAATTCCAAAAAAGTAGAGTGTAGAGTTATTCCCTGTGATATAACAGTTTGTATGCTTTTTAATAAACTATACTTCCCCTTAATAAATCTTGATCTTTGCTCTAAGTCATTAAATTTTAATAGAAGAAAACCAATTGGCTTTTTATCGTGTAATAGAGGTATAAAAAGAAATGAATTTTCTTTCTCATAAATATTTTTCTCCAGATCAATTTTAAAGAGATTGTCACTCTTGAATAGGAAATCATCAAATAAACTGTCAGATGCTAAAACCGGTTTCTGCTTTATCTTTTGGTAAATTGATTTAATAAGAGAAATTTCCTTCTCAATTATATTACCGTTCGTTATAATTCTATCCTCAAAACCTTCTAATAAAAGTCCGATAGTCGCCCAATCGAGATTCAAAAAGTTCACAAATATGTGACAGGCCCTCTTAATTAAAAACTCTAATTCTTCAGTTTTGCTAAAGTTTTCACTAAGTAGAAATAAAAGCATCTGTTCTGATAATCTGGACTGAAGTTCATGATAAGATTTTGAGTTTGAAATTCCAGTAGCTGTGGTATGGCTTAAAGTTGAAAGAAAGCTAATATCCTGAACAGTATAGTTTCTTTTACTTTTCTTTTCACCTAATAGCAAAAATCCATACAGACTATTTGTTAAAATGATAGGTACAACTACTTCAACACAAGATTTCTTTAGTGCATCTAAAACTTTTGAGGCAATATTTGAATATATTGGGTTTAAGGGTAATTCATCTATAAGTATTGGCCTTTGATGCTCTAACATTAAATTAACTAAGGGACTCCCTCCATCAATACATTCTAAATTGCATTTGTCTGATTTTTCATTTATCACTAAGTTTGGAATAAACTTCTTTTTTTCAGGATTATAAATCATAAATATTAAATATTTTGTATCAAATGTATCTTTTACAATGTTGAAGAAGGATTGCTTTAATTCTTCAATATCAAGAAGAGATGCAATTTTTTTGCTATAATTTTCAAGTATTCTTTGATAATCTTTTTGTTCAGGATGAATAATATTTTGAACAAAATTATTAATTTTTTCAATCTGAAATATTAATATAAAAACCAATATTAAAATTGCGGATACAATTCCCGAATATACTGTAGACTGCTCTTGTGAGAACCCTGGTATTAGATTAAAAAGATAGTTATCAATCAAGAATAGGAACGTAATTGATAGAACAACTAAAAATATTAGCAGAGATTTTTTTAATGCAATACGCAACTCAAGCAAGTGATATTTCCTTACTGCATGAGCAATTAGAATTGCATTTATCAGGTTGCACAAAATATCTACAGGATAACTCTGTAAAACAGTAAAGTTTGATGTGCTCCCAATAACTACTATTAAAGCACCGGTGAGAATATACTTAATTCTATTTTTCTGGAGTTTTGATTTTTCTAAAAAATAATACCTGATAAAATTGAATACACCAAAACCCCAAAATAGATATCCGATTATTCCACTAGAATAGAAGAGATTTGTAAAAACTGGTATATAATACCCACCCATACCAATATAAACATCACTATACATTTTGAGGATAAAAGGAGCAATTGATACTACAAGAGTAGTAATGTAAGAAATATAGGTTAAAAATTTTTGCCTTTTGATTTTGAGAAATACCTGGCTGAAAGGAAGGAAAATTATGCTTTGTAGAGCAACTCCACTTCCTAAAAGTTTATACCAAAAAAGTGCTCTTTCTTTTGTATTGGAAAAATGTATCATTAAAGATGAAAATTGCCAAATCAAAAGTCCAAAGATATAAAGAAAAAATAATCTTTTTAACTTTGCTTCAACTTTGCTTTTAATTACTAATAGAAAAAGAATTAAATATACTATTAAGGCAACTATTTTTACAGAAACAGCAATATTTTCAATCATTTATTGATATTCCCATGGTATTTTCCGTAGCAACTTAATTGTGCAGAGTTAACTTCCTTAAACTATATTATGACTCATGTTGCAGGTAATTTCCAATTTTTTATAATTTCCAATTACTCATTTCTAAGAGAGTTTCAACTGCTTGATCGGAAGGATTTATATGATTTGGTTTCATATGTGCTAAATCTGCACCCTCAGCTCTTCTCTTTTCTATGTATCTGCTAAAAGCACCTTTTTTTAAAATTGTTATATATAGCGGTTTCATCCCGGTAATACTTTCTAATTCAGCATACGGCTGATCAAGCGCCTTGATTTCACTGTGTAATTTCTCTGCAAGTTCGTTTAAATTTTCTACCTTTTCTTTAAATTCAATATAAAAATGTATAAAAGCATCGCCGTTTATGTATTCTTTTCGTGCTATCCAATCAACATAGGGTATACAAAGATTTTCTATTGCTAACCAGAGAGTCTTTTCAGAAAGACGGGTAAACCCTCCTATATCAATTATATCATCTGCTCTTGTTGAAAAAACCATTTGAGGCGTATATATTTCGTGTATTTCATCGATTAAAGATATAATCCTTATTACATCTCCTGTAACATAACGTGTCAGTATGCCTCCATGAAAATTGGTACCTACAAGCACGTATTCTTCTCCCTCCTCCAATTCATTTAATAGTAGCGTTTTAGGGACAAATCTCGCATCATTTTTCATTTTATAATAATCGTTCACAGGAATGAACTCATAAAAATTATTATCTGGATGAAAAATTAAACCCGCAGAATTCCAGGATTGATTTGCAACATCACCTAATTCAGTAGAGCCATATGCTTCCAGTGGTTCCATCCCCATAATTCTTTAACCTTATCCTTATAAATTACTGTATCTGCTCCCGTACAAAATATCCCCTTTACGTTCCATAGATCTTTAGGTAACATTTGCCTTCCGTTAAGTAAAGCTTTCAGCTTTCCTTTTAAAAGTCTCATTACTATTGGGAGTTTAAATAGTTCTTTTTTTAATGATCTGTTCTTTTTTATATCTTTAGTATTCATAAGTTGTTCACTTATCCTAATTAGAATACTAGTAATGCCAAAGAAAAAATCAATCCCCTCTGATAGTGCAGTTTTTGTTCCTTCTTGGATTCTGTCAAAAAAATCCATTTTCTTAGCTTTTGCTGGATCAGGTAATAGATTAAAATCAAATTGATCCATACTTACATCCAACAATATACCTGATAAATAAGGCGGCGGGGCAACAGTATATAAACATCTATCCCCTATTTCCAGCCTTATATCCCCCTTCCATCGGGCAGAACTAAAGATGTAGACACTAAAAGAAGTTTTACCCAATATTTCATACATCTTTTTTGTATAAGGAACCCATTTATATTTATACTCACCACTTTTACCCGATGTATGCGCCCAGATATACACTTTGTCAGGTAGAACATCTTCATTTCGATCTTCTAGATAAGGCAGATAATCTTCATATTTTGTCAAAGGAGTTTTTTTTCGAAATTCATCTACCGATTTAGGTTTTGACTCTCCTAAAATATTCCTTCCAAGCTTGCTTTCCCATAATCTATCAATCTGCTCCATTAATAACCCATATTGTATATCCATAAACTCTTGAACACTTATGCTGGTAAAACCACAGTATTTATCCCATACTTCTTTCTTTTTACCCTGCCTTAATAATATGGAAAATGGTTTCATTTTAACCCCTTCTCATTTTTTTTAATAAGGATCTGAATGATAATAGCAATATAAATATAAATGCTTTAATTTATTTTATGATTCCAAACTAAACACCTTTTATATTTTAGTAATTCTAATTTTTATCTAATTAGATTAAATTTTCAAGAATCTTAAAAAAACTCATTATGGGGAGAGGGTTAACAAATAATTTCCATTGTTTTTAATATAATTTTTCTTATTACTGCAAAATAATTATAAAAGATTATAAATTTTTATCATAAAACCTGGATATATTCAACCAATATCTTATACCTTAAAAAAATTTCGCGAGTATGTATTGTTTTAATCGATTTACACGCTGGAGAGGAGTTCTTCTCTCAATATTTTGAAACCAGGAATCTTCTTTCCACTTCCATATTTCAGGTGAAAGTATATTTGCAAGAACAAGAGCATAAAGTAGGTCAGGAAAGATAAATATTTCCATATCTGAAAGTATGAATGCTGATGAGAGAAGTTCTATTTAAATTTTAAAACTGGCTTAAATAACATTTTTGAAAACTAATACTTAACTCCAAACGCAAGTCCTACCTTATATGGACCTGTGGCGTGTTCTCCCATAATTGGTTCAAAAACAGCAGAATCATATGGCGATTTCAAAAGACCTGAAATCTTTGGATATGCAAGGGCACTACCGTAATCTATATACAACCTAATAACAAAATCTTTAAAAACCAAATCTGTGCCACCTAAAAAGGAGTAACCAATAGAAATGCCTGATGAAATATTTCCAATTTTTTTCTGTTCCTGCCTATTTCCAATTGTTGCCTGCCATGCAGACATACCAATGCCAGCTCCTATCCAGGGCTGAAAAAGTCCTTTTGAAGCAATATATCTCGCTCCTGTCCTTAAAACCACTGTATCCATGTAATAATACGTATCCATTGAAAAAGGCCCTACAACTGCCGAATCGTAATCAGTTGCCTCAGCAACCCATTGACCATAAGCATCCCCATCTTTTTTTGCCAAAAGGAGTTTCCAGGAGTTTGAACCGCCATCCAGAAATATGCCTAAAAAATCCATTATTCTATAATCTATTGCTATTCCAAAACCATAACTAAAATTATATGGCTTTGGTGAGCTGGGACCAAATGCATTAGTATAATCATAGTTTCCTTCAACAGGTATAAATGGGTAATAGGTGACTTCACCGAAATTCAGGCTACCATATCCGAAAAAAGTAAATCTCTCTTTCTTTTCTACTTTTTTTACGGATGTTTTTTTCAACATTTTTAATTCGTATACCCTATCATATCCTATATCACTATTTAAAATAAAATCTTCTCCGTAAAAAGCACTATCATTAAAGCTATACACCTCACTGGTACCGATTAGAATATTTATTATCAATAAAATAAATGTGCATAATATAAAGCATTCCAGTTTTTTCATAAAAAACCTCCTTCTGTGTTTTTATTTTTAAAGATTTAATCAAACAATAAGTTTTATTAGATTTTTACCAGTCAATAATTATTTTCTATGTTGGTTAATATACAAATATTTTTCTTTATATTATATATCACTAATTAAATAATTCATGACTTACATGATAATTTTTATAAAAAATATGATTTAAAAGAATTTTTTAAATACAATAGGTATTTCCAAAATAATTGATTATTTTTTTCTTGACATTCATAAATGTTCATATATAATATAAATCAGTTTCATACCGTTCATTTACGTTCATTATAACCTTATTTTCGTTCAAATTTTTTCTTAAAGAGAATAACAGAAGATGTTTCAAGAAGGAGCTCTAATACCTGCTGACAGAAGAAAGAGAATTCAGGAAATTGTACAGCAAAAAGGTGTTGTTAAAGTGGCTGAATTAAGTAAAATGTTTGGAGTATCAGAATTAACAATTCGTCGAGACCTTGATATTCTTGAAAGAAAGGATATCCTCGAAAGAACTCACGGTGGTGCTGTTTATAATCAAAGAATGCGGATTGAGCCTTTATATGAGCAGAAATCCCGAATCCACAGGAAGGAAAAAGAAGCCATAGGCGCTCTTACTACACAGATTATTGAGGATGGCGATACACTTCTTATCAATAGTGGTTCAACCACAAGAGAGGTAATGAAGAATTTAAAAACGAGGAAGGTAAGAATAATTACAAGTAATATGAGTGCTCTTTTTGACATATCTGAGAGTAACGTTGAATTAATCTTTATTGGAGGGTATTATCGTAAACAATCAAACTCTCTGGTTGGAAGCCTTGCTTCTCTATCACTACAACAGATATATGGCAGTAAATCTATAATTGGGGTTGATGGTATAAGCATAAAATATGGCCTGACAACTCCTATCATGGAGGAAGCTGAGGTAGCCCGCCAAATGATTGAAAGGACACCCGGTCCAGTCATCATTGTTGCTGATCACAGCAAAATTGGAGTTGTATCGAACTTTATAACAGCTCCACTCGATAAGGTAGATATTCTTGTAACTGATGAAAAAATAGATGAAGGATATAAAAACGATCTCGAAAAAGAGGGGATAAAAGTTTTAGTTGCTAAATTAGACATATAGCTCATGATTTTTGTAATTTCTATGCTTTGAATATGTGGTTAAATAACCTTAGTCAATTAATTTTATTTATATACATGAGTTCATTCTAAAAAGGCCTTAAATTGGTATTTTTTATAATTTTTACACAATACATGATATATAATTGCTTATACCGTAAAAAGTTATCAATTAGACTTTTTTTTAAAAACTTATAAAAATGGTTTTTAGATTGGACTCATACATTAATTTGAATAAAAATGAGCAACAAATATTTTTTATGTTTTGGTGAAAAATTAAGCTGTCAAAATTAAATTTTAGATTTTATCCGAATAGGAATAACCAGATATAGATTGAGCGGTTTATTATTGTTCCTGCGGAGCAGGAAAAAATACAAAAAACTAACTTATTTAAGGAGGGTGTTATGAAACGAGCAGTAACCCTTGTTGTTGTACTGTTATTTGTCTTTGCAGGGGTATTTTTCGCCTTTGGTAGCTCGCAGAAAGAGTCTACTGCTGCAAAGAAAGAATCAAAAGTTTTAAACATCTGGACATGGGAAGGATATGCACCAGATGAGGTAGTAAAAAAGTTTGAGCAGCAGACGGGTATTAAGGTTAATGTCTCTTACTACTCTGACAATGGTGAGCTTATTGCGAAATTAAGGGCTTCCCAGGGTAAGGGTGCAGACCTTGTCTATCCAAGTGTTACACTTGTACGCCAGGCAATGGACTATAATCTGTATCAACCTCTTGACGACTCAAGAATAAAACTGGATAACATTATACCTGCTATCCTTAAAGGTTCAGAAGGTCTTGGCGGAATTATTGACGGTAAAAGGTATGCAGTTCCGTATACCTATGGTGCTTCCGGTATTATGTACAATTACAAAGCTATACCTGAGGGTGTTGATTCCTACGGTGCTCTTTTCGACGAAAAGTATGCAGGAAAAATCACATACAGGGCTACTTTGCACAGCTTTATTGCTGCTGGTTTATATCTTGGATTAGGCCATGAAATGAGAGACATCTATAAGGATGAGCAAACCGCCCGCCCAATACTCGATAAAGTACTTGCCTTCTTGATCTCTAAAAAACACCTTGTTAAGAAGTACTGGACTAGCCGTCAGGAAAATATAGAGCTTATGACTACTGGTGGTTGTATTGTCGGTATGGGATGGGACGGCACAGGCTGGTATCTTGCAAAACAGGGAAATCCAATAAAGTGGATAACACCTAAGGAGGGCGCTTTAACATGGATAGATTCAGTTGCAATGCCTGTTGGTGCAGAAAATATAGACAATGCTTACAAGTGGATCAACTTTATGCTCGAACCTGAAAATGCAGGTAAAATGGTTGAGCTAGGTGGGTTCATGTCAGCAGTAAAAGATGCACTTGATTATGTTCCTGAAGAACAGGCAAAATTGATGAAAGAATCTTATCCACCTGATGCACACTACTGGTGGTACGGCGAAGAATACAGCTGGTGGTCAGATATGATGTCTGAATATATCGAAAAACTAAAAGCTGCAAAATAAAAAGCTATAAACATTGGGGAGAGATTAAAAAACTCTCCCCAATTAAAAATGCATCTTGTTTCCTGAAATTATGGCACATAATTGCCACTAGAAAATAGTGGAGTAATGTATGCTTTTAGTCATTATAAATGCTAAGATATTAAGATATACTTAATTCAATTTTTCTTAGAAAAAATAAAACAACTGGCAAACATATTGCGTTATTGAAAAATAAGAACTCTGATATTAGGAGTAAAGTAATATTGGAATTAGGGTCTGCAGTATCGATGGTATAAAAGAATGTACAATTACAGCTTATTAGTTTAACCTGAAATCCATGAGCCTGGTATTATGTTACTAATTTTATGTTAAAACACATATCAACCTTTAATCGATAAATTAAAAGGAGAAAGCATTGAGCGAGGTAGATGTAAAGGTCGAAAATCTTGTTAAAAGATTTGGAAGTAAGATTGCCGTAAACAACATTTCATTTGAGGTCAACAAAGGTGATTTTTTCTCTGTATTGGGCCCCAGTGGATGCGGAAAAACCACCACCTTAAGAATGATATCTGGCTTTGAAGCACCTACATCCGGTAAAATATGGGTAGGGGGAGAACCTATGGAAGGGGTACCTCCCCATAAAAGAAAGACAAACCTGGTATTTCAAAACCTTGCCCTCTTTCCCATGATGAATGTATTTGATAATATTGCCTTTGGATTGGTAATGAGAGGAGAACCAAAGAAAAAGATAAGAGAAGAGGTATTCCATATGTTAGAGGTGATTAATCTACCCGGATACGAGAACAAAAGAATAAATCAGTTAAGCGGTGGCGAAAAACAAAGAGTAGCAATCGCAAGAGCTCTTGTTTTGCATCCAACAGTTCTTCTCTTGGATGAACCACTCGGAGCGCTGGATCTTAAATTAAGAGAACATATGAAAATCGAACTAAAGAAGATTCAGGCAAGGATTGGAACGACCTTTATATACATTACCCATGATCAGGGTGAAGCTCTAGTAATGTCGAACAAGATTGCCGTTATGAATGCCGGCAAAATTCAGCAAATAGGTTCTCCTGATGACCTTTACTATGATCCGGCAAACAGCTTTGTTGCTCAATTTGTTGGTGAGAACAACTTGATTGAAGGAAAAATCGCTGATATATCCGGAGATGAGGTAATTATGGAGATCGACAAGTACAAACTAGTTGGTAGAAAGGGAAAAGGCATTAATAAAGGAGGAAAGGCAAACCTTTTTATACGCCCTGAGATGATTCACCTATATATGGAAAAAGAAAAACCAGATGTAAAAATCAATATATTTTCGGGAGTAGTACGCTCCGTAATATTTGAAGGACAGGTAACCAGATATGAGGTTGAAACCGACAACGGTCTAAATATTGATGTTTCAGTTCCTAACATATCCAAAGCTAATCTTCAGAAAGTTGAATCTAAGGTATGGATAGCTTGGGATAAAGAGAATGCTATTGTATTACCTCCCCAAAAAATAGAGTCAGGAATATTAGAATGAGCACTTTAACATTAATAAAAAACAAAGATCAATTTAGAAGGAATTTAACCCTATTTATTTTACTCCTACCAGGGTTGCTATGGATTTTATTCCTTATTGTTATTCCACAGTTGCAGATGTTTCTCGACTCGTTTAAATACAGACCAATCTACCATAAAAAAGGATTAACCCTGGAAAATTATGCATATTTCTTCACTAATGTACTGTATATTAAGATTTTTCTAAAAACACTCCTTGTGGCTGTACTTGTTACGTTTGTTTCATTCCTTGTGTGTTTTCCTATAGCTTTTTACATTGCTAAAGTTGCAAAACCTAATGTTGCAAGAAAGATTTTTGTTCTTGTTATAATACCTTTCTGGGTATCTGAATTAATCAGGACATTTTCATGGATGATTATCCTGGGAGATCATGGAGTCATAAACAGATTTTTGATGATGCTACACCTTAGAACTGAACCAATCACACTGCTTTACACGAATTTCTCTGTAATTGTAGGGCTTGTTTACAACTATCTGCTGTTTATGATTCTTCCAATATACTCAACGCTTGAGGGGATGGATAACTCCCTTATGGAAGCTGCCCAGGATCTTGGAGCCAACAGATTTAACGTGATTAGAAAAATAGTCATACCGTACAGTATACCTGGGATTATGTCAGGTGCCATTATGGTTTTTATGCTATCAGTAGGAACTTATATTGCACCTACCCTGCTCGGAGGTACCAAGGAAATATGGTTTACAGAACTAATCTATAATAAATTTTTTAAAGCGATGAATTGGAGGTTGGGCTCTGCTCTTGCTTTCACCCTATTAATTCTCACAATACTATTCATTTTTGCAGTTATAAAAATTGCTGGACTTAAACTAACTGATGTCATTGAGGAAGAATAAAAATGCAGATAAGTAAATTTGAAAAAATATTTTATCGAGTTTTTTTAGTTCTATTTCTTGTTTACCTATTAGGCCCGCTGATTGTTGTTATGCTGCTCTCTTTTAACACAAGCCCGGCACCTACTCTTCCTATGAAGGGATTGACATTAAAATGGTATAAAGCCTTGGCAGCCGATAGCCTTCTTAAAGGCTCTTTATTGAATTCCATCATGGTCGCAATAGCGGTAACAATACTAAGCGTATCTATAGCTCTCACAACGTCTTTTGCCCTCGTTCGGTACAGGTTTTTTGGACAGAATGTTTTTTATGCCCTTGCTCTTTCACCTATTATTACACCCGGAGTTATTCTTGGTGTATCTATCCTTATCTTTCTCTATAAAATACATTTTCAACCAGGTCTAAAGGCTGTTGTACTTGGTCAATCCTCATTCATTATATCCTTTGCAATGCTCACTATTATGGGACGTTTGAGAAAGTTTGATACTTCTCTTGAAGAAGCAGCTCAGGACCTTGGAGCTAATAAAGCTAAAGCGATATTCAAGATTACAATACCTTTTCTGAAACCGGCCATAATATCGTCAGCTTCTCTATCTTTTCTCCTATCCTTTGATAACTTCAACACCACACTCTTTTTGGTCGGAAACCAGAGAACTCTTCCAATACAGATATACTCAATGCTTCGATTTGGGTTATCTCCAAAGATCAATGCGATATCTACTATACTTGTTGTGGTTACCGTCCTATTTGGATTTCTATCATCCAGGACTGATGAAACAAAAGAATCTTGAGCAAGGATACTATAAGTGAACGATAAATTACAAAAACGAATGGAAGATGCTATCAGCTCAATTTTTGAATGGCCTTCAAAAGTTATAAATCTATTCCACCATAATGATACAGATGGACTAACATCAGGTGCTATTTTAAAAAGATCTTTTGAAAGAAAAGGATATATAGTAAGAAATATAGCTCTCGAAAAACCTTACCCTGCATTACTCAATAAAATTTTTGAAATGAAAAACCAAATTATTGTTTTTGCCGATTTTGCTGGAAGGATTGCCCCCATAATATCACAGCTAAACAACAGTAGAAACCTTGTAGTTATTCTCGATCACCACGAAGCAGAACCATCCCTTGATAAAAATGTTATTAATTGCGATCCAGAATTATTTGGCCTCAAAGGTGATAGAGACATAACGGCTTCTACTACATGCTATCTTTTTTCTACCCTGATGGATCACAAGAACATCGATTTAGTACAAATTGCTGCTATAGGGGCAGTGGGGGATGAATTCTTCGTTAATGGTGAGGTTTACGGAGAAAATTTGAAAATCGTTGAGGATGCAGTCGATCAAGGCCTTATTAAAATAGATCCGGGTAAAAAAGAAGGTGAAAGGTATATATTTATTACAAATAGGGGAGAGTTAACCGGAAAATGGATTGAAGATTATCTTGATACACTTGGAGGTGTTGGTTTTTATCAAAATGGGCCTAATATGGGTATAAAAGTATGCCTGGATGGATTTTCTGAAGATTCTGACAGAATGGTTGCAGATTTGAAAGCTATAAAAGATAAGAGATTTAATCATGAAATAGAAAGATTGAAGAATGGAGAAATCTTAAAAACTAAAAACATCCAGTGGTTTCATGTAGAGGATAGATTTAAACCAATGGGTGTTAAAATGATAGGTGTATTCTGTGATGCCATAAAAAAAATGGATTTTATATCTTCGGACAAATATATTGCAGGGTTCCAAATAATTCCAAATGAAGTTCCTGGATTTGGTAAGATAGATATAAATCAGGTAAAAATATCTATGCGTGTACCTCCTCCTATGGAAGAGGAAATTAGATCCAGCAGGAGAATGGGTCTTAACAGGCTGCTTCCTGAAGCAACAGAAAAATTGGGCGGTTTTTCAGATGCCTGCCATAGTTTAACGGCAGCGACTACAATTGATGTTGGTAAAGAAAAACAGTTGATTGAAGAAATGGAAGCTATACTGCAAGCTACTAATTAAAAGTAGATTGAAATATACATTTCAAATAAGTTATACAAAAACAGGAAGCTAAAGTCTGAAATATAACAATAATATAGGAGTTATTCTTATCTATTGTTTTATAAACAGTAAAAGATTCAGTAAATTTATATTGTAGCAATTTTTAATGTTTTATTATGCTATTTAAATATAAATTACCGAAAATTAAGGCAATTATTTTATGTAATAAAAAGTATAAGTTATAAAGATATTTAATCTATACAGGAGGAAGATTATGGGTAAAGGTATTGGATATGGTAAAACTATTCTAATTGGGGATCAGTTTGTACTTGAGGGAGTACCAGCAATTGTATCCTCAATCCCATATTATACTGAGGCAATAGTTGAAAGACTTCCAGAAGGAAGCGGTTGGCAACTTGAGGATAATAGGATTGAAGTTCCTGGCTATAAAAAAAGTAAAGAGAAGTTACAGATTGAATCAATCAATCGAATATTACAGGTTATGAATATTGATACAGATAAAAATCCAATAAAGATAAAATTTGGTGGGAACCTACTTGCCGGGAGTGGTGTTGGAGCAAGTGCAGCAAGCTGCGTTTCATTGGCACGTGCATTAAATGATGAGTTTAAACTTGGGCTTTCTATTGATGAAATAAACCAGATAGCCTGGGAAGGTGAGTTTGCATATCATGGAACCCCCTCTGGAGTAGACAATACTGCATCTTGTTACGGCGGATTGATGCTTTATCAGTTAAAAGAAGATGAAAAAATAGTTGAAAAAATTAAAGTAAAGAAACCAATAGAGGTTGTTCTTGGTAACAGCGGGGTGTCTGCCGATACAAGGAAACTCGACGAACTTGTAGATAACTATAAAAAGAACAATCCTGAAGATTTTAAGAATAAGATGGCTCTGATAACTGATCAGGTGTTTAAAGTCAAAGATGCTCTTATCTCCTATGATCTTGAAACTGTCGGTAAAATAATGACAGAAAATCATAAAATACTAATTGATATGGGATTATCTCACGAAAAATTGATTTATCTATGTAATCTTGCAATTAAAAATGGTGCACTGGGGGCAAAACTTACCGGAGGAGGTATGGGCGGTTATATGGTTGCCCTTACGCCGGGTAAAGACCTGCAGAAAAAGGTTGCAAGTACTATTGAGAAAGATGGCTATGCTGTAATAAGGGCAACTGTGGGTGAAGAATCGCATATACAATAAACAAACCATAGTTATATACAACCTGCGGGTATTAAACCTTGATTAAGAACAACGATAATGGATCAAAGGATATAGGATTTTTATATCAAAGTGACGAGGGATATATTTGTGAAACCTATCAAGGATATACCGGAATCTTTTTGCAAAAACTTAAAACTTTTTTTTACAGATATTGATGGCACTATAACAACAAACGGACAGATCACTGACAAATCCTACTCCGCCATCTGGAAACTCAATCTTGCAGGAATTGATGTTGTTCCAGTAACAGGTAGGCCTGCAGGTTGGTGCGATCATATCGCAAGAATGTGGCCTGTTAAAGGAGTTATTGGCGAAAACGGAGCTTTTTATTTTTCGTATAACAGAAAAGATAAAAAGATGCAACGCCAATATTTAATTTCCAGCGAAGAGAGAAAGAAAGGAAAAGAGGTACTAGAAAGGATAAAAAGAAGGGTATTGAAAGAAGTTCCTGAAGCCGGTATTTCCGCCGATCAACCATTCAGGCTTGCTGATCTTGCAATTGATTATCGTGAGGATGTCTCACCATTGGACAGGGAAAAAATAAACAGAATATGTCAGATTATAACTGAGGAGGGTGCCGTATACAGAATATCAGATATACATATTAATTGTTGGTACGGATCATTTAATAAAATAAAGGGAGTAAGAAGTTTCGTAGATAATACATATCTCATTGATTTTTCCAAGTTAATGTATAAATCTACCTATATTGGTGATTCTCCTAATGACGAACCAATCTTTAAGGCTTTCCCCCTAACTTTAGGTGTGGCGAATTTAAAAAACTTTGAAGCTGAAATTATAAACTTCCCAGATTACATTACAAGTAAAGAATCTGCTGATGGCTTTGCTGAAGCTGTTGACACTATTTTAGAAAAAAGATCTGGATAGAGAATGTTCTATCAAATGTCATTACGAATGAAGCGACACCGAAATAGGTAATCTCGGTATATTAAATAACTAAATTATTGCTATGATTTATTTTCCAGTTTGCTAGATCCCCGCTTTCGCGGGGATGACAGTTAAACCATGAGTAACCTACACAGGTGTTGCTATATCAAAATAGATGATAATAATAAGGAGTTTTTGCTATATACAATATGTATACTTATATGTCATCCCGGCTAAAGAGCCGGGATCTTGCAATGTAAGTAATAACAAATATTTATAAAACTCCATATTATTGCTATGATTTATTTTCCAGTTTGCTAGATCCCCGCTTTCGCGGGGATGACAGTTGAACCATGAGTAACCTACACAGG
>QNBN01000044.1 GCA_003645695.1 Spirochaetota bacterium | reverse complement strand
TAAAAATTAAGGATTTTATTATAGCATTTAGAAAGTTATCTTCATTACCAACTTGAATATTATCAATTCCGATATTTCTCTTGCCAGTATTGCCCTTAGCTTTATCTATTATCGCTCCTCTGTCAACCCCTCCTGAAACAGAATTATTGGAAGATTCAGCAACTTTTTTTTGATTTAATTTAGTTTTTCCCCCCAGAACTTCCCTGCTTTTGAAAGAGTTTGAATCACTGCTCTCTGTTTTTACTCCATCCAACCTTTTTTCAAGTGCTTCAAGACGCGCTAATATTTCGGATGGATGTATAATTTCACGATAATGCACCATTTTAATAAAGGTTATCTCTAGAAGATGTCTTGCAATCTCGCTGCCTCTTGAATCAAGGTACAATTTTGTCAGGATTAAAAGCAGATTATTTATATCTCTGCTGGTAAATTTATCTGTATATCCCTTCATAATAGCAATATCTTCATCAGGCAAATCAATAAAATCCTCCGATTTTTCTCCCAGCGAAAGAAGGTATAGATTTCTAAAGTACTCGATCAAGCCCGATACAATTGTTTCTATACCAACTCCATCCCTTAACATGTCATCCAATACTTTAAAACAGGCTCTGTAATTTTCATTATAAATACTTTCAACTATGCGATGGTACAACTCGTATTTTGGTAATCCAAGCACTTCGAAAACATCATTTAGAGTGATTCTTCCTTCCGAGTATGATATTAACTGATCGAGCATTGACTCAGCATCTCTCATAGAACCTGTAGCGCTCTTTGCAATCCAGAATAATGCCTTTTCATCAGCTTCAATTCCAATATCCTCAATTATGCGTTTTAGAGTATCCACTATCAAAGGAGTCGGTATAGACTTGAATACAAACTGTTGACATCTTGATCTTATAGTAGCCGGGACTTTATGCAGTTCGGTAGTGGCGAAGATAAATACTACATGCTCCGGAGGTTCTTCCAGAGTTTTCAAGAGAGCATTAAACGCCTCAGTCGTTAGCATGTGAACTTCATCAATTATATATATCTTATACCTTGCTGATGATGGAACAAACTTCACATTTTCTCTGAGTTGCCTTATCTCGTTAATTCCTCTATTTGAAGCTCCATCTATTTCAACAAGATCTAAGGATCTGCCCTCGGTAATTTCTCTGCAATATACACATTTATTACACGGAGTAGGAGAAGGGCCATACTCACAGTTTAGGGCCTTTGCAAATATCCTTGCCGCAGAGGTTTTACCAACTCCCCTTGAGCCTGAAAATAGATAAGCATGTCCAATTTTTCCTCTGGTTATAGCATTTTTTAATGTTATTGTTACATGTTCCTGTCCTACAAGCTCTTCAAATAATTGAGGCCTATACTTTCTTGCTGTGACCAGATAAGACATTTTTCTTTCCAAATAAATGGTATTTAAAATAATAATAATCAATTTATAAATCTTATGCAAGTTATACAAGTCGACAAATACACCTCATAGGTTATAATTAAAAGCTGAATTTATCTACAGTTCTGTTCCAATACTATTCTAACTGTTATCTACGGTCTCAACTCTAAATATGATTTCTACTGCATAACCTGAATTCCCTTTCTTGCTTTATGCAGGAACTTCATGTTGAAATAAAAAACCATATTTATCTGGATATATAACAAAAGTATTATTTTGTCTATTGTTTAATATCTTGGTACCTGAGTTATGTATCAATTATTGGCATCAAAAATATTAAAAGATACTGACACAGAAAGCCTTTTAAACTTTTATATAAATAGGAGTGCTAAAAAATGTTAATTTTATGTCTGAAAAAATTATGATAGCTGTTAAAATTTAGAGATAAATTTGCCTTAATTTTCGATAATTCGATTTTTTTTATAGCTAGATTAGATATTTGGGATAATTTTTGATTACAAAGATTTAACTGAAATCGCTTAACAAAAAATAGAATAATTTAGATTTCTTCTAAAAAGATGAAAAAAGGAATATCAAAATTGCATTAACCTGGTTGGATCCTGTTACTCGCCTCCGCCGGGTGCCCTAATTGATGGTGCTGTTCCTCCAATCTGTTCTGTAAAAAGAAGCTCACCGCTCTTTTCAATAGCCGCAAACTTCTCTTTATCCTCTTCACTGAAGGGTTTTACTGAATAGTTTGGCAATTTATAGTTGATCTTCTGTGGTAAAAACCATTCTACACGTTTAATTTTGCCATCCTTCTGCCAGACAACAATGAAGTTTTGATTGTGGGTATTGTTTTGAGGTCTATAAATCCTATATTTATCCCGTAGTTTTTTTGGTAGATAGAGATACTTAATTTCATAATTATTATCAAGATAAACTAATTTATATCCCTCTGTGCTTTCCTGAAATCCGATAATTTGAAATACATTTATAGTATAGTCGCTCACTGGAAGATCTCCCAGACGAACAACATGCTGAGCGAATAATAAACCAGCACTTAGAATAAATATTAACAAAAGTATCATTATAACCTTCTTCATCTTTTCCTCCATAATGTATGTGTATAATAGCCAGAACTAATCTTTTATATTATTCTAACTCTTTTTAATTATATTTCAAACAAATAAATATGATTACCATTTCATTATAGTAAATATTTTGATTAAAAACTATCTAGATTTTTTCCTATCTTCAAATTAACTCTGATGTTTTATCTATATAATCGGCATATATAATGAAATTTTGCAATAATTATGGATAAATAATTTAACTTTTCTATCCCTAAACAATCACTTTTTAAAACATGATAAACTATTATATCATAATTTTTTAATATTTTATTTTTTAAATAATTTTGATAAAATTCACACCACAATTGCTTTAATACTTAATATCTGACTTAAACAGTAACCATATATGTAATTTTTTTCTATTTTACTCTCTATATCGTAAAATTGGTCACAATTATATTACCCACCACTATTAATAATACCTTAATAATTCAATATGTTTTTTATAGAAATAAACAAAAAAAATTATTAATATAAAGAATTATAAAACCTTATTTCATGAGTACTGAAGGAGAAAATAGATGGACATCTTTGATAAAGCCTTTAATTATAACCTTTATGAAGAATATAAGGATAGAGGACTATACCCCTATTTCAGGCCAATTGAAACAGGCAATGACACCGAAGTATACATCAACGGGAAAAAGATGATTATGCTTGGCTCAAACTCCTACATGGGTTTAACCTTTAACGAAAAGACAATCAACGCAGCTATTGAAGGAGTAAAGAAGCACGGGACAGGATGTGCCGGTTCCAGATTCCTGAACGGAACTTTGACCCTGCATGAAGATCTGGAAAAAAGGCTTGCAGAGTTTATGAATAAAGAACAGGCTCTTCTCTTTTCAACAGGTATGCTGACAAACATGGGAGTACTATCTACCATAATCGGAAAGAATGATATAGTTTTTATCGATAAGGCAGACCATGCAAGTATTATCGATGGTGTTAGATTATCCTTCGGTAAAATAGTTAAGTACAAACATAATGATATGGATGATCTAAAACGAGTTCTTGAAGCTGCAAATCCAGATGCTGGTAAACTCATAGTAGTTGATGGAGTATTCAGCATGGAGGGGGACCTTGCTGATCTCCCAAATATTGTAGAACTTGCAAAAAAGTATGGAGCAAGGGTGATGGTAGATGAGGCTCATGCAATTGGGGTACTTGGTGATAATGGAAGAGGGACTGCTGAGTATTTTGGGTTGGAAAATGAAGTGGATATCCAGATGGCCACCTTCAGTAAATCCTTCGCTACAATCGGTGGATTTGCCGTTTCTTACTCAAGGGTAATAGAGTATCTAAAACACCATTCAAGGGCTCTTATATTTACTGCAAGCCTTCCACCGGCTGTACTTGGAGCTGCCTCTGCAGCCCTTGAAATAATCAAAAATGAGCCTGAAAGAAGAAAAAGGCTTATTGAAATCTCAGATAAAATGAGAAACGGTTTAAGAGACATGGGATATGATGTAGGGCCAACTGTAACACCTATAATTCCAATAATTATAGGCGATATGGATAAGTGCTTTATGCTATGGCGTGAGGTTACTGATAACGGATTATTTGTAAATCCCGTCATTCCTCCTGCAGTACCACCAGGTAAATCACTAATAAGGACAAGCTATATTGCAACTCACACAGATGAACAGCTAGACTTTGCCCTTGATGTATTTAGGAATGCTGGCAGGAAACTGGGAATAATATAAGTAAAAGAGGAGTTGTTAGAAAAAGATTGTAGCTATTCTCTACAAATCCTGATCTATATCAATATTTAGAATAAAATTGTCTATGATTCAAAGCTATTCTTTTTCTTGAGGAGAGTAGACAATTTTAATAGTAAAAAGATATTTACACAAAGGGCTAAAACAGAAAGTGAAAATGATACTTTAAAAGTTCCTGTTATATCTTTTAGATATCCGGAAATTGATGTAGCTATAACCTGTCCTGATCCATGCAACAGTGTTGATGTTCCAAAGATTTTTGCCATCTGTGAGGGCTTAACCTCATCGCTTATAAGTGAGGTAATCAGGATTATAAATCCCATAAAAGCCAAACCAAAGAGAAATGTAGAAAGGTAGAATAATATCTGTATTCTAAAAAGTACAACAATCATTATTGAAATGAGTAAAAGAATATTCACCAAAAGGGCACTCTTTACTTTGTCGCCTTTCTCACCCAGATAACCCCATAAAACTCCTGAGTAAATCGTATTTATTCCAAAAAATGACCACATATAACCAGTTGATTTTTCTGAAAAACCAACTTCATTTATTGAATAATCACCAAAAAAAGTGGCATAAATTACATATGCAAATCCAAGAAGGAAATATATTAAAATAGTATTTTTTAGTGGTCGATTTTGAGAAAAGATTTCAATAATACTCTCACCCTTTTTGTTTTTATGAACAGATGGTTTAAAATCTTTTTCTCTTAACAGAACCATTCCTACAATAAAACCAATTAGATTTATCATGGAAAGAGTATACCACGCAATCTTATATCCGAAATTTAAAATAATTATGGGAACAAAGTACCCCGTAAGCACAATGCCCACACCGGTTCCTCCCATTATCAAACCAAAAATTGGGCCTTTTTTCCTGAATATCTTATTTACTAAACCTATCATAGGAACATAGGATCCGGATGCACCTGCTCCAATCAGAAGAAAGGCAATAAAAAGAACCACTACGTTTGTTGAAAATCCAAGCAGAAATAGAGCTACACTACTGATAAATACCGAAATTTTTGCCGTTCTCTTTTCACCAATAATCTCTGAAAGCTTTCCACTCAAAAATGAATTGAGCAGGTATCCGGCTACGATGCCCATTCCGAAAAACCCCATTATTGTATTTGAAAGATTGAGTGAGTTTTTCATATCGGGGAGAATTAGGGTATAAGCAAAGCGCCCAAAGGTCATGGTAAACAAATCAAAGATAAAGCCAGCAGTTACAACTTTTACCTTTTCAGATTTTAACATCAATCACAATCCTAAAGTTTTTTATGTTATAATCAGGTGTACCATTAATAATACTCTCAATCTCATATTTCGTATAAAGAATACCTTTATTTACTCCGGGACACTCTTTTGCAACTCGGTTCCACTGCTTTTCCGATTCAACGTTATTCTTCCAGAAGGGGTAAGACCTGCATTGATATGGCCTTACTGGATATATACTACATCTATTATCCTTCAAAAAGGTGCAATCGTAGTTACTTTTTTCCCTCAAAGATAATCTTTTCTCTCCAAAAATTCTTACAACAGTGGTATACTGCTTAATAAACAAAATTGCACTAATACCGAGGTATCTGGATATATCATAGATTTCTTTTTCTGAGAGATAAACAAAACCGGGAGCACCAGTGCAGCAGCTTCCACATCCAATGCACTTAAATTTTAACCCTTTTTCATAATATTTATCAGGAGTATCTTTTTTGTTTTTCAACATGATTAAACTCGAATCAATGATATAAAATAAAAAACTTTACTCAAAAACTATTGTAATATAGATATATTGATAAAAAATCAAACTTTTGATTTCAATAGTAAATTCCCAATAGTAAATCGTTTTAGAATTAAGCACAACTTTAGCAATTAAAACAAAAAATATTAGAGTTTTTCTGCTATAATTTTAAAAAAAAGATGAAAGACTTAATGGAAGATAATATTAAAGTTACAGAATTAAAAAATAAAAAGCAGAAAAAGAGTGCTCTGAGTTTACTTGAAAAAATCGAATGTAAAAACATATATCTGCTTGAAGGGATTATATCAGAAAACACAAATTGTAAAAATCTCTTAATTTCTAAAGATAATAATATTATAGCTGTAGCCCATTTAAAACTTAATAGATACCTTTATATCCAGCGTCTTGGTAGCAGTTTCAATTTAAATCCTAATTTTGAAACAGCTATAAGAGCAATATTTCCAGATATAAAATCTATTTTTGGAGATAAGGAGAGTGTACAATACTTAAAAAATCTATATTTGGATGAAATAGAAAAAGAGCTTTATTATATATTTATGGAACTCCCAGATGAAAGATTTGATCCCCTTGCATTTCCTGTTTATTCAGAGATATCAGAAGAAAACTTTCGGATAACTTCTAATTCATACTCTGGTATTTTGAGACTTTTAATTTCTTATGAAATTGAAGAATTGGAAATCGATCCTTTAAAAATCAAAAAGGAGATTCTATTGAAAATAATAGAACTCCGAATTAAGAGAAGAGAGATGACGGTATTGAGCATAAATAACATACCGATCGGTATAGCAGCTATAAATGCCAGGTACAATGATACCTGTCAGATCGGTTCTGTATATTTAGATAAACTTTACAGAGGAAAAGGATATGGGGCTTTGCTTCTTTCAGAGCATATAAAAAAATTGTTTAAAATGTATAAAAGAATAGTTCTATTCGTAAAAAAGAATAACAAAATTGCCTACAACCTTTATAAAAAACTTGGGTTTGTCGTAAAAGGAGAATTGGGTCAGATAATAATTAAAGAAAAATCAGAGTAATGGGTGTAAAACCATTATTCATCCTCACATTTAGGTCTTTTACCCGTTTTAAGAAAAACCTTAAAGTTCTTCATACAAAGATTTTCTGAGCGAGGACAGCCCTCAATATATTGTAGAAACTTTAAAATATGATCCACCGTTTGTTTTGATATATGATGCTCCATGCCACATGCATCTTTTTCAGCAATCTCTGGATTGATCTGTAAAATATCAATGAGAAATCTTTTAATAGCTTCATGTCGTTTTAAAAGAGATAAAGCAACTCTTTCTCCTTGTTCCGTAAGTTCTACATAATCATACTTCTCATATCTAACAAGGTTTTTCTTGCTCAACACAGATAATGCTGAAGATACTGTAGGCATTTTTACGCTCATTTTCTCGGCTATATGTTTTACTCTTACAGTTCTATGCTCTTCCTCAAGCAACTTTATGGCCTCAATGTAATCCTCCATTGTCTCTGTAAGGTTGTCAACATACTTGCTTGAAGAGTTTATATCTACCATTGTTCACACTTCTAAACTAATTTTTTTAGGTTTTTATAGTTACCACAGGATTTACAAATATTACAGTATATACCTTCCCTGTGATTTTTAAAAAACAGATAACTTCTATATACTATATAACAAATAGCAGAAAAAACTATTAAATAGGCAATAATATCATATATCATCTCGATTTTTACCCTCCTATAAAAAGTCTCCCTATATGCACTATTAAAAAACTAAGAATCCATGCAAGGGAAAGCTCATAACCGATACTGAACAATGTCCACTTTATTGAACCGGTTTCTCTTTTTATTGCAGCAATCGTTGCAAGACATGGAGTATAGATTAATACAAACACCAGAAAAGCATAAGCTACAAGAGGAGTCATATGCGATTTAGCCAATAATACTTCTTTTAAATTCTGGCCCTCTTCATTATCACCTGCCCCGTATAATACTCCCAGTGTAGATACAACTATTTCCTTTGCAACAAACCCGGTAATCAATGCAACACCTTCACGCCAGCTAAATCCTAAAGGTTTGAAAATCGGCTCAATAGCTTTACCAATTATCCCAATAAACGATTTTTCAATATCCTCTTCCCTTTTTTTGTTTTCAAGTTTGCTTAACTCATTCTGCAACTTCTTTTCCATAGCAATTTTTTGCTTTTCATAATCCGGATTTTGTTTTGATAAAGTTTCCTCAATTTTTGATAGCTCCATGTTTATTTTTTTTATTTGAAGATTATAATCTGTTGAGTATTTCTTATTGATCGGGAAATTCCCTAAAAACCATATTATAATAGAGCCTACCAGTATAACTGTTCCCATCTTTTTTAGAAAAACAACTGACTTATCCCACATATGAATTACAACTGATTTTAGGGTAGGTATCCTATATGGGGGTAATTCCATAACAAAGGGTTCTGATTCACCCTTAAGTATAGTCCTTCTAAAAATTCTTCCAATAACAACAGCAAGAATGATTCCGATTGCATATAGTGAAAATATCACATTCCCGGCTTTTTTGCCAAAAAATGCACCGGCAATTAATATGTAAACAGGCAAACGAGCGCTGCAGCTCATCAGAGGATTAATTAGTATCGTAAGAATTCTATCTTTTTCATTTTCAAGGGTACGAGTAGCCATAATAGCAGGAACATTGCAACCAAATCCCATAATCATCGGGATAAAAGATTTGCCATGCAATCCCATTGTGTGCATAATTCGATCCATAACAAAGGCTGCACGAGCCATATAACCAGTATCTTCAAAAAGAGATATCATCAAAAAAAGTAAAAGTATATTTGGAAGGAATATTATCACGCTCCCAACACCACCGATGATGCCGTCAACGACGAGGCTCTTTAAAATTCCCTCAGGTAAAATATTTGCCACAAAATTACTCAACAGATCAACTCCGTCCTGTATCCAGTCCTTTGGGTAAGCCCCCAGACCAAAAGTTACCTGAAACATAAGCCATATAAAAAATATCAATATAGGGATACCAAGAACCCTGTTCGTAAGAATAAAATCTATCTTCTGTGATATATCAATTCTGTTCACTTTTTCCAGACTAATCACTTCCTGAAGTAATCCGCTAATAAAGCCATATCTCTGATCTGCAATTAGCACCTCTGGTTCTTCTCTATATATCTTGTAAATTTTATTCTTTGATTCTTCCACTTGATTTAGAATTTCATCAGGATTTTTAAACTGCTTCCTAATTTTTTCTATTACTTCTCTATCGTTCTCCAGAAGTTTTACAGAAAGCCATCTCGTAGAATATTTTTTACTTAAATCTTTATCTCTCCTCATAACTGATTGTATCTTTTTTATCTCACCCTCTATATCTCTCCCATAAGGGATGTGGATATGCCTTACTTTCTTATCCTTGCCTTCGTAAACCTCTACCACTTTATCCAGTATAACATCGACTCCAATACCCCTGTTTCCAACTGTAAAGATTACAGGGCCTCCGAGTAGTGTTGCAAGCTTATCACCATCAATTTTCAAGCCCTGCTTCTTTGCCATATCTGCCATATTCAGTACAAAGATAAATTTTCCCTTCATCTCAATCATCTGTACCGCAAGGTATAGGTTTCTTTCGAGATTTCCCGCATCAAGGATATCAACAATCACATCAGGTTTTTCATCCACTATGAAGTTTCTTGCTATTATTTCTTCAATAGAATAGGCCGTCAGACTATAGGTACCTGGTAAATCAACAAATGTTATTTCATAACCTTTATGTTCAACGGTTCCTTCTACCTTCTCAACCGTTACCCCACCCCAGTTTCCAACCTTTTGGTGTGAACCTGTTAAATGATTAAAAATAGAGGTTTTCCCAGAGTTTGGATTTCCACCTATTGCCACAACAATTTTCTTTTTATTTTGATTATTTTTTCTCATCTTCTTTTTCCAGCTTCTCAGGTTTTGTCATAATAATATTTTCCGCTTCTTCCCTTCTAAGGCTTACATGGTATCCCTTTACTATAAACTCAATTGGGTCTCTAAGAGGGGCATATTTCTCTACATAAACTTCCTCTCCCTTTACAAACCCCATCTCAATCAGCCGGGTTCTAAACTTTCCTCTTCCTTTTATATCAATAATCCTTCCCTTCTCACCTTCTCTGTAATCTCTTAATGTATAAACCTCTTTATCCCAATCATTACTTTTTTCATCCATAAAGTATAATACCTCTAAAGATCCTGATTTTATATTTTTCATTCACTATAACTGATTTATACATGTTCTTATATTCACAGATTAAACTCTCAAGCCTTTACAAGGTTATTAATGAGTTATCTCTAAAAGTTAGAGTATTCTCATTTAGAGCCTTGATTCATTATTAAAAACGTGAGTTATCTGAAATTCCTTTTATATTAATAATTATACCTAACACTCAAAAGGGTACTTCACAACATAACGCCTGAAAATATATTTCTACTGCGAAAGGGTAAAATCCAGTTTACAGAGTTCAATCATTAATTATGAGTCCAATCTAAAAACCATTTTTATCAGTTTTTAAAAAAAGTCCTAATTGATAACTCTTTATAATATAAGCAATTATATGTCATGTATTATGTGAAAATTATGAAAAATAACAATTTAAGGCCTTTTTAGAGTGGACTCATAGATTAATCCTAAATAATTTATATATTTTCCCTACAATTTTTTAACATATATTCTTGAAGCCATACCTCTTCCCAGGGCATATATGGCACCTTTAACAATAATTCTTACAGGTCCACCGAAAGGAGCTGATGAAATTACCTTTATCACAGTACCAGGGTACATACCCATATCGGAGAGTTTTTGTTTAAATCTATAACCACCTATAAAATCAACAACTTTGTAATCTCCAGGCTTTACCTTATCCAGGATATATACCCCACCTTCCAAATTATTATTCATTTTGTTGTTCCTGAAAATACAAGGATAAAAAATTAGATAACTCTAACATTACAATATATGTCTAATTCAATTATATTAACATTTGCTCTTTTTTTCAATCAAAATCCTATCATTTTAGTAAGATTTATATCAGTATAGTATTATTTTCTTTTCTGCACAAAATAAAATTTAATTAACCTATCATAATTGCAAATTAAAAGATAGCCATACAAGTTTTTATTGTTAAAATCTTATAACCTGATTATTATTAGAGAAAATAACTTTCTTTATTTTCACCTTTTAAGACTCTTTCTTTTTAAGAGACTTTAATTGAAAAAACAAAAAAGGTGTACATTTGAACATAATTTCTACCTCAGCACTTTTCTTTGCTGCTTTTATTGCCTCCTTATTCGGAATTGGAGGAGGTGTTCTGTACACACCATTTCAGTTATGGATGGGATTCCCATTTCAGCAAGCTGCTTCAACATCCCTGTTGTTGATTCTGGTAACCTCACTCTCCTCAACAATAATATTCAAACGATCTAAAAGAGTTGATTGGTATTTAGCACTGATGCTTGAAATTCCAACAACCCTGGGTTCGTTTATTGGTGGTCTTATTTCTCATAGGTTTTCAACCAAAGTTTTAGGTTCTCTACTTATAGCTTTGTTGATCTTTTCAGCTATATCTATGATTAGGTCTTTAAATTTCAACGCTTCATTTTGCGCTCATATAAATAAAGAAAACCTACCCTTCTGGTATTGGAAAAGAAATTGGGAAGGGAAAGTATATGCTCTTGACCTAAGATGTGTGTTGCCTATTATGTTTACAGTAGGTGCAGTTATAAGTGCTGTCGGTATAAGCGGGGGGGTAATTAAAATCCCAATTATGGTATTGCTATTTAAAGTCCCAATGTCTATAGCCGTGGGATCCAGTGCTTTTATGGTTGGTTTAACAGCCATTGCTGGCCTCTTGGGACATATTATTAAAAGCCATATAGAATGGAAATCTGCCCTTATTTTTTTAATCCCTGTATTTATAGGAGCTCAGATAGGAAGCCGTTTATCTGTTCATACCAAATCAAAAAAATTAAAGAAACTTTACGGCTGGTTTTTATTAATTGTGGCTTTCATAACCTTTTTACGCGTATGGAAGATCTTATAGGCAAACCTCTTTTTACCTAAAAAACTTGCTATTCTTAAAAAGGAATTAAAATAATTTAATTGAAAAGCTAAATGCAACAAAAAGCATATCTACAAGCAAATTATGCCAATTTTAAATAGCAAAAATTACAGACTCGTAATTTTTTAACTTATTTTATTTCAATCCTTCCTATAAAACTTCTTACCTCACCTTTATTCCTTTTTCTAAAAAGTCCAATCAATTCCCCTTCTTTATTAATTTCAATTTTCTTAATCTCCAACCATTTATTATCTAATTTGAATATTTTCATAAAATTTACTTTACCATCGTTGCTTATTTTGATAATAAATACACTATTATTATATTTTATATCTTTAGTTGAACAGTTCCCATACATTAAATATTCACCATTTCTTACTTCAACTATTCCTTTTGGTCTACAGTTTGTGAATTTACTCTCAAATTCTAAAAACCAATTAACTTTACTGTTATTATCTATCTTCATCAAAAATGGTTTATATATTGAACTGTTTCCGTATGTATATCCACCAACTAATTTATTGGTATTAGAATCTAGATAAAATAAATTACTCCTGTAAATACTGCCTTCATTTCCATTAATTATATAATATTCGCAGTTTAATGAATTATTCACTATATTAAAATTTAATAAATAAATAATTACTTTATTTATACTCCAACCAGTAAGTAATATTCTATTATCACTAGAACCTGATGCTAATATTTTTATTCCGATTTCATCATTTAGATTTATTATTTTCTCGTAATATATACTTCCATCTTCATTAACAATTGTTAAAAACCCGTTTCTCCTATAAACAATTCTATTTTTTTCAGTTCCTATAAATATATATTTTTTATTAACTATTTCTAACCCTCCAATATCATACGTTATCTCCCTGTCTTTTTTACCATATTTTTTTACCCATTTTAACTTACCTGTTTTATCAATACATGCCACCTGTATATTCCTTTTACTTTGCCAGTTCACACTATCTGACGATAAACCTGCAATTATGTAGTTATGCTCACTATCCTCTTTAACTATTTTACATATATTTTGTACACTCTTACCTATTACAACTTCCCATTCCTTGCTCCATTTATCATTAAACTGCTTTACCTTAATTCCATACCTATTTATCATTGATGATTTATCATCTTCTTTTACCATATTTAAATGCTCACAAATTAAAACGCCTCTGTCACTCGTTACTATCATATTTGTTATTTCTATATCACTTGAATATAATTCTTCAACTTTTACAATATTCTCATCATCCAAAAAACTGATTATACCAATATTATCAATCCTTATTTCATCATCACCAATACATATATATCTGAATAAAAATATGGAAATGAAAATTGTTAAAATTAAATATTTTCTTAGGTTAAATAACATTAATTATCACTCATTCTATTGATATTATCTATTAAATCCTCTATATCATAAAAAATATCACTATAACTAAACCCTATCATATTTTTACCATAATCCAAGGACTCTTTAGTATAAACACTATTGGTTTCCTTATTATCACTAAATTGATCCCAATATTTAATTATTTTACCATCATAAGTATCTGCTCTTTCTTTAAACAAAAACGTATGTCCCGGTCTATTCTTATCTATGCCTTGTATTATCTCATCATAATCACTCATATTCCATACTACCATCGGAGTTCCCATCGCCAACTTTTTAAATGCTTCTTCATCATAGCCTCTTATCACCCGTCTTTCCCCTAAACCAAGAAATTCCAACAATCCACCCACACCTTTTCCTCTCATCTCTACTGGTATCTTATCCAGATTATAACTCTGAAGAATATAATTTATCAGATAAAATGATCGCAAGATTCCTATGATAGAGGTAGGCTTATTAATTATTTTATGAATAATGAAATCGTATTTTTTATCAGCTCATTGAATGAACCTATATACGACATTACTAAAAATTTATACAGTTTATTTTAAATTACCGAAATTTCTATTTAACTGTAATTTTTTCTATACTTATATAACTTTTATATCCACCATTTTCGTTAGTTGACCATTCAAACAATCCTATTAATTCTCCTTTATCATTTATCTCCAAGCCTCTAATTTGATCAATAACATCAATACTAAATATTTTTATATAATTAACTTCATTACTTTTATTAAATTTCATTATAAATATTTTACTATTATCATAATTATTTTTATAATTCAATTCACCATATAAAATATAATTCCCATTATTAAATTTTGCTTTTCCTATATAACGAGCTTTATTATTATCGTTCCAATAAACCCTAAACTGTCTAAATATTTCATTATTAACATCCATTATATAAATACCAATTTTATTTAAATCCTCATCCTTCAACTCACCTACAATAATCCTATTGTTATCATCTAATTTAATCATATCACTTTCATAAAAAGCCAAACCCTTATAATTTTCATTTATTTTGTACTCAATTTCTTCCTTAATTTTTCCCAATTTACTTTCCATAATTACATATGTTAATTTATTTTCTAATTTTTCCATTATAATCGCTATTTCATTTTCACGATATTTAAAACCCCTATAAACATATTGATAATCTCTAAACCTTTCCAAGTCTTTCCTCCATTTCTCATTTCCATTTTTATCCAATTTTATAATATAAAAATGATTTTTATCTTTAGAATACATACTACCCCAAGTATTTGTACCTATTACAATATAACCTTCTTCTATTTCCATAACATTAACACCCCATAAACTGCTTCTCTCTCCATTTTCAGGTCCCCATATCTTTTCCCATTCAACTCTACCCAATCTATCTAGTTTAACTACTAAAAGTTTGTGTAGATCATCCCAGGTATAACCTTCACTACATTCCCCGATCATAATATATCCATTATCATTAGTACTCTTTATTTCTGTACAATTATTTCTATTCATTCCTTTATATCCATATATTTTATTCCATTCGATCTTTCCTTCTTTTATTTTATTTATTGATAGTTTGTATTTACCCACGTGAGCAGGAGTATTCTTTGGTAGAGATTCAACCTCTTTTTGTGTAACTACAATAAATCCACCATTATTTACTTTCAAAAATCTACTCCTCGATCCTATTTTATAAGTGTTTTCTTTAAAAATGGTTTTTCTATTAACTTTAAACCATCCATTATTTATCAATACTTTATTTTCTATATTATTAATTTCGATTTTTGTTTCTTTATCCCTACCATTCATATTGTCTGCTCTAACATTGTTTTCAACCTGAAAATTGTATAAAAATATTATTATTATAAATACCAACACTATACTTTTTTTTATAAAATCATAATTCACTTACTTAATCTCTCCTAATGCATTTACTAGATCCTCTGAATCGTAAAATATTATTTCCAATTTATCACCCAGATTTTTTGATATATATTTTTTATAATCGATATTTTTTGAAACGTTCTGGTACCAATACTCACTATACCTATTATTCTATTATTATAGGACTTAAACAAAAACGTATCTCCTGGTCTATTCTTATCTATGCCTTGTATTATCTCATCATAATCACTCATATTCCATACTACCATCGGAGTTCCCATCGCCAACTTTTTAAATGCTTCTTCATCATAGCCTCTTATCACCCGT
>QNBN01000043.1 GCA_003645695.1 Spirochaetota bacterium | reverse complement strand
TCTTATTTCAAAGAAGATCTTTGAATATTCATCGATCTTCCCCTCTTTTAGATGATCAATAATTCTGACGTTTTTCAAGATCACTCCATTTTTCTCAGCTATTTTTTTAATCCCATCTGGATTACCAACAAGAATAATTTCACTTACAAGACCATCTTCAATAGCTTTTGATGCTGCGGATACCACTCTTTCATCTTCAGCTTCCGGAAGTACAATCCGCTTTTGTAGCTCCTTAGCTTTCTTGATTACCTTTTCTGTAAAGCTGCTATCCATTTTTGACCTCCTTATATATCGTTTTTATAATATTTGCCGCAGTAACTCCCCTCTGGAAATCTTGTCATTATTACATAACATCAATTTTATTCTGAATATCATCTTTACTTCTTACAGGATTTAAAGTTATCCCTTAAACGAAATAATTTCGATGTTTTTAATAGAAAAATATTAGATAATATTAAAATCTTATTTCCGCCATACCGGCTGTAGATCATGAATTTATACTGCTCTTGATTAAAAATACTATTCCTACTGAAGACCATAGATTCAAATTAAATAAATCATTGCACATAGAACAGTAAAATGGGTGAATAAAACCACAAAACAATAAATCGTAATTAAAAACTTTTTAATTATGGTTTTATTCATTAAAATTAAGGTTTTTTTGCAACATCATTCTCTGTCCTAGCGAAGCTATATCTTTTATTTTTTTAATAACAGTATTTATGATTAATTGGAATACCAAAATATTAAAGTATATTTAAATCTAATTTTTTATAGATATAAAAAGGATAGGTAAACCTGGTCCTTTATTATGATTGAAAGTTTACTTGCCTATTTAAAATTAGTTAAATTAAGAATTTCATAACAAGTAGCTAAACTTCATTAAGGTCTGCTATTGTAACTTCTAATATTTTATTTAGAATAATGCTCTCTCAAGTATTTTTCGACAATTGGTGGGACTTTATCAGATATATCCCCTCCTAAACGGGCAACTTCTTTAACCAATGAGCTTCTTACAAAAGAATAATGTTCATCAGTCATCATAAAAATTGTATCTACATCACAATTTAAATGACGGTTCATTAAAGCAAGTTCAAACTCATACTCGAAATCGGATAATGCCCTTAATCCTCTTATGATAGTTACAGCACTTTTTAGTTTTGCATACTCCACAAGGAGACCATTAAAATGTTCAACAGTGATATTATTAAAAGGTTTTACAATATCCTTCAACATCTTTACTCGTTGTTCAACAGTAAATGTATAGACCTTTTCAGAGTTCTCTGCTACCGCCACTATAACATGATCAAACAACTTAGATGAACGTTTTATTATATCGCAGTGTCCATTAGTTGGTGGGTCAAAACTTCCGGGGTATATCGCAGTTCTCATCTTTCCATGCCAAAATTCATAATAGCTTATAATCCAACAAAACTTCTTTAATATTCACAATTAAATACTGCTGAATAATTAATAATTGCCTTTTTAATATTGTTACTTCTTTAATATCCCTTATATTATAATATTATTAACTAAAATTATCAAATAACAAATATTCATATTTTTATGAATTAAAAATTATATTAAAGTTAAAATATTCAATTACAGGTTTTTGATATGTTTGAGCAAACATATATTGTTGCCGAAGCAGGTGCAAACCATAATGGGGAATTAACAAAAGCAATTGAATTAATTCATGCAGCTAAGGAATCCGGTGCGGATGCCATTAAATTTCAATATTTCTCTCTTAATGAGCTTTTTGCACCAGAGTACTATAGGAAAACTCTTGGCTTGCCTGATAATTCCTGGGAGAAAACAATAAAAAAACTTTCCTTTAAGGATGAATGGAATAAAAGGCTTTACGAAGTGGCAAAGAAAATAGGTATAACATATTTCTCTACACCATTTTCCCTGAAGGCCGTTGAAAAACTTAACCCTTATGTTCCCTTTTTTAAGATAGCATCAAGCGATATAACAAATCTTGCCCTTATTGAAAAAATAGGAAATACAGGGAAGGGTGCATTTATTTCTACTGGAGCAAGCACTATAAATGAAATTGATAGGGCAGTCGAAACTTTAAAAAAACATAAACTTCCATTTATATGCGTAATGCATTGCATTATGCTCTACCCAGCTGCCTCGGAGTTTTTAAATCTTGGTTTTATTAAAACACTCTCAGAGAGATATAGATTACCTGTTGGTTTTTCAGATCATACACTTGGAATGGATGCTGCCCTGCTGGCGGTAGCATTGGGAGCGAAAGCTATCGAAAAACATTTTACTCTGGATAAAAATCTCAAAGGAGCGGATCATAAAAATTCTTTGAATCCAAAAGAGTTTAATCAATTTACACGGGAAATAAGGGATGCAGAAATTTCGATAAATGGTTACAAACGTATAATTTCCAAGAATGAAGAAAAGGAAAGGATATATGCGCGACGCAGTATTTATGCCAATACCGATATAAATAAGGGTGACAAAATAAGTTTAAATAACATTATACTCTTAAGGCCTAATATAGGAATTGGCGCTGAAAATATTAATAAAATAATTGGAAAAAAAGCAAAACGAAATATAAGTAAAGGTGAATTGCTAAATTACGATATGATTGAATAGACTTATTTTGTTTAAAGACCTAAAATCCGTCCTAATTTTCATTACTAAAGATGATAAAAAATAACAAAAAAGTTTGATATTTTATATTTTTATGATAAAATCATTAAGGAGCATGCAATTGATAATCAGAAAGACCATATTAATTATTTCTATTTTTATACTATTAGGAATATTATTGGCGGGTTGTAGCACAACCAAAGGTATAGATAAAAACATTGAAAACTCTGAAAAGCATAAAAAAAGTGAAAATCAGGTTGCTGTTCAATCTCCAAATGAACCTAATAATGACTCAGGTCAAGCAAAAGAAAATGTAAAACCTGTAGAATCCAACAAGAAAACAACTGCTTTAGTTCAATCTGAATCTGAGAAAACAGACGAATTGAAACAGGAAGGAAATGTTGAGAAAAAAATAATAAGTAAAGAATATAAACAGAAAGCGACCATTTCCATACTTGATACGATTGAACAACTTGAACAATGCTATGAAACTCAAAACTTCAAAAAATGGAAGAGCTTACTGACCCCTACATATAAGGAAAAATATAGCGATCCAGTTTTTTTGAAACAACAGGGATGGAACGCTAATAACCTTGAATCATTTTTTTATCTACTGATTCAAACAAGAGAAAAGAATGGTATAAAATCTCTACCTATTTCAAGGGTTGAGTTTGTAAATCCCAATAAAGCATATGTATATGTTCTTTTCAAAGGGAAAGAATTTCCAAAACCACAACACACATTTATAAAAATTGGCAATTCCTGGTATAAAGGTTTGCCTGATGAGGGGGAATAACTATGAAAAAATTAAGTATAACAGCCGTACTGTTAATTCTAACATTCACTTTGATTGCAGCATCTGTGGTGTTTGCTCAGGAGAGTGTAGAACAATATCTATTAAATCTAACTCAACCAACGGTTAAAGATTATATCAACCTTATGTATAATGGCACCCATGAGAATAAGCTTCTTGCTGCTACTAAATTAAGGGAGTTAAAGGATAACAGCGATGAAACCATTGATGCATTAATATACGGTCTTCAACAGGGCACTATATATGTGGAACGACAAAGTGGGAAAATCACCAATGACTTTTGGGATGTAAGAACAGTTTCAGCACTGGCTCTAGGGGAAATTGGTAATCCTAAGGCACTCCCCTTTTTATATCAGGCTGTAAGATATGAGCCGGATAATTATGTAAGAAGTGCAATAGCTATTGCTATAGGAAAAATAGGCAAAAAAGAGTCATTGCCTGAAATAACCCGCATGATTGAAACAGCAGATATTTCAGGAACTGATGATATATTGCTGCTCGCATGTATTGATGCGATAAAGAATATTGGAAACAGAGAAGGGTTTATACCATTAGTTGAAATAATCAGGGGAAAATACAGAAGAAGAGTAAGGATAGCTGCAATGGAAGCCCTAAAAACAATGAAGTTTTAGTTAAAAATCAGGATTTAGTGGGGTTGCTCTAAAAATTTCAAGCTTTTTTTGCTCCATTATCCCAGAACAAAACATAGCTATACGTTCTGGATTCTATTCAGGAAAGAGCTAAATCCGGGATAATAAATAAGCTAAATATGTCTTTTATTATTAAATGATTTTATTTACCTATTACTTTTTCCTAATTGTACAAGATAATTATTTCGAAAGGTTAGAAATTAAAACTTTTTAGTAAATAATCGAATGTTATCTTAATAGATTTAACTGTTTTAATGGAATTAAACATAATATTTTAATATTTACTTTGATAAAAGCTACTTCTAGTAACTGAAAGGTACTCCCCTATCTTTAAAGAATCGTTCTAATTCATTTATTTCCTTTCGTAGTTGCTGAATATCTATAGGTTCTGTGGAAATAATACTGTGAACCCTGGAAATTCTATCTCTAATAACCTTATGGCTCATTTTAACTTCATTAATATTTCTTCTGAGGTAATCAATAAGAGCATTCATTTTATACGCAAGGTACTTAAATTCATCCTTCTTCCGTAGCACTATCATAAAATTAGTTTCACCGCTGATAAGCATATCAAGACTCTTTTGAAATCTATAAATAGGACCAGCAATTTTATGTGAATAGAATAGAGATATAGGTATAACAATACAAAGTATAAAAAGATTTGAAATAATTAGTGGTGCTAAAACCATTTCAAAAAAGCTCACAGGAGTTGCCCTTTTATTATTGTCGATAACTATCAACAATTCTTTCAAACGTATGCCATGTACCTGGTACTTAAAGTAAAACAACCCGAGGATAGCAATGGTAGATAAAAGAGTAGAGCCAATAATAACAAGTATAAAACGCAACATAAAGCGAGTTTGAAAATTTCCTTCTACAACATATCTTCTTCTTCTCTTTTTTCCCATAGCCTAACTCCCATAATTTAATATTTTTTCTTGCCCAATAAGTGCCAGGAAAGAATATTCAGCAAGAGCTCCTAATTCATTTTCTCCCGGATATTCTATAAACCTTGCCAAAAAAGAGACCCTCTTTTTGATTTCCTCAGTAAGGTATTTAAAATAGGCCAATCCTCCAGTTACAACTACTGCATCTATATTTCCAGACGTGTAAGCAGCAAGTGAACAAATTTCTTTTGCGACTCTATAGGCACAGGCATCTACAAGCATCTTTGCAGTTTCTGGAGATATACCAGCAATCTCAATATCCTCATCAATAATTTTTTCTATTAATTTCGCATCCTTAGTACCAAGGTATGCATAAATACCAGCATTACCCACAATTTTCTGTCTCATATCTTCAACAGTATGGCTACCGTTAAAGCACATATTAATAAGATCTCCAGCAGGGACTGTACCTGCTCTATCTATGGAAAAAGGACCATCCCCATCAAGACCATTATTGACATCAACAACATTACCATTTACATGGATTCCAACGGTTATTCCTCCTCCCATATGGCAAACAATCAAATTTAAATCTTCATACCTCCTTTCAAGCTTCTTCGAAATATATCGAGCTACTGATTTGTGATTTAAAGCATGGAACACGCTCTTCCTTTTAATCTCTGGTATACCAGTATACTTTGTAATTTCATCCATTTCATCTGTAATTACAGGATAAGCTGTGAATGCTTCAATCTTCATTTTTCTTGCTATTCCATAGGCTATTGGAGCTGCCATATTAGATGGATGATTGCCATATTTACAACTAAGGAGATCCTCAACCATCAGATTATTTATCCGGTAAACACCTCCTTTTAAAGGTTTTAATAACCCCCCTCGTGCTGCAATACACACAAATCGATCAGCTTTTCTACCCCGTAAAAAATCGTTAAAAAAATTTCCAACCTCTTTCTTCCTCAAATTAAAATCTTTCAGAAATTCTTTATATACGTCAGATACGCCTTCAATGGGAATATTTTTTCTTTCCAATTCTACCAAATCCTCTGCTAAATCTCCTCCTACAGAAGCATTCCTGTTTTTATATCCGAATATTGCGAGTTTTGTTGAAGTTGATCCTGTATTAATCACTCCAATTAAATTCATACTACCTTCTATTTTTATGGCTTGGCACTATATCAATGTAATTCTTACTACCATACTCTTTCTTTTGCCATTTTTTTATTGATACTTTTGATAATATCGATTGTAACAGATAAAGTTTTTACATCATCCTCGCCAGTAATAATTGGCTTTGTCTCACCTTTGATACATTCAATAAAATGTACTAATTCTTCTTTCAATGCATTTTCCTTCTGCACCAATACTCTTTCAACAATAGTCTCATGTTTATAGGTAATTTCCTTTTTAGATACAAAAAAACTTGCCGATGCTCCTCTGTATATATTTATATCCTGTGTTTCAAAATTGAGATAAATAAATGCCTTATCCTGTGAAATAGCCATTGCTCTTATTCTTGTTTCGCTCAATCTGCTTGATGTAATTGAAGCAATAGCACCATTTTCAAATTGAAGTAAAGCCGATGCTACATCTTCATATAAGCTTTTAACCCTCTTACCAACAGCATCTATATGAACAACATTGCTCTTAATAAGGCTTAATACAATATCAATATCATGTATCATCAAATCCAACACCACACCTGTATCCCAATCCTTGTTAATCCATGGACTCAATCTTCTTGCCTCAATTAAATATGGATCATTAACAATTTTTCTTAACTCTGTAACAGCACCTTTGAATCTTTCCACATGTCCAACCTGAAAAATCAATCCTCTCTCTTCAGCAATTTTTACAAGCTCTCTTGCTTCCTCAACTGTTCTTGCAATAGGTTTTTCCAAGAGTGTATGTTTATCTTCTTCCAGAGTTTTTTTTGCCACCTCAAAATGATACTTTGTTGGTACCGCTATACAAACAGCATCTACATTTTCTAATATATCATCCATCGTTTCAAAGTATTTAATATTGTATCGCCTCGCTATTATCTCAGATCTTTTCCTGTTAATATCATATACCCCGACAAATTCAACATCCTTGTTTAGAGCTGAAAGTACATTGGCATGATACGTTCCCATTTTACCGACACCAATAATCCCTACTTTAACCTTATCATTACTATTGAGTCCCATAATAATCTCCATTATGAAAAAATTGAAAAAGCTATGAAATAAATATAAATAACTATAGTTTTAATAACTAAACTTTATATAGTTTTTTCAATATCCTAATTTTATGTTTTATCAGAATGCCAAAACATACAAGAACACTTAAATCCAGTTTTTTGTAGCTATGAAATGAACTGGTAAAGCTTAATTTTTACTAAACAAAATTCTATTTGCCAATTAAATTATATAATAAATAATACGAATTTCAACTCTTACGTATAAACTAAATAAAAAAACTAAATTTGCAAAAAAAACACTCCACCTAAAGGAGTGCTCTTTTCCTAAAACAACATGTTTTAATGCTGATCAAATTTGCTTATTGGAATTAAAGGTGGTGTGTCGGTCTCTCCATGTTTTTTAGCAATTTGCCCAATCATTTTCTTCTCTTCAAAGGTAAGATGAGTTGGTATCTTGACTCTAACCTTTACTAGCTGATCTCCTCTCCCCCTTCCTTTAAAGTAGGGGATACCTTCTTTCCTCAAGCGGAATACTTTACCGCTCTGAGTTCCAGGTGGGATATTGATCTTTACAACCCTTCCGTCAAGGGTAGGAACTTTAATACTTGTGCCCAGTATTGCTTGAAAAACACTTACTTCGACCTCACATAAAATATCATTTCCTTTTCTTAGAAAATATTGGTGAGGTTTAACATGAACTACTAAAAGTAAATCCCCACTAGGGCCACCTCCGCTACCTGCATTTCCTTCTCCATGAAGCCTTAAAATCGTGCCATCCTCAACACCTGGATCAATATCAACTACAATTTTCCTCTCTTTTCTAACTATTCCTTTACCACCACATGTAGGACATATATTCTTAGTAATATATCCAGTTCCTCCACATCTTGGGCAGGTTGAAGCAATCGTAAAAAAACCCTGGGTTCTTGATACCTGCCCGGTACCCCCGCACTGAGGACATGTTGTGGTTCCGCTTCCTCCTGCCCCTTTACAATCAGGGCATACTTCATATCTGGAAACACTTAATTCTACAGTTTTGCCCTTTGCCACTTCTTCAAGTGTTAATTCAATATCATACCTTATATCAGAACCCCGAGATACTCTTCTCGATTCTCTTCTGGTTGAAGTTCTTTGAGACCTACCAAACATATCCCCAAAGCCAAAGAACGAGTCAAATATATCTGAACCAAATATATCCCTGAAACCACCAAATAGATCCTCAAAATCCGAAGTATCTCTAAATCCGCGAAATCCACCGGCACCCTGTGCATTCAGTCCTTCATGCCCGAACTGATCGTAGATCTTTCGCCTTTCATCATCACCCAGAACCTCATAGGCTTCAGTTGCTTCTTTAAACTTTTCCTCAGCTTCTTTATCACCAGGATTCTTATCAGGATGGTACTTCAATGCGAGTTTCCTATACGCTTTTTTGATTTCTTCCTTTGTTGCATTACGATCTACCCCAAGTATTTCGTAATAGTCTCTCTTTTTTGCCATAATTAAGCCTCTTTACATTTTCATTTTAATAGGCTGAATTCTATCAACTCCATAAATCTTAAAAAAACAGTATTTACTTTCTTTATTGCAAGAAAAACAAAGATATTTGAATATAATTAAGATTACTTATAATTTACAATTTTTTATTTATTACTGTTAAGAAAAGTTATAACAATTGTAACAAAAAATTAATCAAATTTTGATGTTAATATTGCTTTTAAACGCCTTATAGGCAAAAATCAGTCTATAGTTAAATAAATTAAAAATACCCTATAAGTTAAACTTATAGGGTATTCATTTATAATTTCATATTTTACTTAATCACCTATTTAATAAATAGTTGATATTGATATACCCTTTACTTTAAAAAGGGCAAAGATTAATTGCCTATTCTTTCTTGTTATTTTCGTCATCTACGACTTCATATTCAGCATCAACAACATCTTCTTCATTTCCAGATCCAGATCCTGCCGAACCCTCAGCACCAGTACTTCCAGTTGCTCCTCCAGAAGGGCCTGTTTGAGAAGCAGTAGATTGTTGACTGCTTGCCTGTTGGTACATCGCTTCTGATATCTTATACGAAGCCTGAGTTAATGAATCAATTGCTTTTTTAATTGCAGCAGTATCACCATCTTTCACTGCTTTTCTGGTATTTTCTATTTCTCTTTCGATATTTGCCCTATCTTCAGGAGATATCTTATCTCCGTGTTCCTTCAGCATTTTCTCCGTCTGGTATATCAGTGTATCAGCCTGGTTGATTGCCTCAGCTTTTTCTTTTGCCTTTCTATCTTCTTCAGCGTGCAATTCGGCATCCTTAATCATCTTTTGAATCTCTTCTTCAGACAATCCGCTAGAAGATTCAATTCTTATCTTCTGCTCTTTACCCGTAGCAAGGTCCTTAGCTGATACATGCACAATACCATTAGCGTCTATATCGAATGTAACCTCTATTTGAGGCACTCCTCTGGGAGCAGGTGGTATACCAACCAGATCAAATCTACCCAATGTTCTATTTTGAGATGCCATTTCTCTTTCGCCCTGTAACACATGAATACTTACAGCCGTTTGATTATCGGTTGCAGTTGAGAAAATCTGGCTTTTTCTTGTTGGAATTGTAGTATTTCTTTCGATAAGCTTAGTCATAACACCACCAAGAGTTTCAATACCGAGAGAAAGTGGCGTTACATCAAGCAAAAGAACATCCTTAACTTCACCTGCAAGGATACCTCCCTGAATTGCAGCCCCTATCGCCACTGCCTCATCCGGGTTAACCCCTTTATTTGGCTCTTTCTTAAAGATCTTCTTTACCATCTCAATAACTGCAGGTATTCTTGTTGAACCACCAACAAGGATAACTTCATCAATATCGTTAGGAGTTAAACCTGCATCTTTCAGTGCTGCTTCACAAGGACCCTTTGTGGACTCAATTAAATCACTAACAAGCTGTTCAAACTTCGCCCTTGTTAAGGTCATATTTAAATGTTTTGGGCCACTTGAATCTGCTGTTATGAATGGAAGGTTAATATCAGTGGTCATTGTACTCGAAAGCTCTATCTTTGCCTTCTCAGATGCCTCTTTCAATCTCTGTAATGCCATTTTATCCTTTGAAAGATCAATACCTTGATCTTTCTTAAATTCTTCAATCAGCCAATCCATTATCCTTTGATCAAAATCATCACCACCCAGATGAGTATTACCATTTGTAGATTTTACTTCAAAAACACCATCTCCCAATTCCAGAATCGAGATATCAAATGTTCCGCCACCTAAATCGTATACTGCAATTTTTTCATCCTTCTTCTTATCGAGACCATAGGCAAGGGAAGCTGCCGTAGGCTCATTAATAATTCTCTTAACGTTTAATCCCGCGATCCTCCCTGCATCTTTTGTTGCCTGCCTTTGAGAATCGTTAAAATACGCAGGAACTGTAATAACTGCATCTGTTACCTTTTCTCCAAGATAATCCTCCGCAGTTTGCTTCATCTTCGTCAGTATACGAGCGGATATCTCCTGAGGTGTAAACTCACCAGCTATTGTTTTCACCCTGACATCACCATTTGATCCCTTTACAACCTTATAAGGAACCATCTCTATTTCTCTCGTTACCTCATTGTATCTACGGCCCATAAAACGCTTTATAGAATAAATCGTATTTTCTGAGTTAGTAATTATCTGGTTCTTAGCGGGCTGTCCTACAAGTATTTCTCCCTTTTTAGTAAAAGCAACCACTGATGGTGTTGTTCTCTGACCTTCGGAATTTGTAATAACCTTTGCTTCATTTCCTTCCATCACAGCAACACAAGAATTAGTAGTGCCCAAATCAATACCTATAATTTTTCCCATAACTACTCTCCTTTCTCAGAGATATTTTCATCATTGTTGTCAATATTTTCACTGCTAGTAGCATCATCGACCCTCTTTTCGTTAATGTCCTTTATTCCTTCAAGATTAAAATCCGGTTTTGGTGATGGACCTGTAGCTTTTGCAACCTTAACTTTTGAGGGACGAATGACTCTGTCATACATTATATAACCTTTTTGAAAGTCTTCTACAACCGTATCTTCATCCACTTCGTCGGACTCTTCCATCATAATTGCATCATGTATGGATGGATCAAATTCCTTTCCAACCGCTTCAATCCTTTTAACACCATACTTCTTTTCAAGAATGCCTCTCAACTGTTTTTCAATCATTACTATTCCTTCAAGTAGGGCATTAAAATCCTTTGAAGACCTGGCTGCATCAATTGCTCGTTCGAAATCATCGAGGACGTTTATTATATCAAGGATTACTTCTACATTTGCATATTTTTTATTCTCTTCTATTTCACGATTGATTCTTTTTCGATAATTCTCAAACTCTGCCTGCTGCCTCTTAAGAAGATCCTCGTACTCCTTTATCAACACATCTTTTTCTTCAAGCAATTTTTTTGTTTCAGCTAATGTTTCCTTTGCAACAATAAGCTCCTTTATCTCTTCCTCCGTTAGAGAATCTAGAAGCTCAGCTTTAATAGATTTATGCTTTGAAGCTTTACCCTTTGACTTACCTTCAGACCTACTTGACTTTGAACTTTTGTACTTTTCCTCTGTTTGGATGTCAGCTGCATCAGCCTTATTAGCCTCTGCTCTATTATCTTTTATATCCATATTACCCTACTTTTCCTCTCTTATACTCTTTTTGTTTTTTTATCTCATCTATAACCATTTATATAAATTATCATTATTTTCCATTTTATCTCTTATTTTGGGATGCAATGCTTCTATTCTTTTTGTATTATTCTCCTTTTTTTCGTGACAAAGATAACGCGAAAAAAAATCATTGTCAACCAAAAGATATGTTATTAATGTAATTGGTTTAAACCTTACCTTTCAATTCAATAAATCAAAAAACTCTGAAATTATATAATTTGAACTTAAAAAGCCTTTTTCAGTAAATAGAATTCTACCGTTACGAACCTTTGCATACCCATTTTTCATAATAATCTCCAGCATTTTTTTAAAATTCTTCAGTCTTCCGTTATTTTTCATTTTTAATGTATCTTCAATTTCTTTAATTTCAAACCCTCTGCTTGTTCTTAACATCAGCATCAGTCTTTCTCTCATTTGTTTATCACGATTAAGATATTCAATATTTCCAACTGGTAATTCTCCATTGCTGAGCTTTTCATAGTATTTTTTTAATATCTTTTCATTGGTAATTCTTCTGTTATCAATCTTGGATACAGCACCCAACCCAATCCCAACATAATCTCCATATAACCAATAATTAAGGTTATGGATAGATTCATAACCAGATTTTGCAAAGTTTGATATCTCATAGTGTTTGTAACCAGATTTAGCGAGATAATCACAGCTAATAGCATAAAGCTCAGCCATAGTATCATCATCCAATAGTCTAATTTTACCATTCCTATACATCTTATAGTAAACAGTTTGTTCTGATAGGTGTAAAAGGTAAATAGAAAGGTGCGATGGCATTAGTTTAACAGCCATATTAAGATCGTCCAGATATTGATTACGCCCCTGAATACCCATAATTAGATCAATATTAAAATTTTCAAACTTCTTTTCTTTCAATATACCAATAGAATTAAATATATCCTTAACTCTTGTCGATCTGTTTACAGACTTTAGGACCATATCTGAAAAGCTCTGGACCCCAATAGAAATACGATTAACCCCAAAACTGGAAATAATATCAAACTTGTCTCTAGTAAAAGATTCCGGATTAATTTCCATTGTGTATTCCTTTAAACCTCGAGCATATTCCCTCAAGTTTGAAAGTAACTTTATTAACAGACTTTCATTTAAAATCGAAGGCGTACCTCCACCTATATAAATTGTCTTAAATTTCTTTTTTTTATAAAAGGATAACTCTTTTATAAGAAAATCTACATACTCTTCAATTTGATTATTTTCTTGATTCTTTTTGCTCACACCAACAGGGAAAGAGAGAAAATCACAGTAGTAACACTTCCGCTTACAAAAAGGTATATGTATGTATAGGGATAGAGTTTCACTTCCTAAAACGCTCAAAATATGCAATCCTACAATTAATTTATAATTAGATTTTATTTATCTAAAAATAATACTATTGACAATTTTAATGTGATATATTATCAATTTTTACTGAACATATAGAATGTATTGGTCGATTATTCCAATAAAAATGAATAAAGAGTAAATCCTATAAACTAGAGAGAATATTCTAAAAATTTGGTAAAAAAAACAACTATTTATCATAGATAAGAAGGATTTGATATATGTTTTATTCATTAAAATTAAGTTTTTTTACCAGAATTTATGATTAATTAGAATACCAAAATATTCAAGGATATTTAAATCCAATTTTTTATAGGTATAAAACAAATAGGTAAACATAGCCTTTTATTATGATTGAAAGTATACTTGCCTATTTATTAAAAATATAAAAATATTCTATAAATGGGAGTAAAAAATATATGGCCTTTTCAAAAGTAAAAGAATTAAACAAAATCATTGAAATTATCTCCAATGGTAGGAAGCGTACTAACATACTTAAAGGATGTGAGCAAAAAGCTATTGCTTTTCTTGTCACAAAAATTCCTGAATGGATTAGTTCTGATTTATTGACTTTAATAGGTGTATTAGGTAATATAATTGTCTCAGCAAGTTTTTTATTAGCAAAATACTACAATAGAATTTACTTATTAATTGGCATACTGGGTTTTTTCGTAAGCTGGTTTGGTGATTCTCTTGATGGCAGAATTGCATACTATCGGAATAAACCACGCAAGTGGTATGGATTTACGCTTGATTTTACCATGGATTGGATTGGCATTGTTTTAATAGGTTTAAGCTTTATAATATTTCTAGACAATAGCTGGAAAATCTTAGGTTATCTTTTTGTAACATTATATGGTTGGGAAATGATGACTGCCTTGATGCGTTATAAGGTTACAGGAAAATATTCTATAGACTCAGGAATATTTGGACCAACTGAAGTTAGAATTATTATTTCTATTATATTAATAATAGAAGTAATTTTTAATAGAAGTATCATATTTTTTGCAATAATTGCAAATGTAGGATTATTAATAGCAAATATAATGGACTTTATTAAACTATTAAAATCCGCAGATAGTCGTGATAAACAGGAAAATAAAATAATTGAAAATTAAAGCAATGCTAAATGCGATTTTAATCTTTTTTAAAGCACAAGTTTCTGCATTTATGGGTGGATTGATAGATTATGCGGTGATGATATTTTTTACCGAAATACTATATGTTCATTATACTATATCAATTGCAATAGGGGGTATTGTTGGAGCAGTTGTCAATTTCACTATTAATAGAAATTGGTCTTTTTATTCAAAAGATAAATTTTATAAACATTCAAAGACAGAGCAATTGTTTAAATTCTCATTAGTTGTACTAAATAGTATTATATTAAAATCAGGAGGAACGTATCTAATATCCTCTTACTGGGGAATTGACTATAAAATTAGTCGTATTATCACTGATTTAATAGTTTCTATAGCTTTCAACTACACATTTCAAATGAATTGGGTTTTCAAACATACTAATCTGAATGAGTATAATGATTAAACTACGGTTTATCTTTATTCAACCTATAGTACGAATCTTAAATATTCGTAATAAAATGCCGATTTATCAGATCTGATTTGGTTTATAGTAAATTCGAACCATAAAATCAGAGGCCTACTGCTGAATTTCGATAGAAAATCTTCATCTTTACTTTTTTACTTTTGCAGACAAAAACTCGTAAACTACTTTAAAAGTTAACAAAATCTGTAATTCGACGGTATTTTTATATTATTGATCAGGATTCCTTTTAAAATAACTAACTCAGTGTCCAGTGTGAAGGGTGCACTCTAATGACTATACTTAATCCTGATTTTTTATAGGCATAAAACGAATAGATAAAGTAAGGTTTTTATTGCGATTGAAAGTATACTCGCTTATAATTAATGACTCTATAGAAATAATGGAAGGAACCTAAAACCCTGTTTGATAAATGCATCCATTAAAATAAAAGATGCATTTCTTGCTAATATTGCGCGTTTATTCTCAATTAGCTTGTGGTCGATAATTCCCTCCACTTTTGCTTTTGGATCAATTTTGGCATCGTTTTCACTTGTGTAAGTTAAATTCCCACCGATATACGCTTTTTGCATAAGCGTTAAGTGTTTTGCCTTAATTTGGGCATTTCCCATAATTTTATTTTGAATATTGACTAAGCTCCCGCTTCCCACTATATCGCCTTTAATTAAACCTTTAACGTTTAATTCAGTTCCTGTAAATAGTACACTTCCATTTATAATAGCATTTTTAGATAAAGTAATTTTACTACCAGCAATTAGTAAATCTTTACCAACATTTCCGTTGATTAAAAGATTAAAACCTGCAACTCTTAAGCCATGGCCTATTTTTCCAGATATAGTAACGTCTTTTGCTATAGTCATGGCACTATCTCGAATATATCCGTTAACAATTATTGAACTCCCCGTTGCTAATACATCTCCATTAACAATACCATTTATAATTATTTTATCACCTGCAATATAAAGATCATCATTTATTACTTCATTTTCTTTTATTAAGATTATACCTTCTTTATTATGTTTTGCAACGAAAGGCAGAGCAACATTAATTGGATAAATCTGAAAAGATACAATTAATA
>QNBN01000042.1 GCA_003645695.1 Spirochaetota bacterium | reverse complement strand
CATAGTAACTGCATCATCGGGTGAGCTTGCCAGTTTTGCTGCTTATTATGTAGCTCAGATGTATGTATATCTGGGAGATTTAAACAATGGTATGAAATATGTTCAGAAAGCACAGCGGTTAGCAGTAACTGGTTCACTAACGATGATGAGATCTGTGGCTCTTGAATCTTCCATTTTCTTGCTGCAGGGAAAAATTAGAAAAGGGGTAAAATCATTAAAACGAAAGATTCAACTTATTTACGGGAAACCTTCTTTTTTGCTTGAAATGATGAAGGTTGTTATCCAATCAGGGGTACCTTACAACACAATAAAGGATGTTGTAATAACTGTTGAAAATTATATTTATAATTCAAATTGGAGTAGAAACAGGAGGGAAACTGCTCTAATGGGTGACCTTTCTCTATATTCAGGGAGGTTTGTTAAAGCTATATATTTTTATGAAAGAGCAAGAGATAAGGGAAATAAAAATAAAATTGAAACCAATGATCCTGATTTTATGATTAATCTGGCTTATGTTTATTATGCAAAAGAATACTATCCTGAAAGTCTTGAAATCCTGTTTTCTTTGGATAAGTATTTTAAAGGAATTAGGCCTATTCAAAACGCTGTACAATCTGTGTACTCTTTTAGGCAAAAAGGTACCGGTGAAGCTTTAATGGACTAAAATTAGGTGATTTTTATATATGTTTTATTGGCTAAGATTAGGTGAAGTTTTGCCCGGGGATTACAATCTTATGAAAGTATGAAAGGATGGGGTATCCTTGTTTACTATTGTAATTAGAAGTTTAGTTTTTATTTTGCTAATGTTTCGAGGTAACCATTTTTCAATTAAGTAAAAGTTAGAGGTCAAAATATGAAAAAAAGATTTTTAATGCTATTCTTATTAATTACCTTCATGATGGTTTCTGTTGGGCTTTATCCACAACAGAATGGAGGCACTTTAATATATGGAGAGTATGGTAGCCCTATTAGATTGGTGCCGATACTTGCAAATGATTCCATCTCTATTAGACTAATAGAGCTAATATATGGATCGCTTGTCTATTATGACCATGATGGAAATGTTAAAGGGGATTTAGCTGAAAAATGGAATGTATCTAAAAATATGAAAACTATAACCTTTTACCTGAGAAAAGGGGTGAGATGGCATCCTCTTCCAGGTGAGAAGGAAGGAAGACCCTTTATTGCAGATGATGTAATTAAAACTTTTAATATCATGATGAATCCAAATACTTTAACCTCAATCCAATCAAGGTACAATTTTATCGACAGCGTAGAAAAGATTGATGATTACAAAATTCAGTTTAAACTTAGGAAACCAATACTGAATGTTCTTGGTCGGTTCAGTTTTAAGATCCTTCCATCATTTATGCTTAAAGGTTATGATTATCTGAGGGGAGATGAAAATCTATTAATCTATAAACACCCAGTAGGTACGGGACCTTACATGTTTGTTTCACAAGAGGGACCAAATGCTGAAATTATACTCAAAGCAAATGAAAATTATCATCTGGGTAGACCTCACATTGATAAAATTATAATGAAGCCCTTTGCAGACCAGAATATAATAACTCAAACTCTCCTATATGGGGGTATTAATATGGAAATAAGAGTACCCCCAAGAGATATTGCAGAGGTCCAAGGAGATATGAGATTTGAACTGGCTCCCTATAGTACACTCTCCTTTTCGTTTTTTGGTTATAATCTTAGAAACCCTGTTTTAGCAATTAGGAATGTTAGGCTTGCAATTTCTTATGCTATAAATAGAAAGGAGATGTTAGATTCCTTTTTTGAAGGAAAGGGACAGATTATATCTGGACCCTTCCCTCCGGGAAGTTGGGCTTATAACCTGGATGTTAAGCCTCTTCCATATTCACCGGAAGAGGCAAATAGGTTGCTTGATAGTGCAGGATTTACTGAGCGAACAAGAGATGGCATAAGGAAGAGAGGAAGCTACAAGCTCGAGTTTGATATGCTGGTACCAATTTCAAAAGAAAATGAGACTACAAAAAGGGTCATTCTAGCCTTCCAGAGCTATTTGAGAGCTGTGGGGATTAAAATAAATATTAAATGGCTAGAATGGAAAGCATGGACTCAAACGGTGTTTGTTGACCATAAGTTTGACATTATATATGCTGATTGGCTTTTTGATGACTCATTTGACATTTCGTCATTATTCCATTCAAAAGAAATAGGTCCAGGAAAGAATAACTTTGGTGCTTATAGAAACCCAGAAGTGGATGCACTTCTGGATGAAGCTCAAACAACCCTTGATATGGAAAAAAGGAAAACTATCTATAAGAGGCTGCATAAGATTTTGGCTTATGACGTACCATATACCTATCTATGGACCCTTACAAATTATGCTGCTTATAACAGAAAGATCAGACATGTAATAATTCATCCCACAAGGTTTTTTACCTATATTAAAGACTGGTACATCCAATAAAAAGGGCATTTCGATGCTTCGAATTCTCAGGCTATTGGTAAAAGAAGTTTTCTATACAGTCCTCCTTATTCTTGGAGTTACGGCATTGTTAAGTTTCCTGTTTAGATTAATGCCGGGGACGATTAGCTTTGAAAAGAATTGGTTGAATGAATATCTTAAACTTTTGCAAAGACTTTTTACTTTTAACTTTGGAGTTTCACCGGTTTCCGGCCTTAATATAAATCAGGTGGTTTTTCCGGCTTTCAAAAATACTTTTATTTTAACATTTGGAGCTATTTTAATATCAGTGATAATCTCAGTTCCGATAGGAATTTTTTCAGCATATAGAAGTTTTAGAGGCATATCGTGGCCTCTTACCATGTTTTCTTACATAGTATCATCTATACCTGTTTTTTTTCTTGGTTATCTCGTAATCTATCTCTTTACTAGATACTCAAACTTTATTCCTATTTATTCTGCGACACTAGAAAATAAAAGGCAATTATTGGCCTACATATTGCCAATTCTTGTTCTTGGATTGGGAAATGATTCTGTTAGTGAATTTGTGAGAATTATTTCCGATGAATTAAGCAGAGTCATGTCGATGGATTATGTAGTAGCATCAAAAGCAAGAGGTGAATCGGTTATCAGAAGTTCAATAGTGGAAGGGATTTTGATCCCTCTTGTAACAATTATTTTTTCAAGGATTCCTTTTTTGATCGGTGGAGCAATAATCGTTGAGTATGTATTTAACTGGCCGGGAATGGGCCGTTTGGCATTTCAATCGACCTTAAACAGAGATCTTCCTGTGCTCGTAGTAATAGCTTTTCTTTCGGTCCTTTTCGTCAGGGGAGGGATGATAATTAAGGATATTATTTTAGGTTTTATTATTCCACAAGAAATGTAATGGATAGTTATATTAAGAATAATATGATAAGACCAAAGGATAACCCTGTATAAAATGAAGAGATTCTACTTTGAAAAAGAAAAATTAAGCTCAGAAGAGTTTTATGTACCATTACATAAAAGAGCTAGTCTAAGGGATGTTGTATCGATAGGCTTTGGCCTTTTTGTAGTTACATATCTGGTTATTTTCTTTCTTATATCTATTACAAATAGTTTTATTAAAGATCCAATGAAAGTCGACATTCAGCATATGTTTATGCCTCCCTCAATAGAACATATTTTTGGAACTGATTTCCTTGGCAGGGATATTTTTTCAAGGATTGTAAAAGGAACAGAAGCATTTTTTTTGCCCGGCATTCTTTCGATAGCTATTTCGACTACCTTTGGGCTGTTATTTGGAGTTATATCAGGATATTATTCAAAAACGATCTCCAGTATTATCTTTTATTTTCTCAACATTATTGATTCTATTCCTAGGTTTATTTTAATATTAATTGTTATTGTAATATTTAATCCTTCTATATATTTAATAATGTTATTTGTGGGAGTAACTTCGATACCGAAGGTATCTTCTTATATAAAATCCAAAGTTGATACTTTAAAGAAACAGCGATTTATTGAGGCCTGCAGAGCGTTAGGATTATCCGAACGAAGTATCATTTTTAAACATATTATATGGATATCCTCAAGATCTGTCTTGATAATAAGGGCAACTCTGGGTATGGGAGAAGCTATTCTTATTGAAACCTCCCTCTCCTATCTTGGAATTGGAGTACAGGAACCTATACCAAGCTGGGGAAATATGGTAGCGATGGGAAAGGATTTTTTCTTTCAGGGTAAAATATGGCTTTCCACCATACCAGCACTGTTCATTCTTATAACAATCATGGGACTTTACTTACTGGGAGATGGATTAAACTCAATTTTTAATGAAAGGGTATCCAGATAATGTCTATCCTTGCTGAGCTAAGTAACCTCAGGGTTTACTTCTACGATTCAAGTGATAAGAGATTTATAAGAGCAGTAGAAAACATGAGTTTTCCTATTGAAAATGGTAAAGTTCTTGGGCTTGTTGGAGAATCTGGATGTGGGAAAACGGTGACGGCTCTCTCTATGATGGGCCTTTTAGTATCAGAACCAGGTATTATTAACGGAAAGTTCCTATTTGAGCCAAAAGAAGAGGATGCTAAATATATAAGGAGTTTGCTTCAAAAAGTTAAGGTTTCCGATCCTGATGAAGAGATGAGTAATGGTGACAGGTTGAATCTTTTTTATGGATTAAAGAAATTTATCAGTATTGAAGAGAATCCATTTACAATTATTAAAAATACCGAAAGATGGTTGAGATACCATGATACCGTTATGGAAAAGATAAGAGGTAAAAATATTTCAATGATTTTCCAAAATCCTTTAACAAGCCTCAATCCTTTTTTAACAATTGAATCTCAGATAAGAAAAACATTGCTTAGATATAATGAAAGTATTGATAAACATGAAATAACAGACATGATATTAGAACTTCTTCGATCTGTGAGGTTGTATAATCCTGAGGCTGTAATTAAGATGTACCCTTCTAATCTTTCAATGGGGATGGCCCAGAGAGTAATTATTGCAATTGCTCTTGCATCTAATCCTAAACTCCTGATAGCCGATGAGCCAACCACAGGATTGGATACTACCAATAAATATAGAATAATTGACCTTCTAAATAGTATAATAGAAAATAAAGGCCTCTCAATGCTATTGATTTCACATAATATCCGTCTTGTTGGGGAAATAGCGGATAGAATCGCTGTTATGTATGCTGGTATTCTTGTTGAGTTGGGAGATAAACAGGAAATACTTAAGATAAAAAAATCTCCACGACATCCATATACTGAGGCTTTGATACAGGCGATTCCTACTGATTACGATTTAAAAAAAGGAAAAAAGTTAAAAGTAATAGCGGGAAGGGCACCTAATAATAAAATAGGCATAAAAGGGTGCCCATTTGTAAATAGGTGTTTTTATGCAACAGGTGAGATAAAGAAAAAGTGTACATCAAAAATGCCCCCTCTTGTAGAGGTTTCAAATGGCCATTTTATAAGATGTTATTTATACTTCAAGTGAGGAGAAAAGAGTAAGTTTATAATGGTAAGAGCAGAGGGTATTTACAAATATTTTTATGGCAAGAAAAAGGGGTATACGGTTAAAGCATGTGATAATGTTACCATACATATTCCACCCGGTAAAACCCTTGGATTAGTTGGAGAATCAGGATGTGGGAAAACAACACTCGGCAGAATAATCCTTGGGCTTATAAAACCCGATAGAGGTGAGGTTTTTTTTGAGAATACCAAAATAACTTCATTCAGAGAGAAAGAACTCCGACCAATGAGAAAAAACTTTCAGATGATTTTTCAGGATTCACGATCGGCCTTTAATCCTAGGATGAGGGTATATGATGCTTTAAAGGAAGCAGCAGTTCTGCATTTAGATATGAAAGTAAGAATAATAAAAGAGTATATAAATCAACTAATAGACAGGGTGAACCTGCATAGAGGATTACTTTACAATTATATTGGAAATCTTTCAGGCGGGGAAGTAAAAAGGCTTGATATCCTTAGAGCAATTATGATATCCCCAAAGTTTATAATAGCTGATGAACCACTGTCACCACTTGATATTTCAATGCAATCTCAAATAGTTAATCTTTTAATGGAAATCCAGCAGAAAAAAAAGATAACTATGATGTTTATATCCCATGATTTAAGAATGGTAAGGATTATAAGCCATAGAGTGGCTGTTATGTATCTTGGTAAGATTGTCGAAGTGGCATCGAAAACAGTTATTGGTGAAAATCCCCTACATCCCTATACAAAATTTTTATGGAAGCCTAAAAGCACAGATATAGTTTTAAAATTCCCGGATAAGGGTTGTGTGTATAAAAGAAGCTGTGAATTATTTCAGAAGCGGGGTTTCCCATCGGTTTGCCTGGAAAAAGAGCCTGAAATGCGAGAGGTGGAGAAGGGCCATTGGGTTGCATGTCACTTTATAAAATGATATTTATACTGCAGGAAAAGGAAGGTGAATGAACAACAGGCATATTGCAAAATCAGCATTCTATATGAGTATGGTAACTTTTACCTCAAGGCTTTTTGGTCTTGCCAGAGAATGGCTGCGTGGTTATCTGCTGGGAACAACATCTGGTTCTGATGCTTTTACCATTGCATTTATGTTTCCCAATTTGCTGAGAAGGCTCGTAGGAGAGGGAGCTTTAACTGCGGCTTTTATACCTGTTTTTTCTGATTACCTTTCGAAGGGAAACAAAGATGAATTAGATGAGTTTGTAAAGAGTTTTTTTACTGTTTTGCTTCTGTTTTTAATTGTATTGGTTGCTTTAGTCCTATTATTTGCTCCATTATTGAGATATGTTCTCCCTGAGTTCACCAAAATTCCCGGAAAGATTGAACTTACAATTATCCTAACAAGAATTATGTTTCCCTATATTCTTTTTATAAGCCTTGCAGCTTTGTCACAGGCAATATTGAATAGTTTTAAAGTTTTTGTTCCTTCGGCTACAACCCCCATTCTTCTCAATATTTCTATTATAACTCTTGGTTTTGCATTAGCACGGAAGTTTTACAATCCAAGCCTTGCTCTTGCAGTGGGAGTGATATTCGGAGGTATACTTCAGTTTAGTTTCCAGCTCCCTTTTTTAAATAAATATGGCATAAAATATGGGTTTGTCTTCAATATTAAAAATCCTGGTGTGAAACGAGTAATAATGCTTATGTTGCCCGGTGCTATTGGGGCAGGAGTTTATCAAATAAATGCGCTTGTTTCTCAGATAATAGCCGCTTTTCTGGAAGAAGGTTCAGTTGCAGCTCTTAGATTTTCAAATACGCTGGTTGAGCTTGTACTTGGTGTTTTTGTAATATCAATTTCAACAGTAATATTACCTGCTCTTTCTGAAAAATCCTCTCAAGGAGATAGAGAGGGAATGAAGGAGAATCTCTCTTTTGCCTTAAAGCTTGTCTTTTTGGTTACACTGCCATCTATGGTAGGTTTAATTATTTTGAGAAAGCCAATAGTTAGTATGCTTTTTCGGTATGGAAAGTTTACACAGGCTTCTGTAGAAATGGTGTCCTATGCGCTTATCTTTCATTCATTAGGAATAACAGGAACCGGAGCATCAAGGATAGTTGTTCAAATGTTTTATTCAATGAAAGATACAAAAACGCCCGTGTACGTAGCAACTGTTGCAATGGCTATAAATTTGGTATTGTGCTATTTTTTATCCTTCCCATTAAAGCTTGGTGGTATTGCTCTCGCCGGTTCTGTTTCATCCTATAGTAACTATTTACTTCTCTGGTTATTGTTGAGAAAAAGAATGGGTAGAATTGCTGATAGATCAGTTTTGTCCTCATTTTTAAAGTCCTTTTTATCTTCGATATTAATGGGTGTAGTTGTATTCATTGGGTACAGATTTCTAAGAAATTTTATGGATATATCAAGGTATTACAATGCAATAGCCACTCTTCTTTTACTTGCAGTGGCAGTAATTTCGTATGTTAGTTTTAATCTAGTGTTAAAGAATCAAGAGATTATCGAACTTATGAAAATTATTAAAGCAAGGTTTAAAAATAAAAAGGGGTGATTTAGTATGAAAGATATGGATCGGATAATAATTTTTGAAGATGTTAAATATAAGAACTTTCTGCCAATAGCCTATACCATGCCCGTATTTATGTTAAAACATGGTTTTCTCAGTAATCTTGAAAGAATAACCAGGCTTTTTAGTAATAGGAAAATATACCTGTTGGTCAGGGATTATCTTGCCAGGGTAACTTCAAAAGAAACTGGGTTTTCTGTTGATATTGCAGAAAGTGAGGATGATGCTGAATATAAAACTTTTATAAACGGTAGGCTTATAAATCCAGAGATATTGGTTACATTATTAAAACAAATGGAGGATAAAAGTGAAGTCGCTATTTTTAATGACAGTGATCTTGTCTATTTAAAAGTAAGAAGTGAGAGAGTGAAAAGTAATGTCAAAAAGATAAATGATCTTTTTCTGAAAGGGGAAATTGACAGAATTATTGGTACCTGGGACATAGATATTATTGAAAATAAAAAACTAGAGTGTGTAAATTATCCCTGGGAGCTTATTTACAAGAATTCTGAGAGGATTATGAAAGACTATTATACCCTATTACAGCATGGGTTGATCAAGGGCATGGTTGATTCAGGGGTTTATTTAATTAAAAAGGAAAACATATATATTGGTGAGGGAAGCAGGGTTATGTCCGGTTCTGTTATTGTTGCAGAGGATGGTCCTGTAATAGTAGATAATGGGGCAAAGGTAATGCCTAATTCAGTTATTTATGGCCCCTGTTATATTGGGAAAAAATCGTTGATTAAAGCAGGAGCTACAATCTATGAGGGAACAACTATAGGCGAGGTTTCTAAAGTCGGAGGTGAAGTTGAAGAATCGATTATACATTCGTTCAGTAATAAGCAGCACTATGGATTTTTGGGGCATTCCTATATAGGTAGGTGGTGTAATCTCGGAGCCGGAACTTCAAATAGTGATCTTAAAAATAATTACGGAAACATTAAGATACAAATAGGTAATGAAAAAATAGATACAGGAAAAATTTTTATGGGAATGTTGATGGGTGATCACTCTAAAACCGCAATAAATACATCTATAAATACCGGTTCAGTTATTGGAGTAATGTGCAATATCTTTGTTCGTGATTTTCCAGATAAGTATGTACCTTCCTTTAGTTGGGTGGGAAAAACTGTAGAGAGGTATGACTTCGATAAGGCCATTCAAACTGCAAGACGTGTTATGACCAGAAGAAATAAAGAATTGACTGATGACGAAGTTTTAGTTTTGAGATACATCTATGAAGAAAGCAGCAAAGAATAATATGATCTACTGAGCTATCCTATATCTTTTTTCCAATTCCTCGACATTGCTCCACAGCTTTTCTCTTATTTGTTTTTCAACTATTTCAATATCCTCCGCTCTTGTAAGATCTAAAACATCCATTTTTGCATAATAGGCAATAATCCTATTTCCCCAACTTTTTAAAAGCATAGCTGCATCGGGTAATTCAAATTCACCGGCTTTGCCAGGATTTCTTGGGTCATGGCGTTTAACTTTTGCACAGGCTTCAATTATTTTAGGGACAAAACACCAGAGATTCATGCTAAGTAAATTCTTCTCTTTAACAAATATCTTTTTATTCCCTTCAGTAAAAATGTAGGATGTAGTAGAAAACTTCTCTGGATTATCAGGTTTTTCAATTATATTTATCAACTCACCATCCTCTATTTCAAGGAATGCAAAGGATTTTAGCCTAGATTTCACCCATGGATTAAACCCTTCAACGTCAAAAGCAACAAGGGATGAGCAGTTTTCAGGTGTGTTGCTGGCCATCCTTATACTTTCTACCGGGTAGTTGTTATCACCATTTAGAACAAGAAAACTATCATTATCAACAAAATCCCTGGCTGATAGTACGGCATGTGCCGTGCCATCTGGTAGCTTTTGATATGAAAAACTAATATCTATTTCGGGGAAAACCTTTTTTCCTATGCCCCTGTAGTGATTTATAAAGTATTCGTCCTCCGGTCTCAGTACAATATTTACCTTATTAATGCCAGATTGGATAAGATTTAACATCTGATAATCCAGAAAAGGGAATCTGCCGAATCGTACGGCCATCTTTTCCCCTTTTCTAACTGCTTTTAATTCGATTTCATCATTTATATATCTCTCAATATTATCCTGCATTCTCGAAGCGCTTCCTGCAGCAAGTACTACAGCTTTTTCAACCATCTATTACCTCCCAGTAAGCTCCTGCACAGGGCGGATAGACATCAAATTGTGCTATTCCTTGATACTGTGGATAATTATTTATGTATAGGTTTTCCCACTCCTTAATAAATTCATCTTCATCTCCTTTTTTTACAAGTGCATAGCAGCTTCCACCAAAACCTGCTCCAAATCCGGATGAACCAATGGCCCCTAATCTTTTAGCAGATTTTTGTAAAAAATCTATTTCCTCCACAATGTTTTTTAAGTATAGCTTTGAAAGCTCATGTGATTTATCCAGATATTGACCAAAGTCATATAAATTATTTTTGTAGAGACATTCAATTGCATTATTGATAATCTCTTCTTCTTTATAAAATTGATAAATTCTTTCGCCAAGCTCACGGTATCCAGCTTCTTTTAATTGGGATAGAGCCTTATCCGGTTTTTCCTGTGGAGAAAGGTCTTTGAAAAAATCTCTTAACATTGAGTAGTTCGTATGATTGATCTCATTCAGTATTTTTACAGCTTCTGATGCCATTAATGATAATCTATTGTATTTTTCCCTTGTATTAATTGTTTTTTCTGCCTTTCTCCCGGAAAAAGCAACAATCAGAGTGTATCTTTTTGGCCAATTTATCCTTCTGATAACTTTAGTTGGACAGTAGCTGGATAATAAAATTTTATCCCTTTCTCCAAGTAGAATCGCAGTATGATCTTCGGATCCTCCGAAGGTGCCAACCCCTCTGTCTCCCTTTAATCTGCCATAGTCAAGACCATTTTCGTAATTTGCAAGATACATTGATAATGCAAGTCTGAAATTATCGACATCCTTCTGATTGTATATAATGCCGGCTAGTTTGCCATTTTCAATGATTGTTTCAATGAAGTGTCTGTTATTTAGGAGTGTGTTGGTTGAAGCAATATTCAAAAAATCCATAATTAGCTTTGCTGAGGAGCCAGAAGTTCCTCCACCAACGGGAGCATCTCCGTAAAATACTGATTTTATCGGATCAATTTTGAAGGTTGAGAAATTACTCAACATTCTATTGATAACAGTTTTACTGTACTGCCATCCAAATCCCTTTTCCAGGACTTTTATTCCTCTATCTTTATTCTGTATAATCTTGATTTTCCCATATTCCTCATTTAAGTTCACGAATTCATATATGTTTTCTTTTTCACTGCCTGCACACCTGTAAGCAATGGATATAAAACTCTTTGGGCCTGTTAATAGCAGAGTTCTGCCACCCTGATAGTCCGTATGTTTCCCAAGAATTTCAACCCTGTTTGGCACCAGAACGACAGATAAATTTTCGCAACTTTTACCATTAAATAAAAGAGTAAACTTGTACCATAATTTTAAAAGAAGCTTCTTTTTTAAATCGATTAATTGAGTGTTGCTTCCATAAAGATTTTGAAAGACTTTCTTATTGTTGATTATTTTCTCTATATTTACCATATGTTTTTTCTCATTGTACCTACCGTTGTACATATTTTAAAGGGTTTCCAGATTAACCATATTGTAAACATCTTCTAAAGCCTCCAGATCTATAATACATGCACCATATGACAGGGTATTTGCAGCTCCCATTGCACATGAGAATGCAGCTATTTGTGATGGAGGTAGATCAGCCATAATTCCTAAAAGACCACCGGCAAGCGATGCATCCCCAGACCCTACGCAGTTTACTGGATTTTTAAGTTTGATATTTGCTTTAACGATGCTGGAACCATCTGAATAAATAAGACCCGCCTTACCCAGAGAAAGAATTATGTAGTGTAATCCTAGGTTTATATATTCATTAACGGATTTATGTATGTTTTTAATACTATCGGGTTTAAAACCAAGAATATCCCTGCTCTCAATTTCATTTGGTTTAATAAGGGTAGGTGAAGATTTAATACCCATTTTTAAAGCGGGGCCTGAACTGTCCAGCGCAGTAATTTTTACAATAGGTTTTACATTTTTAATCAATCTTTCATAGCTGTCGTCGGGTAGTCCAAGTGGAAGGCTGCCTGAAAAAACAACAGCATCGGCGCTTTTTGATAATTCTGTTAATTTTTCCTTAAATAGATCCAGCGCTTCGATATCCAGCTTTGGGCCTTTCTCTCTCAAATGAGTTTCACTATTTGTATTATTTGAAAGAATTGTTATATTGCTTCTTACTGGTTCATCCTTGTCAAATATTAAAAAATCTGAGTTTATAGACTCTTTTTCTAGAAGGGATAGGTAGTAGGATGATCCATTTTTTGGAAGAATCCCGGTAGCTATTGTTGGGATCCCAAGTGATTTAAGTGCCCTGGATACATTAACTCCTTTCCCGGCTGCCAAAATTCTTGCACTCTCAACTCTCATTGTTGTACCAGCGGTAAAATCAGGGACAAAGAGAGTTCTATCAATAACAGGATTCATAGTTACTGTGATGATTCTTTTATTTTTTAATCTTGTGAATTTTTTTAATAACTTTTTTAAACCAACCATAATTAGTGGTTAATATAACTATACTTTTTTTACAGTGTAAAGAAATCTATATTTTTAATTTTACTTTTTGATTGTTTCTTCACCTCTTTTACATACCATACTATTAAAGTACCTAGTTTTTTGTTTGGTTTAAACCAGACATTATTGTTTCTGTGGCCATTTATATATTTTTTAAGAATATTACTGACACTTACCATAATTTTTATTTTTAAGTAAAGGAAAGTTGTATTAGATGTATTGTGGGTTTGTTGTTTTGAAAAAAATTAGTTATTATTATAATAATGTATGGTTGGTTTGCAACATGATTTAAGGAGGGTAATTTTGTGAATATCGGAATAATCTATTCAACTGAAAAAAGGGTTATAGAAAAACTTGTAAATGGTCTAAAACGGGGTTTAGAGGAGCAGGGCAATAATGTGATGCTTTTTCCCGACAACAGTACTACCTTTTCTGGTCTCGCCTCATGTCGTCATATCTTTGTTGGCTCTTTTATTACGGCAGCATTTAAACCTAAAACACCTCCCAGATTAAGAGATGCTCTCAGCAAAGTCCCTGGCATTAGCGGGAAACGATCTATAGCTTTTATAGCATCTGGAGGACTGGGAGCAAGGAAGGCTCTTCTTGTATTGATGAATGATATGGAGAAACAGGGATGCTTCATTATCGATCAAAAGGCTTTTAGCTCGGAGAATGACGCTTACCAATTTGGCAAAACGATAAAACTAAAGGATGTTTAATCTATTCTAACTAACTTTTTTACTCATCAGTATTGAGAGAAAGTTAAGAGAATCAATATTCTGGAAGATTATTTTTAAAAGTGCAGTCATAGGTACTGCCAAAAATGCTCCAACAATTCCCCATACATAGCTCCAGAAGAACAGTGAAATTACAATGACGACCGGGGATAGGTTAAACTTATTACCCATCATTTCAGGATCAAGAAAACTTCCCATAAAAAGCTGGATTACAATAAGAATAATAGCAGCTAAAAAGGGTATAAATGAATGAGGAAATTGAATAAATGAAAGAGCTATTGGGAATATTATGGCTACAATTGATCCAATGTAAGGTATATAATTTAAAAGAAATGCTAAGAAACCCCAAAGCACCGCAAATTGAATATGTAGAATTGCGCACGAAATACCAGTGAGCAAACCGGTACCGGCACTTATAACTGTTTTTATGATTATGTAATTGATTATCTGATCATTAATGTTATTTATAATTTCAAATATGTATTTTGATTTTTCCTCAGGAAAAGCCTTTTTAATTAGAGAAGGGTAGTTATGATAACTCAGGTATATAAAAATTAGAATCAATAGTGTTGAAAGAATTTTTCCGAATATATTGAAAGATTTATTTACAAGAGATGAAAGAAAGTCTGTAACTCTTGCACTTCTAAGAATTTCAAAGAAATTTTTAGTTTCTATATTTAGATACTGTTTAAAAAATCCTGTTGCACTGCTTATTATTGTTGATTCATAAGTCGGCCATAGCTTTATAAACTCTTTGATATTTTTGGTAATTATTTGAGCACCAAATATTCCTAATAGGGATATAATGCCAAGCAAAACAAATAAGGTTAATATTCGTGGAATTTTAAACTTGGCTAAAAACTCGACTATCGGAGCAAAAAGATAGGCAAAAAATATTGATAGAACCAGCGGAATAAAAATGCCTTTCAGGGTTTTGAGTATAAACACGAGAGCTATAGCAGAAATTAAATACGCAGTAAATTGGACTACTTTTACCCAGCTCTCTTTCTCGCTCATGGCAATAATTTATAAAGAAAGCTGGTAATAGAAAAGTAAAAATATTATCTTGTTACAAATATAGTTCTTTGATCTGGATGACCTTCTGAATTGAGTATGGAATGAAAACTGTATAAAATAACAGGCTGGCCGAACCTGTTTTTATCCTGTTATTTTTAATGTTTTTAAAAAAAAATTTCAAGGGGCAACGGATTGATATAGACTAACATTATACTGTTCGGCAGTTTGGTTATGCACCTATTTTAAACATTATTTTATTATAAAAACCCTCTTTATTTATAATATACTTAAAGGCATTAATCCCTTCTTCCAGAGGGAAAATGTGGCTGATTAGATCTTGAACATGTATTTCTTTATCCATGAACTTTAATACTGTACTCCAATCATCGATTCCTGTCGGTACAATTTTTGAGTTCCATGTTCCGTAAACTTTAAGTTCTTTTCTTAGCATATTTGAAACTTCTTTTTGTGGCAGAATGAAATCACCTGCAATATTGCCTAAAAGTACAACTTCACCAAATCTTGAAGTGCTATTTATAGCCTGCCGGTAGGTAATAGGAAGTCCACAGGCTTCTATTGATACATCAGCTCCTTCCCCGTCGGTATTTTTCAATATATACTCTACTGGATCGGTTTTTTTTGAATTGCATGGAATAAATCCCATCTTTTGCGCGATATTCAATTTTTTTTCATCAATATCTATGACTATCACTTTCTCAGAACCCTTCAGTTTTAACCACTGAGCAGCCATATTGCCAATGGGCCCACCTCCAAAAACTGCTGCCCTTTCTCCTCCCTTTAAATTGAATTTTCTGACTCCATGTAATGCTACAGCACAGGGTTCTGTCATAGCAGCATGAATTAGTTCAACATGATCGGGAATCGGAAAGATGTTTTTTTCCGGTACGTATAGATATTCTGCAAAGGCCCCATTCCTACGTGAGCCAAAATAATCATAGTTTGAACATTGAGCATAATTCCCGGTTTGACAGGCCTTGCATTTGTAACAGGGTAATAGAGGAAAAACAGTAATCCTTTGGCCTTCCCTATATTTGGCACCTTTAAATGATTTTTCTATAACTCCTGAAAATTCATGTCCCATTATCAATGGATAATGATAGGCTTCTTTTTCAAATCCTCTGTGTATATCTGACCCACAAATCCCTGCGTATGATATTTTTATAAGGTATGAATCCTCCGTGAATTTTTCTGGCATTGGAAGATCCATAAGTTTTAATTTTGAATTTTTTACAAGTACAAGGGCTTTCATTGTCATTTAGTTTTCCTTCTAATTCCTTGATTATACTAGTTTATATGTTTATTATATGAAAAATTATATACTATTATAATCAATGTCTAATAAAATTGTTTGGGTTTTTTGGCGATTATCTTCTAGAAAATATTTATTGATTTGATGAACAAAAGGGGTGTGTTATGAAGGCAGCAATAT
>QNBN01000041.1 GCA_003645695.1 Spirochaetota bacterium | reverse complement strand
TGGGTATTTGTTTTTTGTGTTAAATTAACATAACCCGATGAGTGCACCTTTTTCAATGAAAATTTTTTAACATGAGGGGGTACCCCCTCATGTTAATTGTTGCACTTAATCCTTGAACCTATGTTCATTAATTCTATTCAATATTTTCCTTTGTATCTGAACACCATATTCACAATTGAAAATATAATAAATGCCAGAATACTAAAAAGTGCAGATAATATAAAAGCAGCTCTGCTACCGTAAATATCCCAGACAAATCCCATAATCATTGACGCAGGAAACAGTGCGAGACCAACACCGGTGTTAAATATACCGTATGCGGTAGCCCTGTTTTCAGGTTCTACTATATCTGCTATATATGCTCTGTAAACACCCTCTGATAATCCATAGTATACTCCATAAGCAGCAAACAAAAACCATACATATACAGGACTGCCTGCAAAAGCGAATAATAGATAAATTAATGAATAGTATATAAATGAAATGTAGATAACATACCTTCTTCCAACTTTATCCGAAAGAGTACCAAATATTGGTGAAGAGATAGTACAAAATATATTATAAACTATCCAGATTACAGGAATCATTTTAACATCTATTCCTGTTTCTCTGGCTTTTAGTATTAAAAAACTGTTCGAAGAATTACCTAATTGAAAAATTATTACCGAAATAAAAAACCATATAAACCCCGGGCTTTTTAATCCCTTTTTAACCTGTACATTACCGGTTTCGGTATCCTGGATGTTTACCTCTTTCGTAAATTTTATAAAGATTAACGCAATAAGTCCTGGCACCACTGAAAATAAAAATACTAACCTTAAGTTTCGATTGGTCACAGAAAGAACAAGCAGGGCAAGTAAAGGCCCACCTATTGCTCCTACCCTATCCATTGCTCTGTGAAAACCAAAAGCTTTACCCTTTATTGAAGGATCAATAGACGTGGATATTAATGCATCTCTTGCTGGAGTACGTGCGGCCTTCCCTATTCTGTCCGAAAATCTAACACCCAGTACAGTAATCCATGTGTGTGCAAAAAATAGGAATGGTTTCGACAGAGCAGATAAACCGTATCCAAGATAAATAAACAATTTTCTCTTTTTTATTTTATCTGACAATCTCCCAAAAACAGCCCTTAAAACTGAAGCTGTGGATTCGGCTATACCTTCGATTAATCCTATTATAGTTTTCGTTGCCCCCATACTACTCAAAAACTCAGGAATCAGTGGATATATCATCTGGCTGGAAAGATCGGTAAACATTGAAACCAAACCAAGAAAAATAACGTTTTTTGTTAATCTACTTTTTGAATTACTTTCTTTATTCAATTCTCCCTCCTGGATAAGATATAAGTATGTAATATCATTATGCGATTTCTTATAGCGATATTATAATAACACCCATATCCTATATTTAAGTAAGAAGAAAAATAAATAAATGTTGAAATAAATACTTTTTGATCTATACCAAAAGTTCTTTTTTTATAAAATCGTAGCCCATATCAATGGCTTTAAAGTTTATTTCGTTGAATTTTAAATTTCTTTTCGATATAACATTTGATAGGGAATTTTTTACATTTTCTTTTTCTACAATTTCAGTAACTCCAATAAAGGCCCCCACCATAACCATATTGCTCGCCCTTCCACTTCCTGCCTTTTCAGCTATATCATTTGCAGGAACGTAATAAATATCTACATCATCCCTTTTTACCTTGTCGTCTATCAAGGAGTTGTTCACAAAAACTTTACCATTGCTAAGGACCTTCTCTTCAAACTTGAATAGTGAAGGTGGATTCATAACAATAATGGTAGTGGGTTTTGAAATAAGTGGAGATGAAATTTCTTTATCTGAAATAATTACACTACAGTTAGCGGTACCTCCCCTCATCTCGGCCCCATAAGAGGGTATATGAGAAACATACTTTCCCTCAATCATACCAGTATATGCTAATAGCTTCCCTGCTAAAATTACACCCTGTCCTCCAAAACCTGCTATAATTATTTTTTCTGTCATTTTACTTAACCCCTTGTTGTAATCCTCTATCCCTAAAAACCCCAATTTTATAATAATCGGCCATTGTCTCACCAACCCATTGGGCAGCAACTACGGGGTTTACACCCCAATTGGTGGGACACATCGATAACACTTCAACAAAACTATATCCTAACCCTTTGTTCTGGTAATCCAGTGCCTTTTTTATAGCTTTTCTTGCTCTATTGACGTTTTTAACATCGTGCACAGAAACTCTCTCGATGTAGTATGGTGCTTCAAGTTGATTTATTATTTCGCACATCTTCAAAGGAAGTCCGACTAACTCGGGATTTCTTCCAGTAGGAGTGGTGGTTGTTTTCTGGCCAACAAGGGTGGTTGGAGCCATCTGCCCGCCCGTCATTCCATAAATAGCATTGTTAACAAAAATAACAGTTATATTTTCACCTCTGTTAGCTGCATGCAGAGTTTCGGTTGTCCCAATAGCAGCAAGATCACCGTCTCCCTGATAACTAACAACTATTTTATCAGGCATAGTCCTTTTTAATCCGGTGGCAACCGCTGGTGCTCTACCATGGGCAGCCTCCGTTCCATCGCAATCGATGTAATCATAGATAAGAACAGAACATCCGACAGGTGCAATAATTATAGTTTTTTCTCTAATTCCAAGTTCGTCTATCGCAAAGGCAAGAAGCTTATGTATAATGCTATGCCCACAACCCGGACAATAATGCATTTTTACATCTCGAAGTGATTTTGGTCTGGTATAAACAGCTTTCATCAATATACCTCCAATATCTTTTTAATTAACACATCCTCTTCAGGGATCATTCCCGCTGTCCTTCCATAAAAGAGAACTTTCTTATTTCCATTAACTCCCAGTTTAACATCTTCTACCATCTGCCCCAGGTTCATCTCAACATCAAAGAACACCTTGACATCCGTTTTTTCAGATAGTTCTTTCAATCTGTCATAGGGAAAAGGCCATAAAGTAATCGGCCTAAATAATCCAACTCTTTTATTCTCTGCTCGTAACTGATTAACCACAGATCTCACAACTCTAGAAGCAGTACCAAAGGCAACTATAATTATCTCAGCATCATCTATCATGTATTCTTCATATCGTACCTCTGTAGCCATTATTTTTTCATACTTTGCCCTCAGTTTAAGGTTATGCTCTTCTAAGGCTGGCTGTGGATTCAACCTAAGGCTCTTAATAATTCTTGGTTCTCTGCCTTTTGCCCCATCGATTATCCAATCCTTTTCAGGTATTTTTCTTGTAGACGGTTCAGGCAAAACAAGAGGCTCCATCATCTGTCCCAGAACTCCATCTCCCAACACAACAACAGGAGTTCTGTATATATCAGCAAGGTCAAAAGCATCAATCATAATATTTGCAAGCTCCTGAACTGTTGAGGGAGCTAAAACAATTGTATAGTAATCACCATGGCCACCCCCACGGGTTGCCTGAAAATAATCCGATTGAGCCGGAGCAATATTACCTAATCCAGGGCCACCCCTGACCATATTTACGATAACTGCTGGCAATTCACCACCAGCGAGATAGGAAATTCCCTCCTGCATAAGGCTTATTCCCGGTGAGGATGAAGATGTCATCACTCTCTTACCAGAGCAACTAGCACCCCATACCATATTTATAGCAGCCAACTCGCTTTCTGCCTGTAAAAACACTCCGCCTATTTCTGGAAGTCTTCTGGACATATACGCAGGTACTTCATTTTGGGGGGTTATCGGATAGCCAAAATAATATCTACAACCGGCAATGATGGCCCCTTCACAGAGAGCCTCATTCCCTTTCATTAATACTCTTTCCTTTTTAACCGTAGCCTCACTCATTTCAAAACTCCTGAACTAAAACTAATAAAAATAAAAATTCCATAATGTTACAATTAAATATTAAAGGAATAGACAGGTACACCTTTGGTAATTTTGAGTAATAACTAAAGCCATTCTTTGCCTATTCGTTTTACGCCTATAAAAACTAAATTTAAATATTCTGGTATTCTAATTAGTTATAGACACTGATATAAAAAGCCAGCATTTTAATGATAAAACCAAAAAAACTATAGAGCCATGATTTTATCTAAACACCTCTATACAAACATCAGGACAGATTATTCCGCAAAAGGTACAACTATTACAGTTTTCCTTATTCTTAAAGACACTGTAATGATAACCTGATTTATTAAAATCTTCGGACATAACTAAAACATTCCTTGGACATGCTTGAACACAAAGCTCACAACCTTTGCAACACTCTTTATCTATCTTTACTCTTTCCACAATCTCCTCCAAAAAATGCAAGGCACAGCCTTTTATAATAAATGCAAAGTTTACATACCTATGATTTAACTTACCCTAAAATTAAACAGAAAAACTCCTCACATTATTCCTGATAGATACGATAAAAATAATAGGTATGATAATCAATATCAAGGTATTTAGATAATGGGAAATAAACAGAGATTTTATAGGCTGTTCATAATCACTTTCTTATTTATAGTCATAAGCATAAGTGGATTTCCCCAGGAATTAACAATTATCGCTAATGGGGTTCTTAGAAAAGGTATAGAAGCGGTGGTAACCGGAAACCATGTCAGGGTAAGAACAGGCCCTACTCTAAATAGCAAAATTATTACAAAGGTTAACAGAGGGACAGAAGTTTACATACTAGAAAGGGATGATAAATTAACGAAAATTGGTAAATATACAAACTACTGGTATAAAATTAAATTAAAATCAACAGGAAAAACAGGATGGATCTATGGAGCATTTCTTAAACCCCAGTCTCATGAAAAAAAAGAAAAGATAATAATTCCAAAAAGAAATATAAGCAAAAAGAAACTGCCCATCCAAGATAATGAACACTTAGGTTTTATAGAAACAGGAAAGATAGAAAACCCGGTTTATTCCAATCATATTATCTCTGGAGATCTTAATTTAAATGGTAAACAGGAAATTATAATTGCACAGCTATCAAACTCAAGAAAGAACTCCGGAAGATACATAATAATCGGCTATGAATCAACAGGTGCTTTAGATAGCAGTAGCAATTCCAATATATATGAGGAAATATATAGATTCCCCCTTGGATCCAGCAACTTAAAAGACATCTCAATAATCAATAATAAAGATATCTCCTTTCCAATCCTTGTTGTAACGTATGAAAAATTCTCTCAAATGTATACTTATAATGCAAAAAGAAAAAATTTGAGGATAATCTATAGATTAAACTCTCCATATGTTACAATAGCAAAAGAAAAACAGAATGGCTTATATCTAGTCACTGCTAATAGAAATCCAACTTTAGATTATGATGGAACCATAACCTACTATATAAATCTTACTTCAATAAAAATAAAAGGTGGAAGATTTTCAACAACCGGATCAAAGTTTAGATTTCACCGACCATTGCCCATTAAAAAATTAATAGCTTTTGATATCAACCAGGATGGAAGTGACGAGATAATTGCTGAGATTGGTGGTCAGAAATATGGAGGAGGGATTGTTGTTTTATCCATTAATAACAATAATCTTAAACAGATGATAAATACCGGAATTCTAACATACAATAGTATGCCTTTTATAAAAATGTGGGGAACGATATTTAAGGCCAATCCTGCTCTTGCTGTTTACTCCACAAACCCGAGCAATGCAGGTGATATCAATACGGAATTTGGTCTTTTACTCTTTTCGTTTACCACAAAAACACTGGTTACTGAGAAGTTTTATAGGGTAAATAAAATGCTTGATGACATAAATAACTATAGAAACATAGTACCTATAACTTTAAAGAATGAAAAAGGTAATGACAGAAATAACATTTTTTTGATGATCGATTACAAAAAAGATCAAGGTATATATGTGATTAAAAAACCTGTATTCTAATTTCCATTTTATAACTGTATATTTAAAGGTAACCCTCATCAATCCTCATTAATCCTTATTAATCCTCTAATCCTTATTAATCCTTTAGTGCTCATATATTATTGTATCTATGCTAAATACCACTCAAAATACACCATACTTACTTGACAAAACCTAAAAATATGCTAAAATATCGTGAGTTAAACCAGAGAGGGTGTGTTTGAAAGGAGGTGAAAAGGATTACATAATTAATCTGCTTTATTATCAATAATAAAAAAACCAATAAATGGAGGCTGTAATGAAAAAGAAAGTATTATTGGTAGTAATGGCACTTATTTTAGTGCTAAGTTTAATCAACATTGCTACTGCAAAGGAGCAGAAGCATTTTACCGGTATAAGGATTACCTTCTTCCCTGGTGGTAATCCGGGCGGCCCTTTCGCATCTGTTGTCTATAGGGGGGCAAGGGCAGCAGAAAAGGATCTTGGTTGTAAGGTGGATTACGTGTGGTCAGGCTGGAATCCTGATAAGATGATAGCCCAATTCAAAGATGCAGTGGCAAGGAGGCCCGATGGTATATGTATAATGGGGCATCCTGGTGTTGCTGCATTTGCTCCGCTGGTAGATGAAGCTGAGAAAAAAGGCATTATAGTAACAAGCCAGAATACATCGCTTCCCCCTATTGAAGAGAAGTATAAGAGCAGGGGTTTTGGATACGTGGGTCAGGAGCTGTATCCATCAGGAGTAACCCTTGCAAAAGGTGCTGCACAAAGGGCACACCTAAGGAGGGGCGATAGAGTAATGGTATGGGGACTTCTTGGACAGGAGACAAGAGGCCTCAGAACAAAAGGCTGTGTCGATACGTTGAAAAAAATGGGTATGAAAGTTGATTATATTGAGATATCCGATGCAGTAAATGGTGATGCAACACTAGGGACACCTGTATTTACAGGCTATGTTTCTTCCCATCCAGATGTAAAACTCATTATTATAGATCATGGTGCACTAACAGCTACAGCCGAAACATACATGAGGGCTTCAAGAAGAAGACCAGGTTCTATTTATATTGCAGGATTTGATTTAAGTGCTGCAACAGTTGATGCTATTAAGAAGGGCTACGTGGGTGTAATACTCGATCAGCAGCCTTATCTTCAGGGTTATCTTCCGATCCTGCAGGTTTGTCTAACGAAAAAGTACGGCTTTTCCGGTCTACATATAGATACTGGAGCCGCTTTGATTGATAAAACAAATATTGATTTTGTTGCACCATTAGCAAAACAGGGGATAAGATAATTATGCCGGATAAAGATGCCTTATTGGAGATGATAGGGATATACAAATCCTTTGGAGAAGTAGAGGTACTTATAAATGTCAATTTTAAGGTGGGGAAAAATGAGATAGTAGGTCTTGTTGGTGATAATGGAGCCGGTAAATCCACACTCATAAAGATAATAACAGGTGTGCACAGGCCGGATAAGGGTGAAATTTATTTCAAAGGTAAAAAGATAACATACCATTCAGTAGAGCTTTCAAGGGATCTTGGGATAGAAACAGTCTATCAAGAGAGGGCACTTGGAGAGCAACAAACCCTCTGGAGAAATATCTTTATGGGAAGGGAAATCAGGGATCGATTTGGTTTTTTGAGGATAGACAAAGAAAAAGAAGAAACTGAAAAGATTTTGAGGAAGCATATGGGTTTTACTTCCAAAGCGATTACACCAGATTCCATAGTTAAGTATCTCTCTGGAGGTGAGAAACAGGGTATAGCAATTGGTCGTGCTCTCTATTTTAATGCCGAGCTAATAATTCTTGATGAACCTACGATGGGCCTATCTCTGTCAGAAACTAAAAAGGTTTTAGACTTCGTCCTGAATATCAAGAAAAATGGGAAGTCAGCTATATTCATCAGCCACAACATTTACTACGTATACCCTGTGGCTGATAGATTTGTGATACTGGACAGAGGTCACATAGCAGGCGAGTTTCTTAAGAGTGAAATTAGTCAGGAAGAGCTGGTCAACAAAATGGTTGAACTGGCGAGAACTGGTAAAATGGAATAAGAAGCAAAAGGCACTCCTTTAATCAAAAGGGGTGCCTTATTTTACAATTCTATAAACTTTCTTGAAACAAATTATATGAGACATATCAAGGATAAGGATGAAACTTTAAGAATTGGAAGGGACAGATAGATGAGCGAGAAGACTAAAATTATTACCAGTAAGATGAGAGAATTAAGGCTTGAGGTAAGCATAACCCTTGTTCTTGTTGCAATATTTTTGCTATTTATTATCGGAAATCCTCAGACTTTCACAAAGTTTGATATATACTATTCTTTCATGTCAACAATTCCTTTTTCTGGGATTCTGGCGCTAACATTAACATTTGTGATTATCATAGGTGAAATTGACCTTTCTTTTCCATCTATACTTGGATTTTCTGCATGGGTTTTTTCCAAGATAGTTGAACTTACGGGGAATATATGGCTAGCAACCCTGTTATGTTTGATTACTGGCGTTGCCTCAGGTTACCTCAATGCACTTATTGTTGTAAAAATTGGGATTCCCTCCCTTGTTGCCACAATAGGAACCCAATTTTTCTTTAGAGGTCTTGTTAATGTTGCTGCTCAGGGATTGGGGATAACCCTTGTTCCTGTAAAGGACACATTTCTGTTTAAGGTATTCGTAGGAAGAATAGCAGGCCTTATTCCAGCACAGGTTATATGGATGGTAGTACTTGCATTTATCTTCGGTCTTCTTTTGAAGAGGCATAAATTTGGCACCCATGTTCTTTTTATAGGAGACAATAAGGAAAGCGCGAGAATGATGGGTATAAGGGTAGATCGAGTCAAAACTACAGTATTTATGATGATGGGGGGATTTGCAGCTTTGTCCGGAATTTTATCAAGTCTTGAAGTTACATACTTCTGGCCTACTCTTGGCCAGGGCTATCTTATGAGAACTCTTGCAGCAGTTTTTGTCGGTGGGACATCGGTATTTGGAGGAATGGGTACCATCTACGGAACCTTTATAGGAACCCTCATTATTGGCTCTCTCGAGGCAGGTATCATTGCAATAGGATTAACCGGTTTTTGGACCCAATTGATATACGGGTTGATTATTATTGTTGCTATTACTATTTATACAATTTTAATGCGAAAAGAATAAACAGGAATAACTACAAACTACTCCCTTCTCTTTGTGTTTGTCATAATAAAGAGGTTTGAATTGGCTTTTTTTCATCCGGCAGGTACTACCATCTCAAGCAGTGCTGGTGGAAATAAAAGCAGCGCATCTCTGGCCATCTTTTCAACAGCGGGGACGATTGTTTATTCTTTTTCACAGTTAATATTTTCATACTTTACCAAGTATATGTGTTTTCACAATTCATATCTTCTTGCCTTTCCAGGAATAATCCTTGCAGCAGTCATGCATCTAATAACGGGTCACAGGATCGCCCCGAAATTAAATCAACCATAAGCGATATCCTGATGGGATTTGCATGGGCAACCTCGAGTTTTGGTTCAACAGTTTGTGCTCTTATAAACGATAAACTACCCTTTTTCTCAGGATTAACATCGGGTCTGGTAATACTTTCGATTTTCCCCTTAATCACATGTTTTCTAGTTTACTTCCTGCCACTAAAGGTTCAGACTGATATTAACAAAACTATAGCAGGTTAGAATCCCTGATTATTGTCTGTTTTTCATCCGGGCCATTTGAAATAATTGAAATATCAACACCAATCATATCTTCAAGAATTTTTATATATTTTTTTGCATTATCGGGCAGATCCTCATATCTATTCACCCCGGCTGTTTTATCCCATCCAGGGTATTCTTCATAAATTGGTTTAGCCCTTTCCAGTTCCGCTGCATTAGCAGGAAAATCTTTCCTTACCTTGCCATCTATTTCATACGCGGTACAAACCTTTATTGTTTTAAACTTATCCAGTATATCAAACTTCGTCATAGCTATAGAGTTTATACCACATATCATTGCCCCATACCTTGCTGCAACTGCATCAAACCAACCACACCTTCTTGGTCTTCCTGTTGAAGCTCCATACTCCCCACCTTTCTTTCTTATCAGTTCACCTGTTTCATTATTAAGTTCCGTAGGAAAAGGTCCTGCTCCTACTCTGGTTGTGTAGGCTTTTGATATACCAATTATATTCTTAACTGCCTTTGGTCCTATACCTAACCCGGTAAATATTCCTCCTACTGTGGGATTGGAGGATGTAACATAAGGATAAGTGCCAAAGTCTATATCCAGAAGGGCCCCTTGAGCACCTTCAAAAAGAACAGTTTTACCTTTATTTAATAAATCATGGATCAGGATAGTTGTATCGGTAATAAAAGGGGCCAATATTTCTTTAAACTCCTCTATAGTATTAAAAATATCCCTTTTTTCCGTCTCTTCTTTACCATGAGACCGTAATACGGGATTTACATCCTTGAGTATAAGATCAATCATCCTGTTCAGATATTCCTTTTCAAATAAATCACAGACTCTAATTCCTGATCTTGCATATTTATAGGTATAAGCCGGTCCAATTCCCCTTTTTGTAGTTCCAATCCCTCTCGATTCCTCATTTATGCCATCGAGTTTAATATGATAGGGCATTATCAGGTTTGCCCTGTTTGATACAAAAAGCCTCCCTTTGTAATCAATATCCATTTGCTCGAGCATTTCAAGCTCTTCTTTAAAGGCATAGGGATTAACCACTACCCCATTACCAATTATACAAATTTTACTCTCTTTAATTATTCCAGAGGGAATAAGATGCAGAACTATCTTCTTACCTTCAGTTATAACTGTGTGGCCTGCATTATTTCCACCCTGATACCTGCATACAACATCACTGTGCTCAGAAAGCATATGGACTATTTTACCCTTCCCTTCATCTCCCCATTGAATACCAAGAATAGCTGTATTTACCATTCTATTCCTCCTCTTCTTTGCTTATTTTGTAGAAAGTAATATTTTGCTCTTTAATCCTGTACCAACATTTCCGATATATTATAAGGATAGGTGGATAAACTTTCAATTAAAATAATAATCATAATCTCCTAAACGTTTTATACCTATAAAAATTTGAGTTAAACATTCTTTTACTTTATTCTATTCAATTTAAATCCTTAATATTCAGCTAAGATTTATTGAATAAATAGGCAAGTACACTTTCAATAATAATAAAAAATCAGGTTTGCCTATTCGCTTTATACCTTTAAAAGATTAGATTAAAATATACTTGAATATTTTGGTATTCTAATTAATCATAAATACTGTTATTAAAAAATAAAAGATATAGGTTCGCTAGAACAGAGAATACTGTTACAAAAAACCGTAATTATAATGAGTAAAACTATACTATGGTTTTTGTCTCTGTTAGCCAAAAAATATTGATTAATTTCTCAACCAATTTTTCATTGACACTACTTTTTATGCTTATTAGTTTAATTTATCAATTTATCAAAAAAGGAAGATTTAAATGGCTGTTACTAAAAAAAAGAAGAAGCCACCTTTCAAAAAATACTTTGCATCATTGATAATAATCTTTGTTGCAGTTGCATTCGTTGGTAGTTTCGCCTACAATTATGCGGCGAAAAAAGGTAGAACAGTAAATATAGCAGTTGTGAATGGTGAACCAATAACAGCCGAAAGTGATTCCTTATTTGCCAATTTTTACCGCCAATTCTATGAAGAAGCCGCAAAAAAGAATAAACAGATTAGCGAAGAAGAAAACCTAAAGCTTTTACGTCAAGCACTTGATGCAGCAATTCAACGGGTATTGATACTTCAATATGCAAAAAAAGAGGGTATAAACCCAAGCAGAAAAGCTGTACTTGCAGCAATTATAGAGAAGGGTTATTATGCATCTCCTGATAAGAGCTTTGATGAGGAAAGGTATAATAACACACCTGAAACAGAACGCCAGCGCATATATAAAAATGAAGAGAAGCAATTAACCATAGATCTGTTTTTAGAAGAACATTTTCGTTCTGTGAAGGTCTCCAATCCTGAATTAAAATCTTTTTATAAACTGATGGATTATGGAAAAAAAATAGAGTATATATATTTAAGGTATGATAATCTTCCTGAGGAAACCCTTAAAAAGTTTTACGAGGAAAATCCAAAATTTTTTGAAAGGGCACATGTTGCTCACATCTTAATAAAAAACGATGAGGCAAAAGCCAAATCTATACTTGAAGAGGTAAAGAAAAATCCTGATAAGTTTTCAATCATTGCAAAAAAGGAATCAGAAGACAGTGGAACCAAAGATAAAGGCGGTGATCTTGGATGGTTCTACAGGGATGAAATGGTACCAGAGTTTTCGGAAGCAGCTTTCAAGCTAAAAAAGGGCGAAATCGGATTTGTCAAAAGCATCTTTGGCTATCATATTATTAAAGCTCTCGATGATGTTAAAATTGAGGATTTTGATAAGGCTATTTACAGAGTCAAAAAGGAGTATGTTAAGGACCATAGAGAGGAGCTTGAAAAGAAAGTAGGGTTGGAAACAAAAGAGATTCTATCCATCATAACCAAAGATCCCAATTCCTTCGAGAAAGTAGCCAAAATAAAAAAGCTGCCTATCCAAAAAACTGATTATATAACATTGGCAGGCAGGTATATTCTCAATGAGGAAAGAAATATTCCTCTGTTTGAACTTATGAATATAGAGAATCTTCCCGAACAGGTTTTCAAAACCAAGGTGGGACAAATTGGAAAACCAATTAAAACGAGGGATGGAGAAATAATATATAAAGTTATAGAAGAAAAGAGTTTTAAAGAGGAAGAGTACAAGAGAGCAAAGGATTATTTAACCAATGTATACAAATCATTAAAGGGAAATGCAGTTTTTGGTGATTGGTACAACTATGCTCTAAAACATTCAAGAATTGTAAACAACTTTGATAAGTTCTTTAAACCAAAAAACAAAAGCTAAAACCGGGAATCTAATCATACTTTTATCTAAACTTTTTCGTATCTTAAATTTAGAAAACCATATATAAGAATATTTCAATATTACTAATGAAAAGCTTTCGGGTCAATTTCTGTCTAAAACCACAGGGAACAAATAGACAAAGTTATAATTTTATCATTACCCAGGTGAAGCTTACCTATCTATGTATTTATTCGGAGGAGTGATTATTTCTGTGTCATAAAAAGCAAATATTACAATTCTAACGAATAAAAATCATTAATAAAAAAGGGAAAGTTCGCCGTAATTACTATTGATGAACCAGATTTATCAGAAAAATCTTAGACTTCTTGAAGATATAAATCCAGGAATAAAACAAAAAATCCTTAATACAGATTACAGCAATAAAATTGAATACATTTCGGATCCATTTCCTAATATCAAAATCGATAAAAAAACACTCCATTCCAGAATAAATCCTATAACCGAAGCTGAAAATCTGATAAAAAACATAAATGTTGATAAAATAGAAGAGACAGTATTTCTTTTTCTTGGGTTGGGTATGGGTTATCACATTAAATTATTTATCGAAAGATTTGGTAATAGAATAAAATCAGATCATATTATAGTGATAGAAAAAAAATCGATAATACTTAAACTCCTTATTGAAAATCTTGATGCCTCATTTCTAAAAAATGTAACTCTCTTTCTCGATGAAGAAGCTAAAACTCTAGAAAATTATTTTAGCAGTATTGATCTAATAGAGTTTGGTGGATACAGAGTTATAAAATTGCCCGAAGCAGTTGGATTAGCATCAAACTATTATCTATCAATTGAAAGAATATTCAAAGATATTTTAAGCTCTAAACTATCAGATATCATAACAAGATTTTCTTTTGAAACCCTGTGGTTAAGAAATGCGATTAAAAATATACCTAATTTGTTATATAGCTCCCCCATTAACTCTTTAAAAGGGTTGGGGCAGTATAGCTCTGCTCTTGTAGTTGGAGCCGGGCCATCATTATTAGACCAATTGGGAATTATAAAACCACTCTCAGAAAAATTATTTGTCATATCGGTGGATACATCCCTACCCGTACTTCTAAAATCAGGGATAAAACCCGATATTGTAGTTACCCTTGATGGTCAATTTCATAGCCTCTTCGACTTTACCTACCTTTTCACAAACAAAGATATAAACTCCAAAATGCCTGTTCTGGTTTATGACCTTTTCGCCCATCCTGGCATAATCAAAGCTTTTAAACTAAACTCTTTCTTCACAGGATCGTTAAATGTACTTAAAAACAGTGAAGGAAATCAAACATACATTGATAATCCTATTATCCATCAAATAAAAAATAGAGTTCTCAATTTTGACAGTCTCCCCTGCGGTGGTTCCGTATTAACCACAGGTCTTGAATTAGCGCTCTATATGAACTTCTCAAAGGTTATTCTAGTTGGTGCAGATCTATCATATACATCTTATAAGACCCATGTTAACTCATCACCGCTATACAGCAATGCCCTAATATTAACAAACAGGCTATCGACGATAACTTCAAAAAGTGTGGAGATCATCTCTAAAAGAAAGATATTTTCACTTAAAAGTATCAAATCAAAAGATGTTTTAACCGACTACGTCCTTGTAAACTATAAAAACTGGACTGAAGATCAAAATAGATACAGTGAAAATATTATAAATGCTTCAGAAGACGGAGTGAGAATTAGCAATTTAAAGTATACTACACTCGAAAAAATACTGGAGAAACTATTACCTGCCAAGCCAAAAATTAAGAAGAGCAAAAAATTGGTGAGCAAAGAGGTTTTACACGAGTTTTTATCAGGATTGAGAAATGATATGAATAGTCTAATTAATTTAATTGAAAAGAAAAATTTTACTTTTGAAAATGCATATAAAACCGCACCCTATCTCTATTATATTCTTCTGGAATCAAAAAAGGTCCTGGGCGAGAAGAATAAGATAGAAAACTATCTTTACAATCTTGCAGTTTATCTGAAGAAAATCATTAAAAAAAGTTTATATCACCTCAATAGATAGTTTCCATCTAAATGACCATCTATCTAAAAGATAAATCCCTTTAAAATTCAAATATAGAGATAAATAGGCAAGTGAACTTTCAATCATGATAAAAAACTTACTTTGCCTATTCGTTTTATACCTATAAAAAATTATATGTAAGTGGCCTTGAATATTTTAGTATTCTAATTAAACATCAAATTCTGGTACAAAATACCACAATTTTTATGAATAAAACCATAAATAAAAACTTCAGTAAATATAGTGGCTACTCCAGCTTTCTAACCTCATAAAGACCTTCATTGACATATATATAGATCGTTGTCGGAGAATAGCTTTTAAAAGGTATGGATATGCTATCACCACCCTTGTTTTTCGCATTATACACCTCCCTTTCACCCGCTTTATCCTTTACAAGGATCCTGACATTTACCTCTTTTCCTGATTCTATATTAGGTGGAAGATCAAAGTTAACAACGCGTGCATACAGCTTGTCTGTCTGTACTTCGGAAGGCAAATACCCGACATGGAATGTTACAGTTTCGTTTCTTTTGACCAGCGTCCCTTCCTCTGGCTCCTGCGATAGGATAATACTATTTTTTTGGGGATCTTCTATATTTTCGGGAATTACATGAATAAGAACACCTCTCAATGCCATTTTCTGCATAACGTCATTTATATCCTGGCCCACATAGTTTTTTAGATAGAAGGATTCAATCTCATTACCACGACTGATTATCAAATCTATTTTATCAACGCTTCCTATCGGAGTATTTGGAGGTGGGTACTGACCGACAACCGTACCTTTCGGAGCATCCGATGATACATAGGTAATATTGCCTATCTCTATCGTCTTGCCCTGAAACGAGAATATCTCCTCCAGTCTATTTCTTACATATGCCAGAGTCTTACCCGTATAATCCTCTACTATTGATATAATAGGCCCTTTAGAAACAATTAAATTAACCTCTCTTCCCTCTCTAACTATACTTCCGGGTTTTGGTTCTTGCTCAACGATAATATTTTTCGGATAGTTGCTGAAGTATCTTGGGTCTATTACAACATAAAGCTTCTTTTTTTGTAGTTCAATTAAACCATCAATTA
>QNBN01000040.1 GCA_003645695.1 Spirochaetota bacterium | reverse complement strand
GGGATACTGGTAGAAGGTTTACAAGAGATCTTGCAAGATTAGCCCCTGTAATATCCATTGATGATCTAGGAAGAGGAACTATGCATGCAGTAATGAGGATTATATCTCTTCCTTCTTTAAAGAGGGTTGATTCAAACTATGAAGGTTTAAGGTATCTTATTCTTGATCCTACTATTGAGGAAATAAGAGAAAGGATAGATAGGTCAGACAGTAACAAAAGAGAAGGAATACTCATAAGCTTTGGAGGTTCAGACCCACATAATTTAACGATTGAAATTGCTCAAATAGTTGCAAAGGCCATGTTAAAAGCCAAAGTTATAAAAGGGCCATTGTTTAATGATTCTGTACAAAATTATTTAAAGGAGCTTAATGTTGATATAGTTGAGGATCCTGAAAATTTATATGATTTAATTGCTCGTTCAGAACTGCTAATCACATCCTTTGGTATTACGATGTTTGAGGCAATTTATCTGAAAACCCCTGTTGTACTGTATAATCACAGCAAATATCATTACAAACTTTCACTTAGGTATGATCTACCAAATCTTGCATATCCGGGTTATTTTAAAAAATATGACCTCGAGCGAATTCTATTAGAGAGTATAAAGAATAAAGAAAAATTGGCCTATGACATTGATAGGTATAAAAGACTGCTTGATACCAGGGCATCGGATAGAATAATAAGTATTATTAAAAATACTATCGATAATGGAAGAAAGGACTGTCTTTTTCATCACAAAAACTATAAGGTGATTTTTAGGCAGGATGGATACTCAATATTAAAATGTTTGAAATGTGGAGATCTATTTTTAACAGGCTCTGAAAATGATAAGCCTGGATCCAAAAATAGGTATAAAAAGGATTATTTTCTTGATGAGTATAGAAGGCAGTATGGTAGGAGTTATGAGGAGGACAAGAGAAATATTGTTGCATCCGGAAATGCCCGTCTGGATAGAATAGAGCGTTTAAAACCTGATCGTGGTAGGCTTCTTGATGTTGGTTGTGCTCTGGGATTTTTTGTTGAACTTGCAGTCAGAAGGGGATGGAAAGGTGAAGGTATTGAAATTTCTGAATATGCATCTGGATGGGCAAGGAATAATCTTGGTATTAAAGTTATTACAGGCAGTTTTTTAAACCATAATTTTAAGGATGAATACTTTGATGCCATAACGATGTTTTATGTGCTCGAGCATTTTGTTGAGGTTGAGAAGGTTATTGAAAAGGCTTATAAAATTTTAAAGCAAAATGGCGTTTTAGCCATAGCAATGCCCAATAGGGGTGGTATAAGCTATAGAATGAATCGAAAGGAATTCTTGATTAATCATCCTGATGACCATTATTTTGATACAACTATAAGAAATATTTCAAAGTTTTTATTACGAAATGGATTCAAAGTCAGAGATTTGAGAGTTACTGGAATACATCCCGAAAGGTTTTTCTTAAAAATCGGCATTAAGAAATCCCCCAGGTTTTTAAACAGGATTTATTATTTTACAGCTAAAGCTTTCCATTTAGGAGATACTTTTGAGATTTATGCAGTCAAGAAGTAAGAAATGGATTAAGTTGTACATTCTAATCATGACAGCATTAATCTTTATTGGAGCGGCACTAAAGTACGAGATTAATGAAAATGAAAAAATTCCCTTATACCAGATTGTTGAGGCCTTCCAGATAGATTTTAATATTGATCCTGTTCTAAACAGTGTGGTATTAAATAAAAATAACAGAAATTTAATTGTTTATCCTTCAAGAGGAGAAATTATATATGGTGGAAAGATCATCCATTCAAGTTGTGGAACAGATAAAAATAACAATATCTACATAACAGCTGGAGCTTTGAACAAAATACTACCATTTCTTTTAAGAAAACGCATTGAATGGCACTATGAAAATGGAAATTTTATTGTCGGAAATCGCAAAATTGTTAGAAATGTAGAATCAAAAAAAGGCTTAAAGACAAGAAATGAGTATAGAGCCATGATTAAAGCTGTGGTTATTGATCCCGGGCATGGTGGTAAAGATCCTGGCGGCATTGGTTATAAAGGAATAAAAGAAAAAGACATTGTACTTAAAGTAGCAGGATATGTAAAAAAATGCTTAAGCAAAAAGCGGCGGGATATAAAAGTATTGATGACAAGGGATAAAGATGAGTTTATCTCATTGGAAAAAAGGGCAGAAATTGCAAATAAGCTTGAAGATGCAATTTATGTGAGCATACACGCTAATGTTAGTTATAATAAGAAAACAATTGGATATGAAAGCTACTATCTTACAATAGATCCTCAGGATGAAATTGCTAGAGAAGTTGCTGAAAAAGAAAATTCTGTAATTAATTATGAGAATGTTGAGAATAAGAAGTATTTAATGAAAATTATAAATCATATTGTGGACTTGGAGTATAGAAGGGAGAGTATAAAATTAGCAGAAAATATACAGAATGGTATAAATAAAAGTGTTAATTCATTATCCATTGATAGGGGAGTAAAAGGTGCTTATTTTTATGTATTAAAGGCTGTAAAGATGCCTTCAGTTCTCATTGAAATTGGGTTTGTAACAAACAGTTTTGAAGCATCTCATCTTACAAGTGCTGATTATCAGAAAAAATTAGCAACTGGAATAGCTAACGGTATAAACAATTTTATTGAGACTTTTGAGGAAACCAATGGCTTTACAACAGAAAAGTGATCGTGACTACAAATCGAGTAGGTTAAAAAGAAATAAAGAAGTAATTTTTCTTATAACTGTAATTGGATTAGCATTATCAATTGTTATGGTAAACTATCTTTTATTGGACAAAAAATATTTAAGAGTTAAACTATACATATATAATAATAAAAATGGGCAATTTGATTTTGAATCAAGAAGAATTCCGAAAAGTAATAGTAGTGAAGAGCGTGTGAAGGATGTAATTAATGAATTAATAAACGGACCTGTTGGAGAAAATCATGAAAGATTGTTTTCTCCTGAAACGATAATTCAATTTGTGGCCATAAGTAAGAGAGATGTAGTATATATATCATTTGATTGGAGTATCGTAAAATCGTTAAGAGAAAACCCCTCTAAAATAATAGAATCTATTGTAACATCTATAAAAAGAAATATTCGTAATATCAGAGGGGTTAAAATACTTATTGATGGTGTTGAGTCTATCAATACCTTTAACGGAATCAAACTGAATAGAACTTTTATGGTCAAGTAATAGGCAAGCAAGCTTGGTAACATAATGGAAGACTATACTTGCTTGTTAGCCATCTTGCATTAGAAGAAAACATTATCCAAGCTACAGGATCGGGGCTAAACGCTTTAATGAATGAAACAATTTTAACATTAAATCATCAAGTTTTTTTATTTTTTATTCAAGTTGTACAGTTTGTTTGCCGATGTAAAATAAAGAATAATTCTTTTATATATTTTAAGTTTTGTTTTTAAAAAAATTTTGACAGCATAAAATTTATGGATATACTTATTAATAGATGAAGATTTATATACTATATAGTAATGGGAGAACAAAGAGAATTGATTAAAAGTAAGAAATGCGGTGTGATAATTTGAGCTTATTAATTGGATTTTTAATATAAACGCTAGAAAGTAGCAGAACTTTTAGACTAAAACTATAAAAGATTTAGGGCGAAAGGAGCTCAGAAAATGAAAACAAAGAGAAGTATCTTTATTATTTTGTTTGCAATCATTTTTACTTTGAGTGTATCTTTGGTGTTTGCTCAGCAGCAGGGTGCTGGGGGCACAAAAGAAGTAAAGGGAGGTCCTCAGGTACTAATTGATTTTTCAAATCTTGATAATACGGAGATAGATTTTTCTAAATTCCCCGGAGGAATAGCTGAGGGATTTAAGGAAATTAAGGTGGACCTGAGTATACCTAATTGGGGCATTAAACTGGCACCTTCTTCTGCTTCTCCAATCAACCGTGTGTTGTCATTTTGTAAACCAGTAGAAAGTAAAAAAATGAATGGTAATGTTCTGGGAGCAAGAATCCATTTCCCAACCGCTCCTTTTAATTCCTGGGCAAAGATAGTACCCCCTTTTGAGATACCTTTCTACGAAGATGCCCCTGGAGATAAAGAAGGGGAAGGTTCAAAGTTTCTACACAAGGGTGTATTACGAAATGTAGGTACTATTAAATCTATTTCTGTAAGAGTAGTGGGAAGAAACTTTCCTCATGGTTTATCTCTCTCCCTTAAAGATGAAAAGGACAATGTAAGGGAGATGTTTCTTGGATACCTGGATTTCGATGGTTGGCGAACCCTGACATGGAACAATCCAAATTATATTTCCGATGTAAAACAAAGAGATCTGAGAAAGATTCCATTATATCCAGAAACCCAGCCATCAATCAAGTTTTATGATTTTACTGTTTACCGGGATAGCAGTCAGATCGGTGGTGATTTCGTTCTTTACATTAAAGACGTTCAAATGGTCTACGATTTGGCAATACTTGAAATTGAGAGAGATATAAATGATGAGGCTGTATGGGGAATTTTGAAGCAGAGGCGTGATGCAAAGAGGGCAGCTGAAATTAGAAGATTGGGAATAATGCAGCTATTGAGATTACAAGAGAAGGTTAAGATGCAGCATGCTATAACAGGTGAGCAGACAAATACTCAGTAAATTAAAATAAAATAAAGTTAATATAAATACCCCTCGAAAAGAGGGGTATTTTTTTACATGTTAAGAAAATTTTTATTTACACGGAGGAGAAAAATTATTAAATTGACTAACACATGTTGCCGAGATAGCTCAGTCGGTAGAGCAGTGGACTGAAAATCCACGTGTCGGTGGTTCGATTCCGCCTCTCGGCAATTTTTTTTAGCCACCCTAGCTCAACAGGTAGAGCAACGCATTCGTAATGCGTAGGTTATCGGTTCAAGTCCGATGGGTGGCTATTTATACTCTTCAATTGTAAAAATATTCAGATAATAACCACATTATTACTGATCCATTCTGGCAATTCCATAATTGTAATAATTGTATCTCAATATTTTAAAAAACTTGATTTTAAAAATAGTTTTTATTATCTTAACGACAAGAAAAATTTAGGAGAAAGGAAAGGGGTGAGAATATGGCAAAGCAGTTAGAATACTCAGAAGAAGCACGAAGAACCCTATTAAAGGGTGTTGACAAACTGGCAAATGCCGTAAAGGTAACTTTAGGGCCAAAGGGTAGAAATGTTGTTCTCGATAAGAAGTTTGGACCTCCAACTGTTACAAATGATGGTGTAACAATTGCGAAGGAAATTGAGCTCGAAGAACCATTTGAGAATATGGGGGCACAATTGGTTAAGGAAGTTGCTACAAAAACTAATGATGTAGCAGGAGACGGTACGACCACAGCTACTCTACTTGCGCAGTCTATTATTCGTGAAGGTTTAAAGAATGTTACAGCAGGTGCTAATCCCATGGGGATTAAAAGAGGTATCGAAAAAACGGTAAAGGTAGTTGTGGATCAGATCGCAAAAATTTCAAAAAAAATCGAAACTGCCGATGAAATATCAAATATTGCTTCAATATCGGCAAATAACGATCCTGAAATTGGAAAACTTATTGCAGATGCAATGGATAAAGTTGGAAAAGATGGTGTAATTACTGTTGAAGAAGCCAAGTCGATGGAGACTGATCTTGAAGTAGTGGAAGGTATGCAGTTCGACCGTGGTTATCTTTCTCCTTACTTTGTAACAAATGCGGAAAATATGACCGCAGTTTTAGAAGATGCTTTTATACTAATTCATGATAAAAAAATCAGTGCTATGAAGGATCTTCTCCCCATTTTAGAAAAGGTTGCTCAGATGGGGAAACCCCTACTTATCATTGCCGAGGATGTTGAAGGAGAAGCTCTTGCAACATTAGTTGTTAATAAGATAAGAGGAACATTAAATGTAGTAGCAGTTAAAGCTCCTGGATTCGGAGATAGAAGAAAAGCTATGCTGGAAGATATCGCTATTCTAACAGGCGGAAGAGTAATTTCAGAAGAGATGGGTATGAAGCTCGAGAATACTGATCTTAAAGATCTCGGAAGGGCTAAAAGGGTAACGGTTGACAAGGAAAATACCACTATAGTTGAAGGCTCCGGCGATCCAAAGGAAATACAGGGAAGGATTAAGCAGATTAAGAATCAGATCGATGAAACTACATCCGACTACGATAGAGAAAAGCTGCAGGAAAGGCTTGCAAAGCTTGCTGGTGGTGTTGCTGTTATAAATGTAGGTGCTGCAACTGAGGTTGAACTTAAAGAGAAAAAGCACAGAGTTGAGGATGCTCTTTCAGCAACGAGAGCTGCTGTAGAAGAAGGTATAGTACCAGGTGGAGGTGTAACACTTCTTAGATGCATACCTGAAGTAGAAAAGCTCAATCTTGAAGGTGATGAAGAAATTGGGAAGAACATTATTGAAAGGGCCCTCGAGGAGCCTTTAAGGCAGATAGCATCTAATGCTGGACTCGATGGTTCAGTAATAGTTGAAAAAGCAAAAGCTGAGAAAGATGTAAATGTTGGTTTTGATGCTAACAAAATGGAATGGATTGATATGTTCAAAGCTGGAATTATTGATCCTGCAAAGGTTGTAAGATCAGAGATCCAAAATGCAGCAAGCGTAGCAGCTATGTTGCTAACCACAGAAACAATTATTACTGACATTCCCGAAAAGGAAAAACAACAACCTGCAATGCCACCTGGAGCAGGAATGTATTAATAAGAATATAGATAACTGAAATTACAGGAGGGGGTAAATCCCCTCCTTTTTTTATTATTTCCACAATAAATAATAAAAGAGTTTATTGTAGAACTTGCAAAATAGAATCATCTGATAGAGGTAAAGTCTTCAAGAACAATTCCCAGAAATATTAATGAGATAATTTTAGAAATTGGATTTTGTCCTTTTAATCGGAGCGTAGAACTGTTCGCTTTATAAGTAATTAAAAAGAAATTAAAGATTAGTAGTTTTTATAAATCAAGGTTAGAAATATCTGGCATTTATAGAAACTGTAGTGCTTTGCCTTATTATAGTGAATTAATCTACAGCAATAATAACCCTAATTTAGTTAAATAATAGAGCTTCACAATTATAGTTTTGAATTAAATAATTTTATGGATTAAAATAAAATATATAGTTAAAATATTTTTAAATGAATTTTTACTGACAGGTAACCGATATGAGAAAAGGGAATTTTTATTCAAAGAAAGAACAAAGTAAGGAAGATTTTAGACAGCTGGAGGAACAGGTTGATGATTTAATGAAAAAGCTTGATGTATCGGATATTGATAGTACCGGAATTACGAAAGATTTGAAGGAAAAGATAGAAAAAAGTACTCCAAAAGAGCTTGAAAATATAGAAAAGGAACTTGACATAGATAGGAGTGTTGAAGAGATAATTAAGGAAGTAGATGATAATAACATCGAAATTCCCTTTGCAGTTGAATCTGTTTCAGAGGAAGGTAAAGAGGAGGAAGAGCAGGAAGAGGAAGAAAGTAGCGATGGATATTTTATAATAAAAATTTCCGATGATAAAATGACGGCTACAATAGATCTTGTACCCTCAAAAGGCATGGGTAAACCTCTGTATTATAATACCATAAAGAAAGAAATTGAGAAAATGGGAATAGTATACGGTGTAAATCATGATCTGTTACAAAAATTGGTCGAAAGTGTGGAAAAAACTAAAGAGGAAAAAACAGGAGTGATAATAGCTCAAGGCACACCTCCTGAAGATGGTGAGGATGGGAGTATTGAATTTCATTTTAGTGAATCTGAGGATGTTTTACTAGAAAGTAAGGATAATAATAAAGAAGATGTGGTGAGATAGATATGGGAAAGCTTGGATTTAAAGGGATACTGAAGAGGAAATCTGGAAAAGTAAAAGATCAGAAAGTTGTGGATGTAAAAAAAGATAGAAAAAAATCTGAAAAGAAAAAGGGAGAAGTTCCTATAAAAGATGAAAGAGTCCTCGTAAAAAAAGGATACGCCAGAAAAGGAGATTTAATAGCAACAGTACACCCGGCAGTTTTGGGGAAAGAAGGAAAGAATATCTTAGGAGAACCAATACCTCCAAAGGAGGTGTATCAACCAAAACTTATAGCTGGTAAGAATGTTAAAGTGGAGGATGGAACAAAATATTTTCTTACAACTGATGGTATAGTAGAGGTCTTAAAAGATAGCAGGGGAGTCTTTTACATTAAGGGTAAAATTTACAGGCATGGAAGCTATAAAATAACAGTATCTGATGATGAAATGAAGGCCTATCTTACTGTAATTCCTCCTATAGGGGGTGGGAGAAGCCTTAATGCCGATGAAATTATTGAGGATTGTAAAAAAAGAGGAATAGTTTTTGGTCTTAAAGAGAAACTTATAAGAGAAACTGTAGCAAAAGCAGAGGAAAATAGGGAAGCAATCAGGGATGTTGTTATTGCTGAGGGAGAAGAGCCTATTGATGGAGAGGATGGGAAATTAGAGTTTAAAATCAGACTTGCTACGGGCAACAGATTCAAAGTCCTTAATAATGGGAAAGTAGATTTTAAAGAGCAGGATCTTATTACAGCAGTGGAGGAGGATGAGCTTATAGCGGTTGTAAAAAAACCCAGGTCTGGTCAAAGAGATGGACATACAGTTTTAGGTGAAAAAATTGAAGCTAAACCAGGCCAGCAAGTAACCCTTGAAGCAGGGAAAAATATAAGGGTTGAGGATAAGGGAGATGAAATACATTTCTATGCAGAGATAAGTGGACAACTCATTAGAGAGAGGAATTCAATTTCTATTGATCCTCTCTATGTTATAGATAGTGATGTAGGAGCTAAAACCGGAAATATTGGATTTAAAGGAGCTGTTCTTGTTAAAGGTAATGTGAATGATGGGTTTAAGGTTCAGGCAATGGGGAACATAACTATTCAGGGCAATGTTGGTAAAGCAATTGTCCAATCTAAAGAAAATGTTATAGTTAATAATGGATTTGCTGGAAAGCATAATGGTCTAATTTATGCGGGTAAGGATGTAACAATTAAGTTCGCAGAAAATGGTACAATAAAAGCAGGCGGGAATATATTTATTTCAAGGGCTGCGCTTAATTGCAAATTAATCGCCGGTGATAGAGTTATTTCAGTAAAAGAAAAAGGGCAGATAATTGGAGGGATGGTAAAAGCAAGAAGAGGTCTTGAAGCCAAAATTATTGGTAATGAGCTTGAGCATAAAATGGATATCTTCATTGGCCTTGACTATCTAACTGAAGAAAAACTTACAGAAATAAAAGGTAAGATTGCAAAATATGTTCAAAATCTAAAGAAAGTTGAACTTGTTATTGGGAAAATAAAAAAGATTAATGAAAATTCTGGTATGCTATCTGAGAGTTTGAAAAAGATTTATACTGATGCTCGTAAAAAAAAGGCGTTGTTAAAGATAGCTATAGATAATTTAAAAAAGAAAGAGGAGAAATGCTTACAGAGTTTGAGTCAAGAAGAAGGGGCTGAGATTATAGTTCATGAGTCAATATATCCAGGAGTTAAGATATATTTCGGTGATAAGCTTTATGAAATTGACAGTAAGAAGAACAATGTTAAAATAGTTTTTGATACGAATAATCAAAAGGTTAGGGTAATGCCTCTTTAAAATATTCTAGTAGCTTGCCAAAAATATTACTCAAGTTAAAGATAGTGCCTATTTTAGAAATTTTGTATTTTCCCCGATAAAAACCATTTTGGGTAAAAAGCATAAACTGGAATGAATATTGTAATAAATAAGATATATAAGGTTAAATTTACAGGATTATAACTTACATCTTCTCCTTTGAGAGGGTTTGCCTTTTTCTTTCTAAATAGTCCATTTTTTTATAGAATTCAACCTGTTTTTGCAATTCTTCCAGGTCTGTTACCACAATTTTACCATCAATAAGTTTGAATTTTTTATTTTCAAATAGTTTTTGAATTAATAGATTTCCTTTATCCAATGGAAGACCAACCATTTTTATTAGTTCGTCTGGTCCAAAATCAAATGTATATTGAGCATTATGAGCTATAGGTACCCTGTTTTCTTCAACTACTGTTAAAAGCATATCATACATTCTTCCAAGTGGATCTGATATCAAGATGTTTGCGAGCTGACGATAGGCTTTCCAAATTCTCTCAGACAGAAGTGTAATCAGTTTTGTGCCAAGCATAGGATTATTCTTCACCATTACTTCAAAGTTTTTCTTATTTACGGCTAAAAGTTCACTATCACCAAAGGATATTGCAGTAGCGCTTCTGGGTTTATTTTCTAAAATTGCCATTTCACCAAATATGTCACCAGGTTTGAGAACAGCCAACAGCACTTCATTATTATCAACTATTTTAGTTATTTTTATCTTGCCTTTTTGAATAATGTAAAGTTCTTCTCCCGGTTCATGTTCACAGAATATGATTTCATTATCCTTATAGTATCGATTAAATCCCTTCTGGGTTTTTACTGAACTATCATCCTTAATATATGGTTGTAGCTTTAAAAGTATGCTTTTTGCTTTTTCAACATTTTCGCCGTTAGGGCAGTACTGTATATATTTTTTAAATGCATAAAACGCATGATTGAAATGTTTTCTTTTTAAATAATAGTCACCAATATTAAATAGATATTTTGGATTTTCTTCTACATTGCCTTTGAAAGACAGTCTGGTTATCGTAGAATCAAAGTACCTTAGTTTTTGGCTGAACGAACGAATGATTTTCATTGCAATGGGTGAGTATTTCTGGATCAGAAGCCCAAACTGATCTCTATATACACAGATTACCGTAACATCGGTAAGAGCTTTTGCCGTTTCAATGCTTGGGTGATTGCTCATGCATGATACGACACCAAAGAAATCTCCGGGATACAGGATGTTTCCTTTATCCTCTTCAACAATTTCAGCTTCTTTAGAAATTTGAACTTTGCCTTCTTTTATTATATAAAATCTGTCAGCATCCTTTTTTCCTTCCACGGTTATATATGAGTTCATTTTGAACTTCATTATTGATAACTGTACCTGTGGATTTTGTGCCATTCAATATCCTCTGTAATTTTAATATAGAGGAATAGGCAAGTAGGCTTTCATTCATGATAAAACCTTAATTTGCCTATTCGTTTTATACTTATAAAAATTAGATTTAAATGTCCTTGAATATTTTGGTATTCTAATTAATCATAAATTCTGGTACAAAAAACCATAATTTTAATGAATAAAAGCTTAAATATTGTTATTAAAGAAAACAGAAAATGCTGGTACAAAAAAATATAATTTAAGTGAATAAAACCTGATATCATAAATTATACATCTTTATTATATAACTTAAAATACATATTTTCAATTAAATGATTAATGAAAAGGTAAAAAATTTGGATTCAGATTGTTGACGTTAGATAAACCTATTTATTAGTTTTAATATCGGCTTTTTTATTATAAAAAAATCATTTTTGTATAAAGCTAAAACAAAATTATGTTCTCAATATTTAAAATTACATTAGACTTTTAATATTTTAAATTGGATTTTTGATTATGGATAGTTTAATTCTGGCCTCAAGATCTCCAAGGAGAAGAAAAATTTTGAAAGAGCTTGAAATACCTTTTATTATTTCCCAGCCTGAAATGCATGTGGAAAGACCTGTAAAAGGGAATAGGTGTATAAGACAACAGGTAATTAGAAACTCAAGAGAAAAAGCTTTAAATGTAAGTAAGCAGTTTACAAATGGGCTTATTCTTGGAGTTGATACCGTTGTGCTAATTGGTAGTAGAGTTTTTGAAAAGCCTTATGGAGAGGATGAAGCAAGAAAATATTTAAAGATGTTGAGTGGTAGAATGCATAATGTATACTCTGGTATTACATTGATAGAGATCAAGAATCAAAGAATAATATCGGGAATTGCAAATACAGAGATATATTTTAAAAAATTATCATCCACAGAAATAGACAATTATATCAATAGTAATGAATGGGTTGATAAGGCTGGGGGCTATGCAATACAGGGGAAAGCTTCTTTTTTTATTAGAGAAATCAAAGGTTCATTTTACAATGTAGTTGGCCTTCCCGTTGAATTATTGTATGATATATTAAAAAGATTTAACTATTTTGAAAATAATGGAAAATACAGACCTTTAAGGAAGCTATAGCTTTATTCATAAAAATCATGGTTCTAGCTAAGCTGTATCTTTCTCTTTTGTACCAGCATTCTCTGTCGTCTTTAATAGCATTATTTTGTGTTTAATTGAAACTGCGAAATATCTATGGATACTTAATCCTATTTTTTTATAGGTATAAAAAGTAATAGGCAAAGAATAATTTTTATTGTGATTACAAATGCACTTGCCTGTTTATGAAAACTCTAAGTATGACCTAATTGTTTATTGCCATATTTGCCAAAAAGTTGTATCTTTATTGAGATTTTTATATATTCCGGCAGCGGTGGGCTGTACGAGAAAGAGATAAATCCTTATCAGGGTGCTGAGATATATCAAAGCTCCTGAACAGTCCTGAATGTAGAATTTTTTATGGCAAGATTGTATCAATTTATCTATTACATTAAACCTTTTAGCCTGCCTCTTTTATAGCTGCCGTACTATTTGTTTAAGTATCAATGGATCTGTATGATTTGTCCAATAAATTTTGAAATTATATGTGAAAGTATTTCTATTTTTAGTATCTGCCTTTTTTGGCAATCAAGTATTCAATTAGATATAAATTAGTTTAAATTTTATATTTTAAGAGGGGGAATAAATTGGGAATTGTAACAATGAAAGAGCTATTAGAGGCAGGTGTTCATTTTGGGCATCAAACAAGAAGATGGGACCCAAGAATGAAACCTTATATCTTCACCGAGAGAAATGGGATTCATATTATAGACCTACAAAAAACAATTGCTCAACTAAAAATTGCATATAATGCAGTGAAGGAAATGGCCCGAAACAACGGAACTATACTGTTTGTTGGCACTAAGAAACAGGCTCAGAACGCCATTGTTGAAGAAGCAAAAAGATGTGGTATGCCATATGTTGCTTACAGATGGCTAGGCGGTATGGTAACGAACTTTGCGACTATTAAGCAGAGTATAAATAGGTTAAAAAGAATTGAAAGAATGGAGTTTGATGGTACCTTTGATTTAATGACAAAAAAAGAAGTGATAAAATTAAAAAGGAAAAAAGAAAAGTTAGCGCGTTATCTTGATGGTATAAAAGACATGGAAGATCTACCGGACATGGTATTTATAATTGATCCAAAAAAAGAAGCTATAGCTGTTGCAGAAGCAAAGAAGGCAAAAATACCAATCGTTGCCATAGTTGATACTAATTGTAATCCGGAAGGAATCGATTATCCTATCCCTGGAAATGATGATGCTATACGTGCTATAAACCTTTTCTGTGAAGTTATATCCTCTGCTATCATAGAAGGGCAGAACGAGGCGGGTAAAATTGAGATAACGGAAGAAACTAAAATAATTTCTCTTGAAGAAGAAGAGAATAAGGAAGAGGATATTGAAAAGGAGGGATATATAACGGATGAGGAGCCGGCTATAGAAACTTCTGTTTCAACTGTTGATGAAAGTTCTGAAAACAGGATAGCTGTAGGTGAAGAGAACAAAATAGAAGATCATCCTGAAAATGATGATAAGGAAAGTATGGCTATCGGAAATGATTCTATCGAAACAAATTCAAGTGATGCTTCTATCGAATCAGATATTACAGATCAAAGAAATGAAGTAAATACTGAAGATAAAAGTGAAGCATTTGAAGAAAAACCTATATCCGAAGGAACAGAAAAAACTGAAAAAGACTAGGATAAATAGGCAAGTAAACTTTCCATCATGATAAAAGACAAGGTTTGCCTATTCGTTTTATACCTATAAAAAATTAGATTTTAACATCCTTGATATTTTGGTATTCTAAATTAATCGTAAATATTGTTGTTTTAAAGATAACAGGTATAGCATCGTTAGAACAGAGAATACGGGTTTAAAAAACCGTAATTATAATAAATAAAAACATATATAAATAGAAAATTGAAGATAAATAAATATTCTTGCCAATTGAATTGGAAGAAACGATATAATTAGACGTTATACTTATAGGGGCTTACTATAAAAATGAGTTTTGTCCTTTCGGACGAAAAGGTATAACGAAAATTTTTTAATATACAAAAAGTTATGTATTTACCGATTTAATGAATCAGTATCCGAAATGACAGTACTCTACTTATATAAAAGTACTCATATATTTAAATTAAAAATATCTTAATTAAGGAGGATTAAAGTGGCGATTAGCGCACAAGTTGTTAAGGAATTAAGGGAAAAAACAGGTGCAGGATTTATGGACTGCAAGAAGGCTCTTGAAAAAACAAATGGTGATTTTGAAGAGGCCATAAAATATTTAAAAGAAAAGGGTTTAGCGGATGCTCAAAAGAGAAGTGGTAGAGAAGCAAAAGAGGGTTTAATTGCTATAAGAACCTCTAAAGACCAGAACGAAATATTAATGGTGGAAATTAATTGTGAGACAGATTTCGTATCAAGGACAGAAAAGTTTAAATCTTTTGTGGAAGAAGCGGCTTCCACCATACTCGAAAAGGGAATAGCCAGTATTGATGAAATAGACAGTGAAATTGATACAAAAGTAAAGGAAGCTGCAGGGTCTTTTGGAGAGAATGTTGTTATTAAAAGAATAGTACGCTTTAAAAAGAGCGATCCTGAAAAGAGCTATTTTCAGTCTTATATTCATTTGAATGGTAAGGTTGGGGTTATCGTTGAAATTATTGTTGACCCTTCCGAAATAAAGGACAATGAAAAATTTTTAGATTTTGCAAAGGATGTCTCGTTACAGATAGCATCAATGAATCCTGTAAGTATATCAAGAAATGATATCCCAGAGGATATTTTGAAAGAGCAGAAGGAGATCTTTGCTAAGCAGGCGAAGGATAGTGGAAAGCCGGATAAGATAATTGACAAGATTGTTGAGGGAAGATTGAATAAGTTTTTTGCTGAAAACTGTCTTTTGGAACAAAAATATGTTAAAGACAGTAATATTACAATTCAAGAGTATAAAGAAAGAGTAGAGAAAGATCTTAATTGTAAGATTGAGATAAAGAGGTTTGCTAGATTCAAACTTGGAGAGGATTAATTGATAAGATATAATAGGGTAGTCTTAAAGATAAGCGGAGAAGCTATATCCTCAGAGTATGGAGTATTCGATATTAATATTGTCGAAAGTCTGGTTAATGAGATAAGAATTATTTATGAACTGGGAGTTGAAATTGGGATTGTAATAGGTGGTGGAAATATCATGAGAGGCGGAGAATTTAGTCAAGCTGGATTTGATAGAAACAGATCAGATTATATGGGTATGCTGGCCACTTTGATAAACTCATTACTTCTTGAACAGCTGATGAACAAAAATGGTGTTGCATCTATTGTACAATCGGCGCTACCGATTGAAACAGTTGTTGAATCTATTGATTTAAGAAAAACGATGGCATATCTGGGCGAAGGAAAGGTAGTGATTTTTGCTGCGGGGACAGGAAGCCCACATTTTACCACAGACACAGCTGCTGCTTTAAGAGCAAGAGAGATAAATGCAGATCTCCTTCTTAAAGCAACTAAGGTTTCGGGAGTTTATGATAAGGATCCTGTCAGGTATAGTGATGCGGTTCACTATCCAACACTAACCTATGAAGATGTACTCTCAAAAGATCTTGCAGTTATGGATATGGCTGCTGTTTCTCTATGCAGAGAGAAAAAAATACCAATAGTAGTATTTAATATTTTTGAACATGGAAGTATAGAAAGTATAATAAGAGGGAAAAATGTAGGAACTATTATAAAGGAGTGACCAATGCATGATGAAATTAAAAAGAAATTAAGAATGAGAATGGAAAAAAGTATAGACAGCCTAAAAGATGAGTTCAAAAAGATAAGGTCTGGAAGGGCAAATACTTCACTTGTAGAGGATCTTGTAGTTGAATATTATGATAGCAGGATACCCCTTAAGCAATTGGCAGGTATCTCTGT
>QNBN01000039.1 GCA_003645695.1 Spirochaetota bacterium | reverse complement strand
TAGAAATTTCATATACCTATCGTCGGTGTACTCCCCGGGCGTCCTTGCAGGACAGGATAGTGACCCCCCAAGACCCACATAAATATAATCATCCACCTTTCGCCAATTCCATGCTATACTAATACCTAATTCTTCAATAAAATTTTCGACAGTTGGGTAGTCACAATTCCCATATACAGCTAATATATTATTTGAATATTCTTTTATTGGGTTTATAACCATTTCAGCATTATAACGATCACCAAAATTAGTGATATCACCTGCAATAACCGTTAAATCAGTATCTTTAAGATGAGGTATAATATCATTTAGATACCTGAGATTTCCATGAATATCTGTCAATGCAACAATCTTCATATTCCAACCTCTCGATCAATTCTAACCTCTCCACCAATTTTTCATCTTAATTAAAGTTTTATTCATTATAACTTGAAGATCATGTGTTGAACCAGGGTTTGATCCCAGCTAATCGACAGAGATAACATTTCGGGTCAAATCCAGGATTACGAATAGGAAAACATACTTTTTATTATCCTCAGTTTAGTTGTCTATTGATAATTTAACTTTAACTTTGATGGCTATCAAAAATCTATCCACTTGCCAATCTATGAGCCTCCCTTGTTGGTTCGGGCAATCTGTATTTATTGCAGCATCCCAGAACATACTCTATTGAGCTTTCGAGGGATATTCTGTGCCCTATCGAAACATATACAGGCTTAACACCTACCCTTGTTCTGAGGCATGCACCGATTATTTCGCCTTTATCCACTAGATAAGAATAAGCGCCTTTTCTATTTTCAGGTTCCTCACATTTCCCTACAAGCAGAGATTTTGCGCATCCAATTGTAGGTTTATCCGTTAGCAGCCCAATATGAGCTGCAAGCCCTAATCTCCTTGGGTGAGCTACCCCCTGACCATCCGCTATCAATAGATCCGGTTCATTCTCAATCATTTCAAGTACAGATGCAAGAATCGGTATTTCCCTGAAGGATAAGTATCCCGGAATATAGGGAAAGTTCACACTGCCTTCGTAGATCCTTTTTTCTATAACTTTGCACTCAGGATAGGTTAATACAACGCATGATGCCCTTGCTACCTTACCATGAAATCCAATATCCATACCTGCAACTGTTTTAATTCTATCAAAGCTATTTTCTTTTATTACCATTGAGGAAAGCTCATTTTGTATACTCCTGGCATCCTCAAGAGATAAGTTCCAATCATGCAACCTTTTAATTTTCATAGTTTTGGTTATATATTTTAATATAATTTGCCCTTAAAGCAAGAAATTATCCTGACAATCAACATCAGAAAAAACTCTTTAGACTTTTTGTACTTCATTTTTTTCCTTTTCTTCCTGAAATTGCTCTCCAAGTTCGGGTTTATTTCTCTGGTATTCTTCATCAGCCTTCTTTTCTACCTCATCTTTGAGAGAGATATACTTTCTATTAATCCTATTCCCTTTCAATAAAAGCTCTCTTTTTTAAGTATTTAATTTTGATGTATTTTCATCAAGCTTCTTTTTAATCCTTTTTTGATTATCCTCTAAAAAAGTAAGATATTCGACTTTATACTCCTTTTATCTATGATTAAAATATTTATTTATCTCTTTGGCTGCCTCTTTTATTTTTCTTGCAAATACCTCTCTTAATCTTCTATTAAAAATATTACTAATATTGCTTTTTATCGATAATTTAATAAATACGTGGATTTTCAATCATAATAAAAACCTCACTTTGCCTATTTGTTTTATACCTAATAAGAAATCAGGATTAGGCATATATAGTTATTTTGTAATCTTAATTAAACACAAAATTCTGGTACAAAAGATAAAGATATAGCTTCGCTAGACCATGATTTTTATGAATAAAACCATAATTCAAATATCCCTGAATATTTTTGCACTTTAATTAATCCCAAATATTAGTACAAAAGAGAAAAATATTTTACATCTTTTCTGCTCTAATTACAATAAAAGAACCTTCCCCATAGCCATTCTTTACAGGTTCAACAGATTTTATTTTATTCAGAGTATTAAATATAGTTTGTCTATAATCAAAGTTTTTAAATCCTACTTCTTTTAAATAAGATTCTACTTCCTCAACAGAAAAAAAGGTAGCAGGTCCATAAAAAAGACTCTTATCCTTAATTTTTTGATATTCCTTACCTATTTTACTGTCCTTATCAACAAAACCAATAACTATAACTCCGCCTTTCTTCAGAATTCTATAGGCCTCTCTAAATGATTGCTCAATATCATCTACAAAGCAAATTGTCGTAACCATCAGGGCATAATCAAAACTTCCATTTTCATAAGGTAGATTCTCAGCAACACCTATTTTAACATCAATTCCTCTCCGCTTCGCAATTTCTAGCATCTTTTCAGATGGATCTATTCCAAACTTAATTCCAAGTGGGGCTGCAAAACGCCCACTTCCAACGCCGATCTCTATTCCCTTTCCTTTTTCTGGTAAAAGCTCCTTTACAGCATTTAATTCCGATTGATATGCAAACTCATTTTTATTGAACCATTCCTCATACTTCTCATAATGATTTTCAAAAGGCTCAATCTTTGGCATATTTTCCTCCAAGAACATCTATATTTAATGATTCTCATTTAAATATACATTAAAATATCAATAAAATTGATCAAATATTCATAAAAAATTAAAAAAACCGCCCAACAGATCAAAAATCAGGCGGTATTCTTTTATATTTAATCAAAACTATTTTAAAACAAGTTAATATAATATACTACTTTTTTCTGGTATCAACAGAACTCTACATTTTTAATCCATACTATTTAATCTATACTATATTAAACTACACTACGGTCTGGGGTGTAAGCCTGCCATCTCCACTATCTCTGGCACAGCCTCCTCCCACTCAATTGCCATAATATGAACCCCTGCCACACCTTTTATCTCTCTTAACTGATGGATTGTTTCCACAGCAATTTTTAATCCTTCTTTGGCCCTATCTTCCTTAGGTGTTTTCTGCATTCTTTCAACTATGTTATCAGGAACATCCATTCCTGGTACATTGTTTTTCATATACCTGGCAGCTCCCAGAGACTTTATGGGGGTAATGCCACCAAGAATTTTCACCTTTTCGTGAAGCCCCTGATCCTGAACCTGCCTCATCCATTCTTTGAATCTATCAAGGTTAAAAATACACTGGGTCTGTATAAAATCAACACCTGCTTCGATTTTTTTTCTCAAACGATGCACTCTAAATTCATACGGAGGCGCAAATGGATTTGCTGCAGCACCAATATAGAGTTCAGGGGCTACATCCATTTCATCACCACTTTGAAACTTTTTTTCATCTCTCATTTGCTTTACTGCTTTAATGAAGTTTATAGAATCAAAATCCCATACACCTTTGGCTTCCCTGTGATTTCCGAAGCTCATATGATCACCAGTTAAACAGAGGATATTATGTATACCCAGAGCTGATACACCCAAAACATCCATCTGTAAAGCGATTCTATTTCTGTCTCTTGCTGTCATCTGGACGATCGGGTCAAGACCTTCATCCTTTCCTATTAAACAGGCAGCCCAGCTTGCCATCCTAACAACCGCAGTTTGCCCGTCTGTAACGTTAAAAGCATCTATATATCCCTTTAATATTTTCGCTTTTTTTCTTACAAATTCAGCATCTGCAGATGTAGGAGGCCCTAACTCTGCAGTTACTGCAAAGTTCCCGGATTCTAAAACTCTCTTTAAATTACTGTTTATTAGCACTTCTAATCCCTCCTATATTCCCATTGAAATAATAAGTTCTTTCATTTGAGTATATTTTTCAACCAGATCTAACGAACCAGGATTTACGGACCTTGGCCTTACTGCTTTATCCCAATTATGTGGTTCAAGAATATCATATATTTTTGTCATCTCACCAATCTTATCCAATCTTTCATAAATCTGAACCCATGCACATTTCTTCTCAGGGTCGACCTCGCACATACCATCTGTCCTGGTGCCACCACACGGCCCATTCATCAATCCCTTCGGACATTCAGTAAGAGGGCATATTCCAGCTGTAAAACCTAAAACACACTCTCCACATCCCTGACATTTTTCCTTATAAAACTCCGGTCCGCCGCCAAAATAACCAAGAGAGTTCTGAGCTGGAAACATCGGCTTTACGACACCCAGTTCTTCTAGAATGTTTCTTGCATTCTGCAATCCATCACCACAACTCATCATCAAAATAGCATCAGCTTCTTTAAAAGCATCCAGGTTTTTTTCAATTATGGGCTTCATAACAGGAGTAAAACACACGTAAGCACCAAAAGGATTCCCTATCGCACTTACTATTTCTTTACCAGCATCCTTCAGCTTTTCGGCCATCTCGTTTACTTCTTTTATTCCACCAGTTTTAAAAATAGTAGAACACCCCCCACAACCCATTAAAGTAACCTTCTTGTAACCTTCTAAGGAGTCGAGGATTTCCTTAAAAGGCTTTTGTACTTGCCCCATCATAATAAATACCCTCCAACTTTAATCTTTAGTTAGTTAAAATATTGACAATATCAAATTATTATAATATACTGATATATCACAAGTCAATAGAAAAATAAAAAAAAGGACGCCACAAACGCGTCCCTTTCATATTGCTCATATCCACTATAAACTATATTAATGATCCGAACCCGAAAATTCGCAAAGATGCATTTATAATGCTCACATTTTACTATAAATCAGCCTGTTCAATTATCTGAGGAACTGTATCATCCCATCCCAATGGCATTATATGAATACCCTGACACATGGATTTAATTTCTCTTATAATCCTTGCAGATATTTCAACTGCCTTCTTTTTCCTATCCCCTTTCGGTGTTTCTGCCATCTCTTTTATAATATCATCCGGGACAAAAACACCTGCTACATTATTATTCATAAATTTTGCCATTCCTGCAGATTTTAAAACAACAATTCCAGCAAGAATTGGCACTTTGAAGGTCGAAACCTTATTCATAAACTTTTCAAATGACTTCGTATCATATACAGCTTGAGTCTGGAAAAAGTTTGCTCCGACATCTATTTTTTTCTTCATCTTAATAATCTGAAGATCTACAGGATCATACTCCGGAGTAACAACTGCCCCATGGAAAAAATTAGGTTTTCCTTCGAGCTCATTTCCAGCCATATCATGCCCATTATTTAAATCTGTTACAACCTTTACAAGATTCACAGAATCTAAATCATATACAGGTTTAGCCTCCTGATGATCACCAAGATATGGGTGGTCACCGGTAATGCATAAAACATTTTCAATACCGAGTGCCCATGCACTCAACAGGTCGGACTGTAGAGCAATTCTATTTCTGTCCCTTGTAACTAACTGATAAACTGGTTCTATTCCCCTCTGGGCTAAAAGATGGCTTATAGCCATAGAACCAATCCTCACCACTGCAGACTGATTATCAGTGACATTGATTGCAACAACATTATCCTTTAGCATCTCCGCATCTTCTATCAGTTTATCTATATTGACACCTTTTGGAGGCCCTACTTCGCTTGTAACTACAAAATTCCCAGATTTTAACATTTCTTTTAGTTTACTCATTTTATCACCCCCTAATCTCTAACTACTGTGTGTACACCAGCAAGAGAATTAAATGTGGATTTTTTACTTTCAACATCGAGCTCAAGCCATCTTGGCTTGCTCCATTTTGCATAGTTCTTGGGTTCTTTATAACCCTCAAGGTAATCCATTCTGTTAAGTTTCTGCAACCTATCATATATAAGCTGCCATGCACAATCCTGATCAGGATTTACTTCACACTTACCATTTTTTGAACCTCCACAAGGACCATTAAGTAAACCTTTTGGACATAATGTTATTGGGCATAGCCCTCCGGTTTGCTCAATAATACACTCTCCACATAATGAACAATACTCCTTAATAACATTATCCCCGTAAGTCTCACCACCAAATATGGTATCGCATCCAGGATGTACATAACCACCATCTGTAGCATCGATTACGGTATGTACGCCCTGTCCGCATGCAAGCACCAGAAAAGAATCAGCCTGTGTTACCTCATCCTTATGATCCTCCATCAGCATCTTTTGAGTCAATGTGAGTTTGCATAAGCTCTTACCACTCTCAGTTGAAGCAAAACCTACAACATTTACACCCCTTGCTTTAAGTCTTTGTACCATTTCTTCAGTTTCTTTTGGTCCCCCGGAATGGCACTTCTCTGCACAGTTGCCACATCCAACGACAAATACTTTTTCGCCGGATCTGAGATTGCTAAGAATCTCTTCAATTGGTTTTTGTATTGTAGCATGCATAGTGCTACCTCCCGATTTAATTATTATGTTTGTTAATTCTTTAACACATTATTTTATCTCAATATTATACTATTTGAAAAATACAGTCAAGTATATTTTTTAATACTTTATAATAAAATTTTGACCATATATGCAATAATTCTTATATATCCAACATTTCTAGGGATTTTTGAAGGAATACAAAAAATAGGTTAAGTTAAAAATTTCTACACTCAAAAATCGTGCGGTATCACAATAATTTCACGATGCTCAACCCTATTAGATTTGGACTATTTAACATTAGACTCGCAAATAATCCAACTTTTTTTCTTAACCCATGGAGGTTCTATAATATTTTTTATATCTTTGTTAATTAAATGAAGGTGAAATATAAGATAAATATATTCGAGGCTTTAAAGACCCTTTAACACCTCTTTATACTCATTATTTATCACTACTTTGAATATACCTTTTTCATCTACAATAGGCTGATAATGAGACTTTAATTTGTAAGGAGTGTAAATAAAACCTATCAGTTTTAAAAATCATTTATTTCTATTATATGGTTTTAATATAATGACTTTTCTATTAGGATTATCAAGCTCGGATTTTATTCTATCGATATTATTTTTAATAATTTTAACAGACTTTTCTAAACTTTTTTCTCTTACAACAACTGCCACAAACTTTTTTAAAATTCTAACTATGTTTGGTCCAAAATTATTACAAACTATAACATCCACACCATCTAAAACCGAGGAGACAGCCTTAGCTTTACCAGGATCACCATGCTTTCTCGTTCTATCCTCTGAATACTTAATATTCTCTCTTTCCTCAATAAAAGTATACCCATTATCGCTTATTTCATAGAGATAAAAGTATTTTGACTGCCCACAATGATCATCAGATTTCATATTTACACCATCATCAGTACCAAAAGCAACAACCAGAGTCTCTCTTCCCATTGGTTATCCTCCAAAATTAGGTGAACATATTATTTTTGAGTTTGTAAGTTCACGACAATTTTCTCAAATAAAAGTTTGTATTGTTATAATTAACCCTTATTAACCTTCCATCTTCCAGAAGTTTTTCCACTTTATCCCATCCAGATTTAGCTTTTTTCAAGTACTCTTCAACAGCATCCTCTCTCATTGGATGAACCGAGGTAATACTGAGCAGATCTTCTTCCACATCCCCGGTAAAGGCAAATGCATTCCCTTCGTACCCTATTAAAAGTTCAACATTAAATCCTTTATTTTTAAATATATCAAAAGCTACGTAAATATCATACTCAGATGGGGGTTTCACCCAATTCTCTGCTGGAGGCCGTGTAGGAACCGATATATAAGCCATATCTGCTTTTATATTTGCAATAAAGCCACTAACATCTTCAAGTTCCTCAATCTTATTGTTTATTCCATTAACAAGCATTGTTTCAGTGACAAGAGTTCCATTAAAATCCTTTGAAAAATCTTTTATCCCCCTTAGAATTTCTTCTAGTTTAATTTTACCATGAGATCTATCTATTTTTCTCCATATATCTTCTGTAACAGCATCAACCTTAAAAGATACCCAGTCAGCCAGTTTTAAAGATTCTTTAACATCCTCATCAGCAATCAATGATGAATTTGTAATCACCGCAATTTTTATTCCAAAACTCTTCAGCGCAAGAATATGATTCTTCAAATTCAGGTCAAGGGTGGGTTCACCATCCGGAACAAAGGTCAGGTAGTCAACCCTCTCACCCCGTTTTTTTAACTCTTTCAACCTCTCCTTTACACCGGATACTATTGTTTCCGTTGAATAATAGGGTTTTCTATCAATCTGCATTTTTAGGGTTCTTCCAAGCTGACAGTAAATACATGCATAGGTACAAATCTTCGGCGGAATATTGTTAATTCCAAGGCTCTTGCCAAGGCGCCTCGATGGCACAGGACCAAAAGTAATCATACCTTCATCTTCATTCATCTCTTCTCATCTCCAAAGTAAACAAGGCTATATTGCAACTAATTAAATTAAAGTATATCTATGCCATATAAATAGCCCCTTCAGGGCATCGTTCAGCACAATCGCCACATCCAATACATTTAGATTCAACCACCCTGGCAATCCTTCCATCCATGTAAATGGCTCCAGTTGGACAAACCCTTTCACATATTCTGCACCCTATGCATGCTTCCTCCTTTACATGAGCTTTAACTGTGCCAGAAGCTGTTGCAGAAGTATTTTTACTTTCATAATTTACCCCTTCCTCTTCCAGCTCTTTGATATGTCTATTAATTTCTTGAAGTTGTTGTTCAAGGAGTCTTGCCTGTTCTTTCAATTGAGCTAAACTTGCTTTTTTAAAATTAGTTGAAGAGTCTGGGCTATAATTATATTCCCGGTTGTCAGTATTTTCACGCACTTCATCACCAAACCATCTGCTTCTTCCCATTCCCATTCCCCGTCCTCCACCTTGGCCTCTTCCTCGACCCATACCTCTGCCCATACCCCTTCCATATCCTGGCATATATTACCTCCATCACTATTGATAATGATTTTCATTATCTAGGTTACAAATAAAATATCCATTCGTCAATTAAAACCTTCTTTTTTCCAAACCTTTTTATCAGGATTTCTTCTTAGTTATAATTAAAAAATCCATTAATTCTTTTATAATTAAGTTAAATTAAAACAATTTCTTTCTAAAAAATATATTAATCAAATAAGAATATCTTTTATCAAATAATACAACCTCAGGCACCACATCCAAGATTATACTCCAGCGTAATTACTATTTTCATTTCAAGATTATCCTATGCAAAATATAAAATCTAAAACTTTTTATAAATTCCAAACTATATCTAAATATATACTTAATTGTTAATTAAAGTGTGGTTCTCTTTACAGGAATTTACTAAAACGATTCATACACAAGATTTAGGGTTAAGCTTTCTATAAATCCAGATGTTATAGCCAGGTTAGTTTTAGAGTCTATGTTGAAATGAGCAATTGAAAATATATTTATATGATATAGCTAGGCTATTATATTCGTTAAATATTATATAACTGAATTTTCATAAAAAAATTATTTAAACATACATTAATCGTAATTTTAATATCGATATTTGCTTTTATACCATGGCTCTACAATAAATATAGAATCCATAATAGCAAAAATAAACTTTTCAAAAATTGTAGAGTTCCAGGATTATCATCATGTCCAAAATGTAGAATCGGCGTTAAAAGACCTGAATGAATCAATGTAAAAACTATAGACAAGTTTTAATCTATAATATTTCACAAATTAAAAATTTACTGTAAAATAGGCAGTTGACCAAAGAAATAATATTCACTATAATATCAGATCTTATTAAAAAAATTGGATATTATACTAATAACCAAATAGCATAACAATAGCACCTATTAATAGGCCAATCCCCAGATTTATTAATTTTATCAGGATGAATGATTTTCTGGAATCTGCCAATAGGGGGAGCATTCCGTGGCCATCCTGAACAATTGAGCTTGTAAGAAGTATACTAAAGGGAATCAATCCTTTTGAAAATAGTGTAACAAAAATCATATGAGGACCGGATTCTGGAATAAGTCCTATCAAACCGGCAATAATAAGAACAATCCATCTGTCTTCATTAAGTATTCTCTGAAGGTCGATTTCCAGATAGCTAACCAGAAAATACAATACGAACAGGGCTCCGAAGGTCCACAAAAAAATTCTTGGTACATGTTTTAATACCACATGTTTCCAGAGATGTTCCTCCAGAAAATGATCAGGAACTGTTACCACTATAAAGAGAGCAATAGTTGATACAGTTAGCATTGTAATCTTAATCCAGTTCCACTTTTCAGGTCCTATCCCTCCAAAAATTAACCCCATTACTATTCCGATTATACCAACCGTGAGTATACCTCTAGATGGTGTACAATTTTTCCACTGTTTTGCTAAATTAGATGCAGGGAAACAGATGCAAAGATCTTCAGGATGAAGTTTAAATCCTCTTATTTTTAGCTCCTGTTTCCCTTTAAACTTCTCATATATAAAATCAGTAAAATATCCGAATATTATTCCAATAAAAAAAAGGACAATAGATAAAAATATGTATTTAAGAGGGAATAGAGCGAGCATAACAAAAGATTCATCCCCACTTGTTGCAATCATAGCTGCTACCACTGCACCAATAGTGATTATTCCGTGATCAAACAGTGTTACAACCGCAAATGCACCCAAACAACCAGGCGTTACTCCTAGGAGTGCAGTTATTACATATTGTAGCCATCTGTTTTTAGAGATATAGATCTGCCATTTTCCCCTTGTAAGAACATTTAAATATTCTATCAGAAGCATCATGGAAAAAACAAAACTGGTTATCATTACGCTGTTCCTGATTACTTCAATCATTTTTCCACTCCTTCCAGTTTTAATCCAAACTCATTTAAAATATCAGGAATAGTTTAAGACTTAACATTTATTATTTTATTCATAAAAAGTCAAAAAACACGGCATAATAAAATATAATAATTTTATTATATTTTACAAAAATTATTGAAACTCATTTTCAATTATACATGCTGATACAGTACACTTACCAATTCATCAAAGCAACAAATATCTATCAACTATAGTGCAAATAATTTCTTCCGATACTATAAAAAGGGGGAGGAAATCTATGATAAAGGAAATACTAAAGGATAGGTTCAAAGAGTTGTATGATGATTATGGACTTATTGCTCTAAAGTTTGGAACAGAATATGAAGAGATGGACTTTAAGCAAATGGAGTATATAATTAATTTAACAGGGGGAGATATTCCAATATATGTCAAAATAGGTGGGGTTGATGCCAGGAATGATATAAATAACCTGTTAAAACTAGGATTGAAAAACTTTATAGCCCCAATGGTTGAATCACCCTACGCCTTGAAGAACTTCATAACTACCTTAAAAGAGATGACAGGAAATCTATACCCCTTTATCAAAAAAGGAATTAATATTGAAACTATCTATGCTTTTTATAATTTAAATTCCATTATAACTACACCATATTTTGATGAGCTTAATCAGGTAACCCTCGCACGATCGGATTTTTCCAGATCTATTAACTGTAACCCAGATGATGATGAAGTTTACAGCTATATGATAAGCATGAGATACAGGGATAAACTTCTTAATAAAACAGTGATTGTTGGGGGAACTATTACACCAAGAAATAGTATAGATATTGTCAAAAGAATAAAACCAGACAGAATAGACACTAGAATTTTCGTTATTGATGCTACTAACCCTGTTTTAATATCCCATTCTGTAAAGAAATGCCTCGAGCTTGAGAGAGACCTATACCTAAAAATGAATGAGATATTTACCTTCAGACCTGGCTTTATCAATACTCTTATATCAAGAATAGAATCCCGTTTAATGGATCTGCCTCTGGCTTACAGCAGTCTAAAATAAAATTAAAATTTAATTAAATAGCGGATAAATTCTTTACTCCAACAAATCTTAAAAACTTATTTTAATAAAAAAATAAAATACTCTATATATAACTCACATATTTTCCGCCTTTCGTATTTCAAAGGCTGATAGGTGTAAATTAAATCAAATATCTATAACTACCCTATAATCTCCAGCCATCTATCCACTATTCTGCTTATATCATACTTATTTCTTGCTATCTTAATGGCATTTTCTGATAGTTTGGTTTTTAATAACTCATCTCCATGTATCATGTAAAATGCTTCTGAAACTTTAGGTATATCTGCGTGGCTTAACACTGCCCCTGTATCATCGATATACTCAAAACTATCCACTACAATTCCCCCATTTCCTACTAATTCTCCTGGGCCCTGAACATTGTGAGTCACAACAGGAACCCCGCAGCACATAGCTTCTATAACAGGTATTCCAAACCCTTCCCATTCTGAGAGCTGAACATATACATCCATACAGTTGTATAGTTCTGACATTCTATATCTATCGAAATCTCCTTCAATAATCTTTATTTTATTATATATGCCATATCTTTTTGCTAAATAAATTAAGTCATATCCTGCATCACTGGTAGCCTTGTCAGTTTTAATCAATAAAAACGAGTTTTCTACTGACTTTGATGCTCTAGAGAAAGCTTCAACAACATCATTCAGACGTTTTCTCAATATATTTTTTGCTACAGTTCCAACTATAAATTCGTTATTCAACTCCATTTCATTCCTGATAGCAATTCTTTGTTTCTTCTCCAAAGGACGATATATTTCTGTTGAGACACCATGAGGGATGGGTTCAAGCACATTTTTTGCACCCGCTTCTGTACAATATTCGGCTGTTTTCTCAGTTAATGGAACAAACATAATCCTTTTAGAAAAAAAGTCATCCAGGCTTGGAGGATGTGAAAATTGGGCCCATAGATATATTTTTATAAAATTCTGAAGTTCAGGTAAAAAAGGAAATTCATCTGGATAACCCAGAAGAATAATTGCATCAGGCAAATTACCTTCAACTAGTTTCAAGCTATCCTTTTTTCTGTAATCTGTAAAGAAAATGCCTTCTTTGATTTTTCCATCCAGATTCTTCTTATTTGAAGGAACTGGAGAAATAAGGGCTGTATTAATCCCTTTACTTTTAAGCCCATCATTTAATAGAGTTAACTGCCAATAAAAGGAGTTTTTACTACTGAGAGGTATTCCACTTGCCAATAAAAGGTACATTTTTCTAAGTCCTGATTCAAAGAGAATCTCTTTAGACAAATAGGTTTATCTAAAAGCTGATTAATAGCCCGGATATCTGGAAGCAGGTACATCTTTTTTAGATATTCATCTACCCTTACCGGTTTTCGTCTTTTAAAATCGATTACAAGCCAGTTGATTGTTGAGATTGCTATGGTTTCACCATCTTCATTTGCAATGAAAAAATCTCGTACTGCAAACAATCTGTGAATTTCCACTGGCCGTGTAAATATTCTTATCTTATCATTCCATTTTAGGATATCTTTTTAATTTTACACACAATCTTGATAACATCCATGTTCTAATGTCTTTCATCAAATCAGTTATATCGACAGAAACGCCTGATGCATGGGATGATGCAATTTCCTGCAGCATAGAGCAAAGAACAAAAGGATTTAGATTACCCCTGAAATCAACCTCATAGGATCTAATGATAAAATCCAACTCATAAACCTGAGGATACCTTAAAACTGAAGAAATAGATAGGTGCATTTAACAAACTCTTCTCAACGTTTTGATTTCTATTCAAACGAGCGGTTTGTACTTTCTAGCCAACTCACATGCCATATCCATAGCACAGTTCATACTAACAGGATTTGCTATGCCCTTCCAGGCAATATCAAAAGCAGTGCCATGATCAACGGATGTTCTTATAAAAGGTAGCCCTAATGTTACACTCACAGTTCTGTAAAAATCATAAGTTTTGGCTGCTACATGCCCCTGATCATGATACAGAGAGATTACTGCATCAAATTTTCCTTCAAGACATTGATGAAACACAGAGTCTGCAGGTACAGGACCAATTATATCTATACCAGAGTTTTTTGCCATTTTACAGGCCGGATTTAATATTTTCTTTTCTTCATCTCCAAACAGTCCGCCGTCAGATGCATGTGGATTCAGTGCAGCCAGTGCTAATTTTGGTGATTTATAGCCTATTGAACACATAGATTTATATGAAAGCATTATGCTCTTAAACACACTCGCTACTGAAAGCCTCTCTATAGCCTTTTTCAAAGATATGTGCCTTGTGTGAAAAAATATCCTGAGATTATCTACTGAAAACATTGTAACTACTTTATTGCTGCCAGTCAGTTTCCCAAATATTTCCGTATGGCCCGCTTCTTTAACTCCAAAAAGTTTTATCGATTCCTTGTTTATAGGAGCCGTTACAACAGCATCAACCAATTTATCCTTTGCAAGTTCAATGCTTTTCTGAATATATCTGTATGAGGCCTCTCCACCAATCTTGGAAATTTCACCTATTTTTAGAGATTCTACATTCTTAATGATTCCCACATCAACTAAGTATATCGATGAGCCTTTCGGTTTCGGGACAGATAATGCAATTTTATCTACCTCATTTATAGGAATTACATTAAGTTCAAGATTAAGAGTTCGAATGGTTGCATTAATAATACTTGCATCTCCAACAACTATTGCATTACAGTATTTGTTTTTAAAGCCCCGCTTAACAGCTTTTACTACTATTTCAGGACCTATCCCAGCCGGATCCCCCATGGTTATGGCAACTAAAGTATTTTTCAAACTTTAAGTCTCCTTGATTTTTCATATGAGATTTATATCACCCGACTTTATATAATTCCTTACAAGTTAATATTTATATTCCAACATTTATCCTGAACTTTTTTTTTATATGTTATTTCATGAGATTTAAAAGGCCTCATACTTATAAAATATTTTCCTACCACCCCTTTTAACTTTTTAGAAGTTGCAAGATACACAGAGTTTTTTTCTTCCTTCGACCGACTTACCTTTATTCCTATTCCTACCATGTATAATTACATAAAATCCACTTTCCGCAAGTGCCAATGCTGTTGTCTTTCCAATACCATCTGTTGAACCTGTTATCAGAGGTGACTTCATTATCAATTTTTCTTTCCACATACACCACTATCTCTGCTACCAGATTTATAGACTTAATTTGTTTTTTTCTCAATTTAGTTTTTTCTCCATGAGGACTACATCACCCAATTCGTTGTTTTTTACTCTCTTAATCTCAGTATATCCATTAGATTTGTAGAAGGATAAGGCAGTCAAGCTCGCTGAAAGCTTACTTTTATTATATCCATTTTTCAATATATACTCTTCAACTCTTTTTAGTAGAGATTTTCCTATCCCTTTATTCTGATAATCAGGGTCTACAAAAAGAGAATATACACTATTTTCCTCACAAGCAACTGTTCCAATTACTCTGCTTTTAATAAGTGCTATATAATATTTCCTTTTAAAATACACATTTTTAAAATTTGAAAGGCTATAGTGGGACAATAGATTTTTGATTATTGTTTCAGTATAATCGTTTGAATTTGAAACGATAATGACCTTTCTAATAAGAGAAAGAGATTTTTCCAAATCATCAATTCTCATCTCCCTGATAACCAGACTAGACATAATTATAACCGATTTACGAATTGTAGTAGGATTTAACTAACCCATTGCTCTCAATTTTTTAACAAACTCTTCAGGATTTGATACACTTAGGAGCAATGCATATCCCTTTAACGTCCGTATATATACCACATTTTTTGTATCAGTTAAAAATAAAAGAGCCTTTTCACCATTCCTTAATTTAAACCAGCCTTCCTTAATCCCAGGCAAACCGATTCCATTTCTCTTAATAACAGGCGCAAGATCCATTTTGTTATTTAAATCAACTATCGATACTGAATCCAAGTCAAGTTCATCTTTACTCAGTACTCTTTTATAAAGACCACCTTTGATCTGCAATTCATTCCGGTCAATATTGTACTTTACATGCTTTAACATATAGAGATCTATTCCTAAAAATATAGATATCAAAAAAGGGATTAAAATTGCAACAATCATCAAAGCCATTCCACTGGTTCGAGGTGGTATCATATTAAATGTATACATTATCACCTCCATTACTCAATATTTAGTTTTTTCAATATTCCACCAGGACTCATGCTTTTTAGCAATATGTAATCCCAATGTCAACTTATGGTTTTATTCATAAAAATTGTGGTATTTTGTACCAGAATTTTATGTTTAATTAGAATACTAAAATATTCAAGGCCACTTAAATATAATTTTTTATAGGTATAAAACGAATAGGCAAAGTAAGTTTTTTATCATGATTGAAAGTTCACTTGCCTATT
>QNBN01000038.1 GCA_003645695.1 Spirochaetota bacterium | reverse complement strand
TTAAGATCTACTACAGGAATTACAGTAAAGGCATCAAGACCTTCTATATTTTCTTTGACAATCCTGATTATTTTCGAAGCATCAAACAATTTTTTGCCCTGATTAATAAAATTTTATTAAATCCTGAAATAAATATATCAATTCTCCTGATTAAATGGCCATCTTTAATAAGATTAATATAATGAATACAACAATTGTCATTATATTTGTTACCAGCATGGATTTTCCTGGGTTTGTTCCAAGCCCGATTGGAAAGGAGTATCCTGAAGTTGAAATGTATATATATATAGGCTAGAAAAGTAAAGCCCCTCATCGCCAAATAATAGATAACAGATAAATCCTCCGAGGGTAACTCCAGTATTTGAGAATAGTGCAGAAGCTATAAAGCTACCCTTCTCGTTTTATGCCCTAATTTTAGAAGAGCTTTTTAATATTTTCTTCAAATGGAGGATGAATTATTCCCTTTTCAGTAATTATACCAGTGATATATCTAGCTGGTGTTACATCAAATGCCGGATTATAGACCTTTATATTGGAAGGAGCGGTCTGTTTACCAAAACCCCTGATAACTTCATCCGGATTTCTTTCTTCAATTGGAATGTCTTCCCCTGAACTTTTGTTGAGATCTATTGTTGATAGGGGAGCTGCTATATAGAAGGGAACATTAAACTCAGAGGATAGAATTGCAAGGGCCAGAGTGCCAATTTTATTTGCCGTATCTCCGTTTGCTGCAATTCTATCAGCACCAACTATAGCAAGATTAACCTTGCCCTGATACATTACAAAAGCAGCCATATTATCAGTGATTAAAGTTGCGGGAATTTTAGCTTCTACTAACTCGAATGCCGTAATTCTTGCTCCCTGAAGAAGTGGCCTTGTTTCATCGACCCATACATGTATATTGTAGCCAAGCTCTTTAGCCCTATACATTGGCGCGAGAGCAGTCCCGTACATTGCTGTAGCAAGCCCGCCTGCATTACAATGGGTGATTAGAGAATCTCCATCTTTTATTAGCCTTACACCATGGCACCCGATAGCCCTGCATACATTATTGTCCTCTTCAATCATTAGATTTGCTTCTTCAAAAATTATATCTTTCAACTCCTCTGGTTTTAGTTCCAAATTCTTATTTACCAGGTTTTTTATTCTATCAATAGCCCAAAAAAGGTTAACCGCAGTAGGTCTTGAAGTTGCAAGATAATCACATACATCATTAAATCGCTTTAAAAACTTTTTAATCTCATCGCCTTTAAAATCTTTAATACCAAGCCATATCCCAAAGGCAGCTGCAATTCCAATAGCAGGTGCCCCACGTATTCTTAGCTTTTTTATCGCTTCCCACATTTCTTTTTCATCCTTAATCTGGATGTATTTTTTTTCCAGGGGAAGGAGTGTTTGATCCAGAATAAAAACCTTCCTGTCTTTACTGTAGATTGTAGGTATTGGCATATTTCTATCCTTAATATAATATTTTAACTTGATGTTTTAACAGTGGTATATTAATATTTTATTAATAAATGATTAAGTTTATTTAATATTTTTAGCTTCAATGCTATATAGATTAGATTAAGTTCTATTGTTTTATAATTTATAGAAAAGATTAGATTTAAATATCAATTCAATTATTATGAAATAGGTAAATACATTTTAAATTAAAGTTTATGGAGATTGCATGCTTATTATTTTTATAAACAAAAATATTTGTACAAAGTGCATGATTTTAATGGATAATACCATATAAATAATCGTTTTGTAAGCTGTTATTGTATTTAATAAATTTGATTTTTCAATACAATTTATATATATTTTTCGCAAAAATAAAAACTTTTTAACAAAAATAACCGAAGGAGGAAGTATATGGCAGTTAAAAAGAGCCCTATGGAAAGATTTAATGACACCGGGGAAGATGTAGAGATCTGGTGGGATTCATCACCTCTAGTATTCGATTCCTGGAAATGGAAAAGAATCATGGCTAAACCAACTGTGGAGGAAAGGGATGCTGAGTATGAGCTTTTAAACAGATACTACAATACCAGCGATCCAATGGGACAGCTTTTCCATGGTGTAACAACGAATCCTCCGCTCTCAGGTGCGGTAATAAAGGATGATCCTGGATTCTGGAGAGAAATGTCAATCGAGAAAAAAAGGCAGAATCCTGATGCAAACACCCATGAAATATGGTGGATGGTTTACAAAGAGGTCGTAAAGAGGGGGGCTGAGAAGTATCTTCATGTTTTTAGAGCCTCAAACTACAAGTATGGTTACATATCAGGCCAGGTAGACCCAAGAGATTATCAGAATGAAGAAGCTATGAAACAGCAGGCGCTGGAACTTGCAAGCCTCGCATCAAATGTTATGGTGAAGATTCCCGGTACAGAGCAGGGTGTAAGAGTTATTAAGTTCTTAACATCCAAGGGAATACCGACCAATTGTACTCTGGCTTATGTTTTACCGCAGTTTGCTGCTGTTGCTCAGGCGGTAAAAGAGGGCCTGGAAGAAGCCAAGAAGAATGGAGTTGATTTAACCTTCTGGAGATCGGTAATTACATCAATGACCGGAAGATATGAAGCGCTTGGGAACTTTCAGAAAGAATCAGAGGAGCTTGGTATTGAGCTTACTGAAGCAGACATAAGGTGGTCAAGTATAGCAATTTTCAAAAAGGCTATCAACTATATGGAGGAAAACGGATATCCAAGTAAAATGCTTATCTGCTCAATGAGAAGTGGCCCTGTTGTTGATGGTAAAACAAGACTGTGGCACTTTGAGAAGCTGGCAGGAGCACCTGCAGTATTTACCTGTCCACCTAAGTACATTGATCAGGTGGATGAATTTGGTATTGATATTGAGTTTGATAGTGATGGCTGGAAGGAACCTGTACCTGAAGAAGTACTGGAAAAGCTTAATAAGTTCCAGTATTTTAGAGAAGCCTATGATCCTAAAGGACTTGAGCCACCTCAGTTCAATACACATCCTGCTACGATTGCGACAGCCCAGCAGTTCAGCAAAGCTACGGACGAAATGGAGAACTTTGTTGCTGAATCTATCAATAATGCAGATACTAGCAAGAGAAGGGTTATTCAGGTTTAAAAAGGGAAGTTGTTTTTGATTGATATGATAAGTGAAAAGTAAGGAGGAGGGGGCTTAATGTCTTCTCCTCTTTTTTATTTTTAGCTTATTTAAATATCTTGCTTGATATAAGAAATACTTTGGTATAAAATATAGTTGATTAATGAATAGGGAAGTACACTTTCAATTATAATAAAAGACCATGTTTGTCTATTCGTTTTATACCTATAAAAGATTAGATTTAAATAGTCTTAAGTATTTTGGTATTCTAATCAATCATAAATACTGTTATTAAAAAAATAAAAGATATAGCTTCGCTAGAACAGAGAATGCTGGTACAAAAAACATAATTTTAATGAATAAAACCATAAAAGCATAAGGAACAATAAATGATAAACATAACTAGAAGGAGGGGGGCTCCGCCCAAATACATTCAACTGAGCAATTGGTTGAGAAAAATGATTGAAAAAGAACGCTACAAGGTGGGTGAAAAACTTCCTTCTGAAAACGACCTTGCAGAGATGTTTAAAGTGAATCGCAATACTGTTCGCCAGGCTATTATGCAGCTGGTAAATGATGGTATCCTTGAAAAGAAAAATGGTGTTGGGACCTTTGTAACATCAAAGAGCGATGAAAAAGTTTTATATTCTCTTAAGAACATCACGAGCCTTACACATGAACTGAAAAGGAGAGATATAAAACCCACTACCAGGTTGATTGTAAAAAAGGTAATAGAAGCTGATGAAGAAATGGCAAAAAAGTTGATGCTGGGGGGAGATAACAGAGTTATTGAAATTAAGAGATTAAGATGTGGGAACAGAACTCCACTGGTTATTGAAAGAAGTTATTTGTCTTATAGAGATTTTAAGGACATAATGAATATGGAAATTCCTGATTCGCTCTATAAGCTTCTAATTGAAGATTTTGGTGTAACTCTGGAGCACTCGATCCAGATCTTATGGGCAATTGCTCTTGATGAAGATGATGCAGAACTTTTAAAGGTTAATCCGGGATTCCCGGCTATGTTTCAGGAATCAATTATATACGATGAAAATAATATAGCTATTGAGCTGTTACATTCTCAGTACCGTGGTGATAAGTTTGTTTTCAGTGTTGAATCAGGAAGGTTCAGTCCCACAAATATAGACTGAAACTATAATCTATGAAACATATCTATACCTGGATTTTCTCTCATTACCTCAACTTGATCAAAAAGGATAAACTTCGAGTTCTCATAATTAAGCCAAACTTTGACTTATGGTTTTATTCATAAAAATTATAGTCTAGCGAAGCTACATCTTTATTTTTTGCACCAGCATTTTCTGTTATCTTTAATAACAGTATTTATGATTAATTAGAATACTAAAATATTCAAGGCCACTTAAATATAATTTTTTATAGGTATAAAACTAATAGGCAAAGTAAGTTTTTTATCATGATTGAAGGTTCCCTTGCCTATTAGACTCGACTGTTTTATAATAACTTTGAAACATAAATGAGGTTTGCAAAGGTTCTATCCTAATTTCTACAGGGTGTATTCTTTATAGTTTCCACCATTGCCCAGAAATTTTCTAACGGTGTATCCAATTGAACGTGATGAGTCGGTCCTATTATGAAACCACCATTCTTCCCAAGTGTTTTTATTCTCTCTTTTACTTCCCTTTTTACATCTTCAGGAGTACCAAAAGGGAGTGTGTACTGTTCATCTATTGAACCCCAGAAGCAGAGTTTATCTCCATAAAGTTTTTTAATCCTTTCTATATTAATACAGGCAGGTTGTATTGGATTTAACACATCCAGACCAATTTCAATTAGCTCAGGAATAATTGGCTCTATGTATCCATCGCTGTGGTAAGCTATTTTTACTTCCGGGTTTATATTTTTTATTTCACTAAATAGATATGCCATTCTTGGTTTAAAAAACCTTCTCCAATAATCCGGTGATATTAACATATTTTTTTGTCCGCCCATATCATCCCCTGTCCATATCATATCGACACCCATTTTAGTAAGTCTCTTTGCTACTTCAAGATGATATTTATATGGGATATCAAGAATCCTTTCTGCAAGATCAGGGTTTACTACAAAATCCATCATAAGCTTATCCAACCCTCTTAAAGCCCATGCACATTCGAATATTGTTGTTACTACAACCCCTACAATAAAATATTCATTCTGATAGTTGTTTAGTGTTTCTGATGCATCATTGTAAAGTTCAGGCCGTGTGGGATCAGGGGGTATATATGAATTTATTGCTGAATCATCAGCCAGAGGATGCCCCACCGGTTCGGTATATTTTCCTCTTCCAAATTTCGTATCATAGTATACAGTTTTCCATCCTACACCCCACTCATCAACGTAGTATTCTCTCTCCTGGTAGTAGGAATTAGCCCATCCTACTGAAGTTAATAATATATCTTCACCAAGGGCTCTTTCAAGCTCATAGGTATTGCCTCCTCCATGAGGGTTGTAGCTATCAACTCCCTTTGCTAAAAGGTCTTCACTCAAACGCCCGGCAAACTCAGGCGTAAAGCTTATTTGCATCGGGCATCTGTCAGGCACTACATGATTCAGGGATGCTAAAACCCTATCTCTGTGTTTCATCTTCGTTATTCCTCTCAAAATAGTAAATTTTTTCAATAACCCTATCGATATCGTCGTCCGGGGTTGAAGCTCCGCTAACTATTCCTACACGATGTACTTCTTTAAACCAATCATTTTGTAGCTCATCAGCATTTTCTATATGTACGGATTTTACCATGCTGTTTGATATAGAGAATAGTGTTTTTGTGTTACTGCTGTGCTTTCCTCCAACCACTATAATCATATCAACTTTGGTTGCAAGATCTTTTACCTCCTCCTGTCTCTTTGTGGTTTCTTCACATAGAGTATTGTAGATAATCGCTTTTTTTGTAAATGAAACTATTTCTTTAACTATTTCATAGAACAAAACAGGTTTAAAGGTAGTCTGGACTAAGACATAACATTCATCAGTATTTAATTTTGTCTTTACCTCTTCGGGCTTCTCAATTATTATTCCTCTATTTTCTGTTAAAGAAAAGATGGCTTTTACTTCCGGGTGCTCTCTGTTTCCAACTATAACTATCGGTCTTTTATGGTTCTTAAGTGATTCTACCAATTTGTGGGATTTTTTCACCTTTGGGCATGTAAAATCATATATATGAACTGCCTTTTTTTGGATATTCTCAATTGTTTCAAAGGGTAGTCCGTGAGACCTGATAATAAAAGAAGCTCCATTTGGAATTTCATCTAAGCTTTTAACAAAAACCATCCCCTTTTCTTTTAATTGATTAACCACACCTTTATTATGAATTATATCCCCTAAACAGTAGATTTTGCTGTTACCTTTTAAAGCTTTTTCAGCTCCTCTTATCGCTTTTCTTACACCTGAACAGAATCCTATGGTATCAGAGACTATAATTTCCATTTTTAAACCTATTATACATTATCTAAAATAAAAGTTTTGCTGGTATTAAAAGGCCAAAGAATCTCTATAGATATTAATATACTTAAAAATCAACCTGGATTTAAATACCTAAAATATCAATTATATATCATAGAGGATAACACAGGTTTTCTATTTATCCCTTTTATACATATACTCTGTCAAACTGTTAAGCAATTGTTTATACTCACTGCTAATATTCAGTCTGTCGATCAATTTTTTTGCTTCGATTTTTAATTTATTGACCATATTATCGATTTTACTTTTTATCCCAGAATCAACCATAATTTCTTTTATTTTTTCTATTGAGCCCTTTGATCCATCCTTCCTGGATATGATCCCTTCTATTGTCCTGCGATCTTTCCCTTTAACCATTCTTCTGAGATATGAAATGTATAGTGTATTTTTCCCCTCTTGAATGTCAGAACCCGTTGGTTTTCCAGTTTTTTCTTTACTTCCAAAAAGGCCAAGCTCATCATCTTTGATCTGGAATATAATGCCAATTTTTTCACCTAACTCTTCAAGTATTTCAATATCTCTATCAGAAGCACCTGCCAGTTCTGCTCCTGTTACCAGAGGTAGAGAGAAAGTATACCTCGAGGTTTTATATCTGTACATATTCAAAATATTTTCATCTGAGATATTTTCTTTTAGAACCTCAAAATACATATCGTCCATTTGAGCAGCTCCCACATACGAGAATTCACTGGACCATAGCTTTAATATTCTGTTAATTTTAAAAGGTTCAATCTGAACATTTGATAAAATGGAAAAGGCAATGAAGAATCCAATGTCGCCTGTACATATTGCCATAGCTTCACCAAAATGTAAAGCCTCATAACTGTGGTTATCCACACTGTTTTCTGGGTAGATTGTCTTATACTGATAATGAAGGGTAGGCATCCCCCGTCGCAACTCATCACGATCCATAATATCATCGTGGATCAAAAGCGAGGTGTGTATAAGCTCTATTGCAGTAGCTGTTTCTATACTACCTGGAATTTCTTTTCCGGAGTACATCTCAGAACTTAAAAGTATGAGGCTTCCTCTCAAGAGTTTACCACGTGTGGAAAACTCTTTTAACCTATTTAGGACATCCTTACCCCACCTGTTAACAGATTTAAGGTTAATAGGATCGGAATCAAACAGTTTTACAAGGTTAGCTGAAATATCTCTCTTATAACGTTCCAGTAGTGTATTTAACTTCATCTTTTTAACAATCTTATTTTTTCCTAATATAACAGTAGGAGGCGTCTTGTTAAAGATAAAATATTATTTTATAAAATTAAATTTTCAGTGAATGTTTGATAATTAAGAATAACTTTTATGAATAGTTGATTTTGTAAAGGTGATTTTTTGAAGAAAAGCAGATGAGATTTTAACCTGCTATCTGATGAACCGAAGTTCAAAATATAACCATCAGCTATTTTCATAAGATCATCAGCAATTTTATCCTCAACCCTGTCCCTTCTTCTTATTTTAAAATCCTTTATTAATCTCATTGGATTGGGGGAAATGTAATCAATATGCCACCTCTTCTTTTTTAATGAGCGATGATGCCTGTTTAATCTTTGGTCAAGGCCATTCATAGCTGATCCTATATAGACATAGTATCCTTTTTTAAAGCTAATTTTACCGAGTTGTCCTATTTTAATGTTTATATCCTCATGATTCTCGAGAATGAGCAAATAGCTTCCTGAAATTGTTAGGTGATCCTTCGCTGACTTAAGGTCCAAATTTATCCTGTATAGGGAATCAAGATCTACTGTTACAGGATCAATCATTTCATATCGGAAAGCAGCAATGTTTAGATTTTTTAGTTTTATAAGGGCTTCTGTAAACTCAGGATCGGTATGTAGATTTGGGATAAATCTCTCAGCTCTACTGTGGGAAATTAAAAATATAATCCAGGGCTTATAGCTTAAGTTTTCTAATCCGGATAGGTGGAATATATGGGAAAGCGCTCTTTTACTTGGAGCATCGGGAAACATTGCAGTATGGTTATGGCATAGAGTACAGCTTTTTATTTCAATCAAATTTCTGTTGTTGAGGCGATCCCTGAGAAAAAAGTCATATCGGTGATTTTCTATTGTATATTCTCTACAGGTTAAAACAGGATGATTAAACTCCTCTATTAAGTCATTATTAATAAACAGTTCAAACATCCTGTTTAATTTGACAGTGTCCAAAAAGACATAGGATCCCTGATAGTAGGAGGCAACTGCTTTATAATCAAACTTTTCTGTTTTAATCTTAGTTAAAAATATTTTGTGACCAGGGATTAAATGTTCCTGTAATCTTCCAGTATTTGGCAGGTAGGCATTTATCCTTTGATCTTTTTTTAATTCAACAAGGATTGTAAATCGATTTAATCTTTTGATAAAGATAGATTCTTTCCAATTATCATAAACTCTATGAGCTTTCAATATTTTTTACTCCAGACATAGGCTTAGAATCCAAACTATCTTTTTCAGTAAACAGCTCAACAAATAATCCAATTATAGGGGATGTTATTATCATGACAATCATTAGAGTTACCGTGTACAAAGTACCAAAGTAGTAGATCATCACAGGAATCAGAGGTATCTTAATTGCCCTGTTATATAGAAATATTGCAATAAATCCTGTGCGCATGCCGTTCTTCTTCATCTCCTTTAGCAAATTAAACCATACGTATATTGGCCCATGCGTGATTATTCCTGCAATTATAGTAATAATCCATCCCTTTATACCGGACTCTTTTCCTAAGTAGGATGATAGCTTTTTTTGATCTACAAAGAAATTTATGATTGCAATAAATAGTATCACCATTACGATAATGGGTATAAGGTTTATAAGTAATTTTAAAGAATAATAGAGGGCCTTGACGGTTTTTTCAGAGTCGATTAAAAGAGCAACTATAGTAAGGATTATAACAGTAGCTAAAAAGTACAATCCAGAATTTAATTGTTTTCTACTCTGTTTATTTTTAATTTTTTTCATGATAGTGCCCTCACGATCACTACAGTTATAAGGGATACGAACATGGATAGGATAAAGCTGGAAAGGTTTCTTGCAATGGTAAATCTTTTGCCAAGGGTTTGAATCTCATAGGGTAGCTGGGTGATTCCTACTGTAACCCAGGCAACAATGAAGGATGTAACAGCAAAGAGGCTTATACCATCCTTCAAAAGAAAGTTGGCAATTATATAACTGTTTATTGGATTTCCGGCAAGGATGCTCCCAAAAAGTGAACCAATAGCAGTGTCGAGCCATGCATTTCCTGTAAATATATGATAAATTACACTATTTGGAATGAAAACTTTGAACAGCCCCATTAGTATTACAATTCCTACAAAAAAGGGAAAAGAGTTTAGCATTGATTTTGCCGATTTGGCTAATGTTAAAATAAATCCCTTAAGATCTTTTCTTATTATTTGATCTTTTTGCATCTGTTTAACCCCTTTTGAGTATTTTTCTTTATCATAGTTTAAATAAAACAAATAGACAAGTACACTTTTAATTGCAATAAAAGAATTAGTTTGTCTATTTGTTATATATAATTAACAATAATAAAGGATTGTTATCTCTGTCGAATTTTATACCTAAAATGAATATTATGCCCATTGAAGAATTGGATAATCAAATGCTTGCTCAATCTGAAAAAAGCTAAAATTTAACATGATTGATATGTATAAATCCGCAGAATCTAATTGATGCAATGACTTAAACATTTCAGATTTTTTGATTATCTTAAAGGATAAGATTTTATTAAGTCATATTTCAAGATAAATGTATATCTGGGGAAGTATATGCTATATTTGAAATCAGTGTATTTTATACGTTCTGGAAAACCACTCCTAAATAATATTGATTGGAGGGTTAGAAGAGGAGAGAATTGGGTCCTATTTGGCAAAAATGGTTCAGGTAAAACCCTTCTATTAAGCATGATAGTAGGTTATTTACACCCATCTAGAGGAGATATCTATCGTTTTGGGAAATACCCATATGGGTATGACTTGAGAGAAATCAGAAAGAAGATTGGATATATAGGAACTCCCCTCAAAGGTATGGTGGACAATTTTTTATCCATATCAATTCTGGATGTGGTATTATCTGGTTATTTTGCAACTATTGGTTTGTACGAATCAGTGTCTAAAGAGATGAAAGATAACGCATTGCAGTTAATTGACCGGATTGGGATGTCGGAAAGGATCAATGAGCCATTTAAATACTTATCCGATGGAGAGAAGCAAAAGATATTGATTTTAAGAGCTGTAATAGGAAAACCAAAAATTCTGGTTTTTGATGAGCCTGCTGTTGGTCTGGACCTCCCCTCCAGAGAAGATCTTTTATCATTGATTGAGGATCTTGCAGAAGGTTCAGTTATTAATGATGGCAAAGAGATGTCAATAATATATACTACCCACAATACCGAAGAGATTGTTGGAATTTTTAATAGGATTTTGATACTGGATTCTGGAAGGATATTTTTTAAAGGAAATATAGAAGATGGGCTTACTTCTGAAAATCTTTCTGAATTATTTAAAAGGAATGTTAGAATATTTAAATTTAATAACAGGTACTTTACCTTGATTGGAGGAGAGGATGTCAGGAAATAGTTTTGGTAGATTGTTCAGGATAACTACCTTTGGAGAGAGCCATGGGTGTGGGATAGGTGTAGTTGTGGATGGGGTTCCCTCAGGTGTTGAAATAGATGTTGATTATATAAATCGTGAGTTAAAAAGGAGAAGACCCGGGCAGAGCAGTATTTCAACTCCTCGTGATGAAAAGGATAAGGTGGAGATATTTTCAGGTGTTTTTGAAGGTAAATCTACAGGTATGCCCATTGCTATGTTCATTGCAAACAGAAACATAAAATCAACAGACTATGAAAACCTTAAAGATATCTTTAGACCCGGACATGCTGATTTTGGATACTATATGAGATATAGAATGAGAGATTGGAGAGGCGGAGGTAGAGCTTCAGGAAGAGAGACGGCTGCCAGAGTTGCAGCAGGGGCTATTGCAAAGATGGTTTTGGATAAATGGGGGATAACAATATATGGCTATACCAGAAAGATTGGTGATATTAAGATTAAAGAAATCGATTATGATTTTATCGAGAAAAATCCTGTGAGATGCCCGGATAAAGAAACTGCTCCAAAAATGATTGCCCTTATTGAAGATGTTAAACAAGAGGGAGATTCGATTGGAGGAGAGATTGAGCTTACTATTAGTGGGGTTGAAGCAGGAGTAGGAGATCCAGTGTTTGATAAGCTTGATGCTGTTCTGGGGCACGCTATCTTATCCATTGGTGGAATAAAGTCGTTTGAGGTTGGAGCTGGTTCAAAAGTTTCTGAAATGAAAGGCAGTGAATATAATGATAGATTTATTAAAAGGAAGGGAAAAATCACTACCCATACAAATAGGGCAGGTGGTATTCTCGGAGGGATTTCAACTGGTGCTGATATAATAATCCGGGTTGCGGTAAGGCCTCCAGCATCAATTGCGATTGAACAGGACACTGTGGATATCGATGGAAAAAAAAGGAAGATCAGGATAAAGGGAAGACATGATCCCTGCATCGTTCCAAGAGTGGTGCCAGTTGTCGAAGCAATGGCTGCAATAGTTCTCCTTGATTCTATCCTGATAAAAAAGGCATATGCAACTGTTTAGCTGGTTAGAACGAATGATCTACATTTTTTGACCAGTAATACAAAAGTTGTGCTGTCCATCAATTTTTTTAAGGATTTTAAATCCGGAAGATTCGTATAGCTCAATCATCTCAGAAAGGCTGTAGTATCTCTCGTGTATTCCTGTTTTGGTACCCCACTTCCAATCAACTGTTATTACAACTCCGCCTTCTTCCAGAGATCTAAATGCCTCGTCCAGAAAAACCTCAGGCCATTGAATATGATGAAAGCTCCTTATGGAATAGATTATATTAAACTTTTCACTCAATGATGATAGTTTTTCAGCTTCTAATTTGTAACAGGAAGGATTTTGATTCTCCACAACAATCCCGTATGGATCAACACCGTATCCTTTTATACCATATTTTTCAATAAGTCCCTTTAACTGACTACATGAACCACTTCCGATTTCGCATACCTTATCTCCAGTTTTAATGTACTTCGAAAGTTCATTCTTTAACATTTCATTGCCTTCAGCTTCCATTTCCATAACCTTCCTACCTGATTGTTAAAATTCTGATTGTTAAAATTGTTCAAGAAATCTAAGATCTCCACTGTGAAATAATCTTATGTCGTTAATTTCATACCTCATCATTACCAGTCTGTCAAGCCCCATTCCAAAAGCAAACCCTGAGTATTCTTCGGGATCAATATTACCTGCCCTCAAGACGTTAGGATGTACAAGGCCACAGGGTAATAGTTCAACCCATCCAGAATATTTACAAACAGGACAGCCTTCACCACCGCATATGAGGCAGTTTATATCCAGCTCGAAACCAGGCTCAACAAATGGGAAATATCCAGGCCTTAACCTTACTTTAACATCCCTGTGAAAAACCTCTTTCAGCATTGTTTTCATTACAGCTATGAGATTAGAAACGGAAATATCTTTATCAATCATCAAACCTTCCACCTGATAAAAGGTATGTTCATGGGATGCATCGGTTTCCTCATATCTAAATACTCGACCAGGCGCAATTACCCTTATAGGAGGCCTGAACTTCTCCATCGTTCTTATTTGCACGCAGGAGGTGTGTGTTCGAAGGAGATTCCCATCCTTTGTCCAGATTGTATCCTGCATGTCCCTAGCAGGATGGTCTTTTGGAATGTTTAGAGCTTCGAAATTATAATACTCCAGTTCTATTTCAGGCCCTGACATAATTGAAAAACCCATTGATGTAAAGATATCCTCAACCTCAATTCTCATCTGTGTAATAGGATGAGTATGACCGATTTTTACCTTTTCTCCAGGTTCTGTGATATCAATCTTTTCATCTGTTTCCAGACGGGTGAAGATTGATTCAAGAAGTTCCTGATTCCTTTTTTCAAGCAGGGCTGTTATTTCTCTCTTCACTTCATTGGATTTTTTACCAACTATGGGTCTTATGTCCTGTGCCAACTTACCCAGAGATTTAAGAATAGAACTAATTTCGCTCTTCCGGCCTAGGTACTTTATTTTAAGCTGTTCTAATTTTTCAAGAGAGGTAACATTGGTAATGTCGACTTTTGCCTTGTTCAAAATATTCTCAAGCTGTTCGAGTACATCCATTTCCCGAGACTCCATACTTTTTGATTTAGAATATTAATTTATTATATTTTAGTCAATCTTTTTAGGACAGATTTACCCTCTGATATCTGTACCATTAATTTTATTCTTTTAACAACATTATCATTGTTTAACAGTGCATTGACCAGAATTTCTGATGAAAGAATTGCCGTTTGTTCGATTGGAAGGATAACTGTGGTTAGGTCGGGTATTGTGTATCTTAATTTACTCCTTTCACCACATGCAACAACGGATACGTCATCCGGGATTTTAAGGCCTAACACATATAATAATTTGAGAATAATATAGGCATTGAGATGGTCAGTGGTTAATACTGCAGAGAATGACAAACTTTTCTTAATTAGTTCTTTCAATGACCTCATGTATAAATTGAATGGTTCACTTCTGTCAAACTTTAGAATATTTTCTTCTCTGTACTGAATACCATATTCGTCATGTGCAAAAAGATAGCCTCTTTCAATCTCATTTGAGGCATAGGATTCATAGTCTAATCCTACAAAAACTATGCTTTTGTGCCCAGATCTTATTAAGTGCTTTGTTGCCAGGTAGCCTGCCTGGAAAAAATCTATAGAAACTGTACTGACGTCTTCCCTTTCTATCTCCTTGTAGGCAAATATAGTGGGAATTTTCTCCTTGATGATATTATGTATTGCTCTATCGTCTTGTTCAGGACTAATGATTATTAAACCATCGTACCTACCTTCTTTAATATAGTTGTAAATTTTTTGTAGTCTTATATTTACTAATAAATCAACATGAAAATCCTTTGAAGAGAGATGTGGTACAATGGTTGTTAATATTTCTGGATAATGAATCTTATAGTAATCTGGAATAGAAATTGCTATAACTCCTGTTTTACCTGTTTTTAAACCTTTTGCTCTGAAATTTATAGTATAGTTGAGGCTTTTTGCAGCATCCAGTACTCTTTCTTCTACTTCTTTGCTGTATTTTCCCCTGGCGTTTATAACCCTTGAGACTGTAGCTATTGAAACATTTGCTTTCTTTGCAACGTCCTTTATTGTAGCCATAGATTTTCTCCATATATTGAAAATGTATTAAAACCATTTCTTAACTTGATTAAAAGATCAATTATACCTCATGCATTTATAATTCTATGACTTAAATGAGTTAAAATTAATTTCAAACATAATAATACCAGTAAGATCTATCAAATAGGGCAATTCCTCATTTCATCAGGTCTTAAAATAGTTTTAAGGGAAAATTAATTAATATATTATGAAATGACAAGGTAAACGTTTACACATTTCTTAACAATAATAATGGTTTTAATGATTTGATTCTCCTTTTGTATTCATAAAAAGAGGTTTTTAAGCATATAAAAATTGAATTTTATTGTTGACAACGCTACTTAATTGTGGTTATATAGATGTAATAAGTGGTATCTTAAATAAAATTAGGTAAACGTTTACATTAAAAACTGGAGGATGATATGGCAGATGTAATCTTAAAAAATGTAAAAAAGGTTTTTGAAGGTAATGTAGTGGCTGTAAACAAATTTAATCTGGAGGTTGCTGATAAGGAGTTTGTTGTTCTTGTAGGACCTTCCGGTTGCGGTAAATCAACAACTCTGAGATGTATTGCCGGTCTTGAAGAGATAACAGAAGGGGAGATATATATTGGTGATAGGCTGGTTAATGATGTGCCACCAAAAGATAGGGATATAGCTATGGTTTTCCAGAACTATGCCCTTTACCCACATATGAACGTATACAAAAATCTATCCTTTGGGCTTGAGTTACGTAAACTCCCTAAAGATGAAATTGATCAGAGGGTTAAAGAAGCTGCAAGAATTCTCGATATAGAGCACCTGCTTGACCGTAAACCAAAAGCTCTATCAGGTGGCCAGAGACAGAGGGTAGCTGTGGGAAGAGCAATTGTTAGAAAGCCTGCAGTATTCCTTTTTGATGAGCCTCTTTCAAACCTTGATGCAAAACTAAGGGTCCAGATGAGAACAGAGCTTGCAAAACTGCACCAAAATCTTCAAGCTACAATAATATACGTTACCCATGACCAGGTAGAAGCTATGACGATGGGAAACAGGATTGTAGTTATGAAAGACGGTCTTATTCAGCAGATCTCAGATCCTCTGAATCTCTACAATCATCCGGTAAACAAATTTGTTGCAGGGTTTATTGGAAGCCCACCTATGAACTTTATAGAAGTTGAGGTTGTTAAGCAGGGTTCTGATTATTTTGTCAAGAATGGTGCATTTACCGTTGCCGTTAAGAAGGATGCATATGATAAGGTTAAGGATTACGAAGGTAAAAAGGCAATCTTTGGGTTTAGACCTGAGGATCTTATCGATGAAAATATAGTAAAAGAATCGGAGAAGCAAGGTAAGCTTATAAAGGCCAAGGTAGAAGTTATTGAACCTCTTGGTTCTGAAATATTCCTATATCTGAGTGCAGGGAAGGATAACATGGTTGTCAGAGTAC